>CACPJA010000001.1 GCA_902634075.1 uncultured Gammaproteobacteria bacterium
GCTGCTGAAATACTAACCAGGCATGGTCATCAAGTAACTCTGCTAGAAAAAGAAGAAGAATTGGCTAGTGACACAAGTGCTGTTTTTCATGAATGGATGCACTTTGGCTCCTTGTACACTCTCTTTCCAGGTCTTAATAAAGCTCTTCGTTATGTGCTTGGCGGGCTAGATGATCTTTTAGAGTATTATTCAGATTTTGAAAATATGAATCTCTCGAAGTCTGAAAAAGGAATATTAATAGATAGAGACGGATGGTTTTCTGACAAGAAAATAACCTTTAGATTTAAACTAAAAAATAGGCGTTGGGTATTTCCTTGGATTATAGGTGTAGCTAGATCAATCTCATTAATAAAAAAAATCAAGGAACATGACTGGTTGAGAAGAAGAGCTGGGGAAACAAAAATTAAATTCTCAGATTATCTATCAAAAATTCCAACTTACTTTATAAAACTTATATCAAATAAAAATGATTTCTTTGAAGTCGAAACAGCAGACCATCTTATGGATTCACGATTAATTATTAAGGATCTTCTCAATGCTGCTGAAAGCAATGGTCTTAGAATCAAAAATAATGCTGAATTAAAGAAAATTAGAAAAACAAATAAAGGCTATACTCTAGATGTAAGCGAGAGTGGGTCATTACATAAAATCAACTGCACAAATTTAGTTCTTGCTAACTCAAAAAATATAATTCAATTTCTTGAAGCTGACTTTTTCGATACATATGCCCCAATAGTTGTAGCCAAAAACATTAAAGAAGAAAAAAGATCTTTTGTTAACTTAGATTATTTCCCTTCAACCTGCATTAATTCAATCTATAAAGGGGATGGGGTAGCGATGCTGGGTGGAATATCTTTCAAAACAATTGAAGAATGTGAGCCATACATAAAATATATCATAAAGGAAAATAAGAAAATTAACCCCAGTCTAGAGCCCATTGACTCATATATAGGAACAAAAACAGAATTTCTCTTCAAGAATGAGGACAGAAGCTACATATATAATATTATTAATCATGAAGAAACTGGAATATGGACGCTGGTACCTGGGAAGTTTTCATTGGCATTCAGCATGGCAGTCGAGTTTTATAGGAAGGTTTCCATGAGAAACCCATATAAAAAGTATAAGATTAATCTCAATAATAAGGGTAATCAAAATAACAATGTAACGATTTCTCCTCATCAATATCAAAAGATTGTTAATAAAAAAGGATAATTATGGGATCTATTAAACTTCCAAAAAAATCCATAAAGTTCTTCGAAGATCACTATAAAGAAATATTCAAAGAAGGTGCGCTTGCAGAAGGTAAATGGAATAAAGAAAGCTCAAATTTAGTAAGACAATTTACAGGCATCGAGCATGCTGTCCCCGTCTCTTCAAATGGAACCGGAATGGTTGCTATGATGCAGCTGATGAATCATTTATACAAAAGAGACTGTGTTCTGATTCAATCAAACACTATGTATGGTGTTTTAACGATGGTCAATGCTGCTGGACTCAAAATTAAAGGGGTAATTGATTGTGACACAATTTTCCTTGTTCCTAATATCTCAATGATAAAAAAAGGTGTAGAACAGCTAGATAGAAAATCAAAAAACAGGTTGATCATATTATTAAGCCATATAGGAGGGATAACTAATCCATGGATAGAGGAAATTGCAGAATATTGTAGTAGAGAAAATATTTTGCTCCTCGAAGACTGTGCTCACAGTTATGGGGCAGTTATGAATAATAAGCATACTGGAAGTTATGGTGATGCAGGTGTGTACTCGTTTTACAGCACCAAAGCAATATTCAGTGGCGAAGGGGGAATGATAGTCACTAACAATGAAGAACTTGGTGAACTCGCATCAAAATATATTATGTATGATCGTTTTGATAGAAAGTTAGAAGTTGCCAATAATATAAGGCAATCTGAATTACAGGCTTTAGTATTGACAGGGGTTTTAAGGCAGGTAGAAGAAATTATCTCCAACAAACAATTGATCGCAAAAGAATATATTGAGTGTTGTGAGTTATTAGGATTAGAATTTATTAAACAAGACGAAAATAATAAAGGCAATTATTACAAATTTATTCTCTCCAGTGATCAGGAGAGTGTTAGGGAACAATATAAAGGATTAAAAAAAGTAACCTCAAAAGTCTATGACTATGCTTTAGGAGAATCTAAAGAAATTATAGATTCTCATGTTTGTCTTCCAATATGGTATAACCAAGAAAAAAATATCGCTAATGAAGCGATAAACGAACTAAAAACAGTTTTCACTGAACAAATAAAATAAATAGATTTGTACTAACCCTGAATCCAATGAATTATGATGTTGTTATTTTAGGCGGAGGACACTCTGGAGGACAGCTTGGAATATTTTTAAGAAAGTTAAAATTTGAAGGCTCAATATTAATTATTAGTGAAGAGAAATATTCGCCTTATCAGAGGCCAGCTCTATCAAAAGGGATAATTAAAGATGAAGTTAAAATAGAAAGCCTTCTGTTAAAAAAGGATGACTTTTATAAAAAAAACAACGTAGAACTTAAAAATAATATAAAAATAGACAGCATTGACCTTTCTAAAAAAACATTAATTTCAGAAAATGGTCGTATACTTATAAATTATAAGAAGCTTATTCTTGCCACTGGCGCCAAACCAAAGAAGATAAATACCCTAGTTCCTGATAGCGAGATTCATTATCTAAGATCTATAGATGATTCAATAAAATTAAAGCCCCAACTTAATAAAAATAAAGAGTTAATTATCATAGGTGCTGGATATATAGGCCTAGAGGTAGCTTCCGTAGCAGTCAAAAAAAATAAATCTGTAACCATTATAGAGAGCGATAAAAAAGTTTTAAGTAGAGTAACCTCGAAAGATATTGCAGATTTCTTTGAATATAAGCACAAAAAGGAAGGTGTGAAATTTAGCCTAAATAATGCTGTCGATGATATATCAATTACAAAAGAAAAAAAGAAAGTAAGACTTGATAATGGCCAAGAACTATTTGGTGACGAAGTTATTGTCAGTATTGGGGTAGATCCTGCTATAGATATTGCCAGAGAGGCTGGTCTTGATTGCGAAAATGGTATTTTAGTTGATGAGAATTGTATTACTTCGAATAAAGATATATTCGCAATAGGAGACTGTGCAAATCATTACAACAAAATTTATAAAAGAAGAGTTAGGCTAGAATCTGTTCACAATGCAGTAGAGCAAGCATTATCTGTAGCTCAATATTTAATAGGAAACCCTAAGCCCTATCATCAAGTACCTTGGTTCTGGTCAGATCAGTATAACATTAAACTTCAAATGGCTGGATTGAATGAGGGTTATGAAGAAGCAATTATAAGGGGGTCTGAAGAAAACGAATCCTTCTCAGTATTTTATGTGCGATCAGACAAAATAATTGCTGTTGACTGTGTAAACAAACCTAAAGATTTTGTAATAGGAAAGAAACTAATAGAACAGAAGGCAGTAATACCAGAACAGCTAATAATAGATGAAAAATCTGACCTAAGAGAACTGATGAAACATTAAAGCTTATTTAACTACTAAAGTATTCTTCAAGATATTCTTCAAAGCTTTGATTATCATTTTTTTCAAACTTTTTTTGCTTATCTATTGATTCTCTAACCTCAGAATCTAGCAGACCCCAGTCTGAGTTATCATTTATGCTTGATTGCTGATAATAAGACATATTTTCTTTGGCTATACTCTCTCCCATTTCATGAAAACCTAATTTACTTTCCATAATCGAGTTTAGTAATTTACCAGAAAGAGTTTCATTAGAGTCATCTATAGATTGAATGATATGACTGATTTGCTCACCTTTTAAACCTATAATTTCCATAACTTCCTGCATTTCTTCAATAACTTCATTTGCCCAGTTTTGTAAAGATATTTTTTTTCCATTTCTTTTAAGCTTTAATCCAGGTTTTCGTCCTTCTAAAGCAACAATTAAGTTGTTATCCTCTATTTCCTTCATTTCGTCAGAAAGAATATTTGGACTCTGTTTTATTCCACAATAAATAATAAATGCTTCTAGAAAATCCAATGAATCCTTATCGATTCCAGTCTTAATAAATGGATTAAGATCAATTGATCTTAGCTCTAAATAATCAACACCTGATTTTTTAAGTTTTGAGATCAATCTTAGATTATCAGTCAGATTGCTTTTTGGTCTACATGCAGAATAGTATTCGTCTTCAATCTGAAGATAATTAGCATTAATTTGAGGGAGAGTTTCATTCGAGTTTTCGAATATTTCAACAAATTTATTATTTATTGTTGATGTGGCATTTAAAAGATCATGCAAATATTGATCCATTGAATTAATTGAAACTTTTATATTAGATTGACCTAGATTCTGATAACCCAAATTACTCATTCTTAGAGATGTTGCGAAAGGCAAAAAAAAGAAGTCTTTATATTTCTCAAAAGGTAAATCCTCAGAATCTGTAAATTGCTTTCCAAGAAATGGAGATGCTCCAAATATGTAAAGTAATAACCAATTCATTCTATGAATATTCCTAATACATGAAAAATAAAACTCAGATTTTTGTACTTTTTTTAAGCTTTGATTATCAGTATCTGGAAAAATAAGCTCCCATAGCATATCTGGAAAAGAATAATTGAAGTGTATACCTGCTATAGCCTGCATCTTTCTGCCATATCTATTTGAAAGACCTCTTCTATATGTCATTTTAAATTTTGCTAAATTTGAATTGCCATAATTTGCAATTGGTATTTCAGAATTAGAATTAACATCAGGCGGCATACTAAAAGGCCAAAGAGTGTCTTCGCTAAATTTTTTAGAAACAAAATGGTGGATGTTATCCAAGCTCTCCAACACTTTTTTATTATCACTAAATGGGGGAGTTATAAACTCAAATAATGATTCAGAAAAATCAGTTGTAATATATTTATTAAAGAGCGATGATCCTAGTGATATTAAAAAATCTTTTTCTGAAACTTTTGATTTAGTAACCCTCAAGGATTCTTTTTCTATACCTGATAATCCCAAAAATAGAATTTTTCTCAATTCAGAATTTGGAATATTCTCAAAGGTATTATTTTTATAGCTATTGATCAAATGAACTAGGAACTCTTACTCTTGGGTGATGTGGAAAAACCTCTAAATATTTTCTTAAAAGAGAATTCCTTTCTCCTAAGAACATCTATTTCATCAGTTGTTTGTGTCCATAATTCATATAAGCTGCCATTTTCAACCTGTGTACCAGCATCCTTGGTCAAAGGACTCCATGCGTAGTTGGCTCTTCCTCTTGATTGAGAATTAGAAAAAAATGAATCCATTGGTAAACTAAAATATATCCATTTATTGAATGCACCTTCACCAACACAACCAGGGTCACAGTTTGTTAAGGAAACTATTCCACCAATTCTGGCTCCATTCTTAAATCTCCTTGATAGATCCAGGTTTACACCTTTGTCCTGGCCTAAGAATCTACCAACTTTACCCTTAAGCCTAAGGTCATAAAATGGCAAATCATAATAAACTGTCATAAAACCAGTAAATGCATCGTAATCCTGAAAACCAAATTTCTGATCAAAATCTCTCTGCTTGACCCAATAAGCATCAAATCCAACCCCCCAATGTCTGCTATCTGATAAATACAGAATCTCTCCTCCAACTCCTCCATACATCCATTCCAAATACCCTAAGGACATTCTTGCCTTAATATTTCCTGTGATATCTTTAATATAGTCTAATGACATTCTTCTTAGACCACTCTGACCCTCTGTTAAATATTTTCTTCTATCCTGTCTAACATGATGAAGCTTGCCATCTGGTATATGCCATACATATTTATCATAATTATTAAGAATATCTATACCTACATCTGTGTTTAAAGATAATTCACGGCTAAACTGATATCTTGTGTTTAGTAGTGCCTCTATTTGATAAAAATAAAACTTTATCTGATGTTGCAGCGTTCCCAGAGCATGAGGTTTTATAGACCAGTAAAACTTGGGATAAAGATAATCATTTTCTATAACTTTATATTCGTTTTGCAAAATATCTGGCTCATTAAAAGTCACTTTGTCTTCTGTTAGAGGGCCATTTAAAACGGCATCAACCAAAGTTCTTCTATCAACACTAGCCTTGTATGTTTGCACTCCATCATCAATATTAATAATGGATATCTTATTAATATTAGTAGGTGAATTATTAGCAAGAACTCTACTTGCAAGATCTATTGCATTGATTGCCTTCCTGAATCTCCCTTGTCTTACAATAGCCTGCATTTCATCGCCATTAAAAATTAAGCTATCAGTTATAAAACCTTCGTTAGCAAGTTGCCACATTATTAAGTTTGAAAGGTAATCTTTCCATTCTGAATTAAGCTCATTAAAAGGCTTAAGATAAGGGGTATTAAGCTGTTCTTTTGGAATAACAAACCTGGTCTTAGGGACATAATTTAAATTTGTATGAATTGAAGCACTAGCATAAATAGTATTCCCTCTGTTAACACCAAGAGATAGATCAACGCGGTCACTCTCACCAATATTTAACCTGTAGTTGAAAGCATAATTAATTCTAGAATCAACTGAAAAGAGTTCGCTATCTTCTTCAAAAAGCTTAACTTTTCTGGGCACTGACCCTTCACAATGATCGTCAAAGTCTTTTGGATTTTTGCACCCTAAAGGTCGCCAATAATTGGTAGAATCATACTCAATTTTTAAAGATAAGTTCTCAATTGGAGTGAAATATTCTATGCCTCCGAAAACTGAAACTTTATCGCCTGTAAAATATTTGTTGAGATTTAAGGTTCCCCCTTTCCCTCCTGATCTGCCTCCTCTAGTATTATAAGAATCAAAAAAAACTCCTATAGGATTAGATATTTGAGCTTCGCCTGAATAAAGCCCCCAACCTAAACCAAGAGTTAAATCAAAATTATTAATTTTCTTAGACGCTACTAAATACTCTGAAGAAAATGTCCCAGTTCCTCCCAAGTCAATGATGCCAATTGCTAATGCCGGAATTTTATCTGATTCTTCTAATAATTTTACCTTCAGATCTAAACCTTTATCTTTCCATGTTTGCTTGCTACCAGGATTATATGGGCTATACGTTCCTTCAGAATAGCGAACCACAGCCTCAAGCCATGGGAAAAACTGCATCTTTGAAAAAAGTCTGTTATATGGCAAGTCTGTAGAAACACCAAAAAGAAATTCGCCATCTTCATGAAACCTAGCAGTTGGATGCTGTATCAAACCAACACCGCCATATGCAGTTTGAGATGAGAGATTATCATCTTCTTGAGAAAAACTATAAGCCGGAAAGTTAGCAACTACTAACAAAGTTAGGAGATATATAGTCTTGTTTTTCATATCAAATACCAGATCTCTTTGAGATCTAAATAAACTACGAAACATAATATCTATGTTAAAAAAAGATATCTATTCTTTCTAGCTTAGTTGGAACTAGAAGAGGAAGACGTACTTGTACTCGTACTTGTTGTGGTAGTAGAGGAACTAGTAGTTGAAGTAGCCGTTGTTGAAGTTCCAGTACCTGTTGTACCAGTTGAAGCTGATGTAGTAGACGCTGATGTACCTACTACTGGTGGTGTAGGTGTAGGCGTCGGCGTCGGTGTAGGCGTCGGCGTCGGTGTAGGCGTCGGCGTCGGTGTAGGCGTCGGTGTAGGTGTAGGTGTAGGTGTAGGTGGAGTTACAGGAGGATTACCTGATGGCGTAGTAAATTCACTTGAGCCACCACTGAAAAGACCTAGAACTGCTCCTGTTATAGCAACCCAAACTCCAGCTCCAGGTCCTGCAGATGCAGCTCCTGAATCTGATTCACTAGCTGAGGAAGCTTCTTCTGTTGCATCATCGGCTGCATTTGGATCATCAAATGATCCAGCATCCTCATCGCCTTCTGAGGCTATTGCTATTGGTGCCCCTGAAAGAGTGAAAGCCAGAACAGTGAAGTAAGTTGTTATTCTTTTCATAAAATCCATAATACTTTACCTTAAAATGCAGTCTTATTTATGCTTATAGAATTACACTTTTATCATTTTTTTACAAGTTTCGATAACCTATTAATGATTAAAGTTTTCTAAGATCAGCAATTTTAGTGGATTAAACAGTAAAGTCAAAGATTAATTAAGTTAATTTTTTAACTTTTTTTCATTATAAGAATACTACTCTTCAGTTGAACCTTTATTAGAACGTATTTTTGTATTATCTGCGATTCTTGATATAAGCTTTTGAATATCATTATCTGAAATATCGCCATCAAGAACCTCTGAATATAAGTTTCCAAAATCAGATAAAATACTTAGAAAGTAATCACATAAAGGCCCTAGCATCTCTTCAGAAAGAGCATAACTTGTTCTCCGTGAATCTTCTTTGTTTCTAGTTCTTATAAAGATTTCATTATCTACACCATCCCTTAGAATCTTTCTAAAATTAGAGTATGTTGTCATTGGGAATACTTTGCATATAGAGTCATATAATTCATCTCTACTAACTCTTTCTCCCTTAAATTGAAATAAGATAACCGAACAAATTAATTGCACTTGAAGATATCCCGATCGGATATAATTTGACAACTTTCTTGGTTGTAGATCTCTATTTGAAAGTCCTAATGCTCTGATAGCAGCTGAAAAAGCTAGAATATCGATACCCTGATCAACTGATTTAAAATTTATTGAAGCTTGGTCTATTACATCCTTCAATGAATTTTCTTCTTTTATCTTTACTACTTTATTCATTATTTTATGACAATTACTATATTTGTTAGATTACAATAATAAGCACAAAAGAAGTTTAGGAGAAGAAATGAAAAACTTAAAGATAATAATTTTTGCTCTCACTATGGTCCCTGTATTAGTCGTGAGTAATGTTAATGCTGAATGCATTTACCCTAAGAAAGATTTTGTAATTCCTTCTGGAACAAATTCAACCAAGGATGAAATGCTAGAGGTTATGGATAAATTTAAAACCTTACAAGCAGATCTAGAATCATATAGATCTTGCCTATTAGAAGAAGAGGCAACAATACCTACTGATGCTGCAAATTATGATGAATTAGTATCTATGATAGTTAAAAAACATGATGGCTCTATAGAGGAAGAAACTGCAATTGCTGCTGAATGGAATGAAGCCGTTAGAGCATATAACTCTCAGTAATAAGATAGTAAATAATTATTTAAATGGTTTTATAAATCAGTGCCTAAAACGATTACAATCACAGGAGCAGCTGGGCAAATAGGCTATCAACTCGCTTTTAGAATTGCGTCAGGGCAACTTCTAGGACAAGAAACAACAGTTAACCTGAAGCTTCTTGAGATAAAACCCGCCCTAGAAGCTCTCAAGGGTGTAGCGATGGAATTAGAAGATTGTGCTTTTAAAGCATTAGGTGAAGTTACCATAACAGATGATCCTTCTATAGCATTTGGTGATAGTGATTTTGCCTTCCTAGTAGGGGCTAAACCACGGGGTCCTGGGATGGAGCGAAGTGATCTGCTGATAGAAAATGCACAAATATTCTCAATTCAAGGTAAAGCTATTAATCGCAATGCAAATAAGAACATCAAAGTCCTTGTTGTAGGTAACCCAGCAAATACAAATGCTCTGATCGCATCAGCTAATGCTCCAGACATAAATCCTAGGTCCTTTAGTGCAATGATGCGTCTTGATCATAATAGAGCAATTGCTCAACTTGCAAAGAAAACAAATACACATAGTAGCCAAATTAAAAAAGTAGCAATTTGGGGCAACCATTCCACAACTCAATATCCCGATATAACAAATTCGCTCATTGGCTCTGAGAAAGCTAAAAGCATGTTAGCCCAAGATTGGATTGAAAATGATTTTATTCCTAGAGTCCAAAAAAGAGGGGCTGAAATTATTCAAGCTAGAGGCTTATCAAGTGCAGCTTCAGCTGCTTCTGCAGCAATTGATCATATGAAAGATTGGGAACTTGGAAGCTCAGAAGATGACTGGGTCAGTATGGCAATACCTAGTGATGGCAGTTATGGAATTTCGGAGGGAATAATTTTCTCCTACCCAATTATTTGCAAAGATTCTAAATATTCTATTGTTCAAGGCTTAGATTTAGATAAATTTAGCCTAGAATCAATTAAGGCTAGTGAAGAAGAACTGCTTGAAGAGCGAGAAGCAATTAAACATCTACTGTAATCTTAGACAACTTCTATTCTAAGTAGTAGAATCCACGGTCCAACCTCTAAAGATGATTAGAAAATCTATTAAAAACTAATTGAGTATTATGTTAAGTTTTGTTTTTTGGTTTTTGCTGACAATAGCTACGATTGTAGTTGTTGCATATAGATCTATTCCATTGCGAGAAAGCACAATAATCTTAGGTGTTTTATTAATTTCATACACAATAATTGGCGATCCAGGAGGGTTCTATCTAATTTTATTATGGATTGCTTTTGGTTTGCTCGTTTCATTAAATATTCCTGAGATTAGACAAAATTATTACAGCGCAAGAATTCTAAGAATCTATAAAGCTTTATTGCCAAAAATCTCAAAAACAGAACAAGAGGCTATTGAAGCAGGAAATGTATGGTGGGATGCAGAATTATTTACTGGAAATCCAAACTGGGAGGTTTTGAGAAGTAATCCGAAACCAAAACTAAGCGAAAAAGAACAAGCCTTCTTAGATGGGCCAGTAAATAAAGTTTGTGAAATGATTGATGAATGGCAAGTAATACACAAAGACTATGATCTGCCTGAAGAAGTTTATGACTTTATAAAAAAAGAAGGCTTCTTATCGCTTATTATTCCTGAAGAATATGGCGGCTTAGAGTTCAGTCCTCTGGGTGTGGCTTCTGTAATGGCAAAAATTGGCTCCAGAAGTCCCACGTTGAGTGGAATGGTAGGAGTTCCAAACTCATTAGGACCTGCTGAGTTATTAATGCATTATGGAACAGAGAGTCAAAGAAAAGAATATCTGCCCAAACTCGCTAGTGGCGAGCTCATTCCTTGTTTTGCCTTGACGGGTCCATATGCTGGTTCTGATGCTACGTCTATTCCAGATACCGGTGTAATTTGTAAGGGAGTTTTTGAAGACGAGGAAATTGTGGGAATTAAACTTAATTTTAATAAGAGGTACATAACTCTTGCCCCAATATCTACATTAATAGGCTTGGCATTTAAATTATCTGACCCAGACCATCTCATAGGAGAAACAACAGATTACGGAATAACATGTGCACTTCTACCGAGTAATTTGAGGGGTTTAGAATCGGGGAGAAGACACATACCTATAGGCACTCCTTTCTTAAATGGTCCAATTATTGGAAATGATGTCTTCATTCCATTAGATTTTATTATAGGTGGAATAGAGCAAGCTGGTGGTGGATGGAAGATGCTAGTGGATTGTTTATCAGCAGGGAGAGCTATTTCACTTCCATCTGGTGCAATGAGCGGAGCAAAATCAGCTGTAGCAGTCAGTGGGCCCTATGCCAGGGTTAGAGAACAATTTGGCATGCCAATTGCTGAATTTGAAGGGATCTTAGAGCCTCTAGGAAGAATAGCAGGGAGGGCATATATTATTAATTCCTCATTAACTACTACTGCTATGGCTATAGGCGCAGGCGAGAAGCCGTCAGTAATTTCTGCGATCATGAAATATCATACTACTGAATTGGCTAGATTAATTGGTATTGATGCCATGGATATTCATGGCGGAAAAGCAGTTATGCTTGGTCCTAAAAACTACCTATCTACAGCTCATGAAGCCGCTCCTATAGGTATAACTGTAGAAGGTGCAAATATTATGACAAGAAGTTTGATTATTTTTGGCCAAGGGGCATTCAGGTGCCACCCATTTGTACTTAAAGAAATCGAAGCTGTAAATCTTGAGGATGAAAAAGAAGCAATAGAACAGTTCGATATACATTTTTTTAATCATATTGGATACACATTAACTAATGCTGCAAGCTCATTCGTAAGGGGAATGACAGATAAATTTACTGATAGTCCGGTTTTGGATGAAACTGCAATCTACTATCGAGCAATAAATCGTTTTAGTGCTGCCTTTGCATTATTGACAGATGTTTCTATGCTAGTTATTGGCGGATCCTTAAAAAGGAAGGAAACTATTTCAGCGAGATTAGGAGATATATTAAGCGCTCTTTATCTGGCTAGTACATCATTAAAGTACTATGAAGACACTGGTGATAAGGAATCAGAGCTTCCTTTGGTACACTGGACACAAAAAACTCTGCTTAATGATGCGCAAGAAAAAATTGATCAAGTTTTATCTAATTTTCCAAATAAGTTTGTATCGCTATTAATGAGGTTAATCATATTCCCACTAGGAAAGAATTTCTCAGAACCAACCATAGAAGAAACATTAAAAATAGGAAGATTAATTTCAAGAAAGACAAAAACAAGGGAAAATTTAATACAGGGAATTTATCTTCAGGACGAGGCAACTAATCACTATTCTCAAATGAACAAAGCTCTAGAGTTATATGAACAATGCAAACAGACAAAACTAGAAATTAATAGAGCACAAAAGAAAGGCTTAATTAGTGGTAATAATTTTAGTGGTCTTGTAGAAGCTGCCAAAAAAGAATCTATTATAAATGAACATGAAGCTGATCTAGTATTACAATATAACGTTTTAGCAGACGAGATTATTAACGTTGATGATTTCTCTCAAGATGAAGTGGATCAAATTAGATAGCTGGAAATACTAATTTTCTTCGAAGATATCGCGTGTAAAAAGCTTGGATTCAACATCTAATAAATCACCAGATATTCTATTAGCAACTATCAATTCAGACCTTTCTTTAAATTTATCTAAATCTTCGACCAACTCAAAATTATTAAAGTCTTCTTGATGATCTAGAAGAGGCTCAAAAACAATTGGCTCTAGCCCTGTTTCTTTAAGTCGATTTATTATGCTTGTAATAGCTGATGTTCTAAAATTATCGCTTCCTTTTTTCATGATTAAACGATAAAAACCTACTGTTTTGACATTCCTTGCAATAATCTCTTCCGCTATAAAATTCTTTCTAATGCTATTTGAGACAATTGTTGCCTCTATTAGAGCCTGAGGAGTATCCTTAAAGTTTGCTAAGAGCTGTTTTGTATCTTTTGGTAAACAGTAACCTCCATATCCAAAAGATGGATTATTATATCCTTGACCAATCCGGGGATCTAAAGAAACACCATTTATTATGTTCATTGGGTTAAGTTTATTTGCAATGGCAAATGAATCTATTTCGTTAAAGAAGGCAACTCTCATTGCTAAGTAAGTATTTGAAAAAAGCTTTATAGCTTCTGCATCTGACGATGAAGTAAAAATTGGCTTAATACTATTAAATTCCGATGCCTCTGAAAGAATTTTACCAAAAGATTTTGATTTCTCGCAATCTCCTCCTATTACTATTCTAGTTGGCTTAAGATTATCCATTAAAGACTGCCCTTCTCTTAAAAATTCAGGAGAAAAAATAATCTTTTCTGTTGAGAATTTTTTTCTTAGATAATCAGTATGGCCTATTGGGATAGTTGACTTGATTATTATTAAACAATTTTTATTTAACATTAATATATCCTCAACCACTGATTCAACGACGTTAGTATTAAATTTTTGCTTAGCTTCATCAAAATCTGTAGGAGTGGCTATGATAATAAAATCTGCATCTTTATAGGCCTCTTTCTTTTTTAGGGTAGCTCTTAAAGATAGTTCTTTATCTTTAAGAAAATTTTCCATAAATAAATCTTGGACTGTGGACATTCCTGAATTAATTTTCTTGATCTTCTCCTCATCTATATCATGAACTATTACATCATTACTTTGTGATAAAAGAACTGATAACGACATGCCAACATAGCCTGCCCCAACGACTGTTATGTTTTTTCGTTTTTTCATCTTGTCTGGCTCTATATTTTTTCTAGATCGCTATCTTAAATTGATAGGCCTAAAGTTGCTATCTGTCAATTTAAGAAAAAATTGTGTGAACTTTTCTTTGTCATTTGAAAGAACTATGCCTAGGTCGCCTCCTCCAGCACCAGATGGCTTATAAAAAATCCCTAATTGCTTTGCAATTTGCATTAAAAATTGATGTTCTCTGCTGAAAATCTGCAGATCAAATTTCTCATTTAGTAGATGAATTAGCATATTGTATTCTTCCATGAAGCTTATAATCAGATTAGTGTCTTCCAATTGCCAAGCAAAAGATAGCTCTTTAAGTATCTCTTTAGCATCTGAAAAAACTGTTTTAAAGAATTCTTCATTAAGAATTTTGCCCTTTTGATACCTTTCTAACATTTGACTTGTTGAACTTGACTGATTTGTAATTACGCCACTGATAAACAGACTATTAGGCCACGTAATTGCCGTCCATGTCTTTTGCTTTGTAGCCATTTTATCGCACTCTATCAAGTCACAGTCTGCAATTGATGATATAACGTCCAAACCACTGCCCCTATTATCTTGATTGATCTTATGCAATTCAATAGACATATCGATGATATTTGACCTATTGTACTGTAAATCAAAATAGGTATTTATTGCTTTAACTAAAGCAGAAGAAATAGCTGCGCTTGAACCGATACCGATTTTCTTATTATCATGGTAAAGCTTTGATGAATCTATGAAAAAAGAGGAATTAAGCGGTCTAATTTCCATCTGCTTTATAGCATGCTTTATAAATGAACCATATTCTTTTGGATCATTCTCTATCCATTTTATTCTAAACTCATCGTCTACAGTAAAAGGGAAAGATTTACTCTTAGCTGATGTATAAAATATATTGTTTGGCCCACTATTTTCGTCAATCACAACATTAACACGTTGTTTCGTGCTCAATATAGTTGCTAATCCTCCATCAAGAGCAAAATATTCTCCTGAAAGAAAAATTTTACCTGGTGCTGAAATCTCAACTTTCATTTATTACTCTAGCTCCAAAGCCAATATTAGCTTCTACCAAGCTCAATACAGACGGATGTTTTTCAAGATCCCTTTTAATAGTCTCCTTATCTTCTGGCTTGCAAATTATTTTCAATTGAGGGCCAGCATCTAAGGTATAAAAAAGGTCAACACCCTTGTCTCTAATTTTTCTGACCTTATTGATACAGTCAATTGTCTGTTTACTCAAATAATTGATTGATGGATCAGAGCTTTTCATTACTTCAAGCATCTTGTAACAGTTTTTTTCAGCAACTTCGCCCAAATTATTAAAGCTCTTTTCATCAATTGCTGCTTTAGCTGTTTGAATATCTTTTTTATTTGAATCCAACCATGATTTGTATAGTGGAGATGTTTTTCTTGAAATCTCCATACCTTCTCTCGAACTAATAGTTTTCTCTTTATAATCGGTAATACATATAAGCACGCTAAGCGGCCAATCTTCAGGCTGACAAATTGTTTCGCAATTGAGTCCTATTTCAGCATCTAAAATAACAAAACCTCCAAGTAGTGATCTTGGGGCAGACCCTGAACCCAGAATTGAAGCTTGAACTAAACTATCAAGTTTTAAATTTAGTCCAAACAATCGATCATAAGCAGTGACTAATGAGGCAATACCTGAAGCTGAAGAGGCAAGGCCTGCTGATGTCGGAAAATTATTATTCGATTCAATAATGCAACCGCTAGTGTAGTTAGAGATCCTATTTAAGTATTCTAGAGTTGGATCCAACTGCCTCATTTGCTCTTGCTTTTTGCCATTTAATATCCATATGTTTTCATTAGTTTGTCTGTTTTTTGAGATTTTAGTAGTCGAGCTTAGTGTGTCGATGGTCAATGAAATAGAACTCATGGCAGGAGTGTTTGATTTTAAATCTGCTTTGCCCCAATATTTAATTAAGGCAAAATTAGGGTGTGCTATTGATATTACTTTTGACAATTTAATCTTAAGGTAAAAAAATTAACCATTATTATGAGGTATTATACTTTATCTCTCTAATAATTAGAGTAATTGGAATGAATAGTTATGCCGCCTTTCAAAGAAAGAATTACAGGATATATAGAAGATATTGATAACTATCTGCTTACAAAGCTTCCTTTTGAGAGTGCGCCACCAGAGAATCTGCACAAAGCGATGCACTATTCAGTAATGAATGGAGGTAAAAGGATTAGGCCACTTCTCACTTTTGCCTCTGCTGAATCGCTTGGAGTAAACTCTTCAATCCTTATGCCTGCTGCTGCTGCAATCGAGTTACTCCATTGTTTTTCTCTAGTCCATGATGATTTACCCTGTATGGATGATGATGACCTAAGAAGAGGTAGGCCGTCTACTCATAAAGTATTTGGAGAATCTACAGCAGTTCTTGCAGCAGATGCCTTATTGTCTTTATCTTTTGAGACTTTAGCATCTGATAAATCTTTTGGAGGAACATCATCAAATAATTCTTCTTTAATATCCTTGATCTCTAATGCAACTGGGTCTAAAGGAATAACTGGTGGACAACAACTAGATCTAAATGCTGAAAAGAAAATAATATGTCAATCTGAACTGGAGCATATATATCGCCAAAAAACAGGTAAACTTCTTCGAGCCTGTATTTTAGCTCCAACTTGCTTTATCAATATAAGTATAGAAAAGATGTCAGCTATAGAAAACTATATTGATGCGATTGGTTTGGCTTTCCAAATAAAAGACGACATTCTTGAAGCAGAAGGATCAACTGAAATTATTGGCAAATCTTCAGCTTCAGATATCCATAAAGGAAAGGCAACTTTTCCAATGATCTTTGGTTTGGATGAAGCAAAAAAGAGGATGTTAGAACTCATCGAATTAGCAGAAAATGAAATATCAGTTTTTGGTGAAGATGCTAGTCCCCTTGAATATATGGCAGAATCTATTGTTAGTAGGAAATTCTAAGCCCTAATCTCTTATGCCAATTCCCCTCTTTAATAGGAATATTGAAGTAAAAAGCAATAAAATGAAAAAGATAAAAATCATAAACAAACCGTCTCTAATTTCGATATCTGAAACTCCTAGTACGCTGTACCTCATTGAATTTACCATATAGAGGATAGGGTTAAGCCTAGATATTGTCTGCCAAAAATCTGGCAGCAATGAAACCGTATAAAAAACTCCTCCCAAGTAGGTTAGAGGCGCTAAAACAAATGACGGTATAACAGCAATATCATCAAACTTTTTAGCAAAAATAGCGTTGAGTAATCCTGCTAATGAAAACACACCGGCAGTCATAATAACCACTATGATTGTTAACAATGGATGTTTGACGTTTAGATCAGTAAAAAATAAAGCAATAAATGAAACTACTGCAGCTACAAATAAGCCTCTTATAACTCCTCCTGCTAAATAGCCTATAACAATTGAAGCTTCGCTCATTGGTGAAACTAATAATTCTTCTATATGTCGTTGTATCTTTGCGTTAAAAAAACTACCCACAACATTTCCATACGAATTAGTTATAACTGACATCATAATCAGGCCAGGAGCGATATATTCCATATAAGGGTATCCATCCATTTCACCTATCCGCCTACCTATGAGAGTGCCAAAAATAATAAAATATAATGACATTGTAATCCCAGGTGGAATCAGTGTTTGTACCCATATCCTGAGAACTCTAGTTGTCTCTTTTCGAATCAATGCAACCATGCTTATCATCTGAGCATTCATCTCTGCTGCTCTTCTTTTTGATTGTTTGTTAGCTCGATAAAAAGCTCTTCCAATCTACTTGTTTTATTCCTCATGCTGATAATCTTGATATCAATTTTCTTTAACTCTGTGAAAATGTCATTAACTCCTTGGGACTGTGTGACAGAAACTTCAATTTCTCGAGGTGATCTAAGACTTGTTTCATAACCAGGTATCTTTGGAGCAACATCTAATGAGTTTTCTAAATTTAAAATAAAAACTTCTTTTTTTAATTTACCCAATACATTCAGCATAGAATCATTCTCAATAATTTCTCCCTCATCAATAATTGCAACGTGGTCGCAGAGCTGCTCAGCCTCTTCCAAATAATGAGTTGTTAAAATTATTGTAGTACCTTGATTGTTTAATTCTCGAAGAAAGCTCCACATCATTCGCCTAGTCTCTATATCAACTCCTGCAGTTGGCTCATCTAGTAATAAAAGTTTTGGTTTATTGACTAGAGCTCTGGCTACCATAAGCCTTCTCTTCATGCCTCCAGAAAGATCTCTAGCATTGCTGTTTCTTTTCTCCCAGATATCCATTTGTTTGAGATAATCTTCTGCCCTCTTCTTAGCCTCTGGGCGAGGTATCCCATAGAAACCTGCCTGATTTACTAATGTATTAATGCATTTATCAAATAAATTTAAATTAACTTCTTGAGGTACAACACCGAGATAACTTTTTGCTAGGCTTAGCTGATGGTCAATATCAGAATTAAATACTTGGACGCTGCCAGAAGTTTTATTTACCAAAGATGTAATAATACCTATTGCAGTTGTTTTCCCGGCGCCATTAGGACCTAACAAAGCAAAAAAATCGCCCTGATTAACTTGAAAATTAACCGATTTTAAGGCTTGCACTCCATTCCTGTATTGCTTGGAGAGATCATTTACTGATAAGGCTTTCATCAAAGAGCATTTTGCACCCTTCTCAAAATAAAGCAATAATGTTGCTATATTTTCATAGGAGTATTAGAGAAATGGCTCAAATTTGGCATCCAAGCAATTTAAATAGACTTGACAAAGTAAACAAGGTCCATGAGAAAACCCTAATGGAAGCACTTGAAATCGAAATTACCGATATTGGCGATGATTATGTTCAAGGCACAATGCCAGTAAATGAAAAAACAAAACAACCCTACGGACTTCTTCATGGTGGTGCTTCAATGGGTTTAGCAGAAACCTTAGCAAGCACTGGAGCTGGCCTTTGTATTGATAATGAGAAATATAAAATTGTAGGGCAAGAAATAAATGCAAACCATCTCAGATCTGCTACTGAAGGTAAAGTCACAGGAATAGCTAAACCAATTTTTATAGGCTCTCGTACGCAAGTCTGGGAAGTCAAAATTTATAAATCAGAAACTGCCTTTAGTGACAAAAATTTATGCTGCATTGCAAGAATGACTGCACTCAGAATTGATAGGAGCTAGCAATACTTCTTTTTGTTTTATTATTCTTTATCACTGCCATTTTATATGCTGCTGTTGGTTTTGGCGGGGGCTCTACCTATAATGCTCTCCTTGTAATTGGTGATACAGATTATTGGTTAATACCCATCATTGCTCTAATCTGTAATCTTATTGTGGTCACAGGGAACACTATTCAATACCAGCGAAAAGAATTAATTCCATGGACTTTTGCAATACCTATTATATCAGTCTCAATACCTGCAGCTTTTTTTGCTGGAACTCTAACTATTAGTGAGCCTCTCTTTGCCATGATTCTTGGAATTAGTCTATTGTTTTCTGGGTTGGCAATGATGGTTAGGCATTCGGAAGTCAATGAGCCAAAAGAATGGATCCTTTCGAGGTCGGGTATTTTAATGAATGTAATAATTGGAGTTAATTTGGGTCTGATTGCGGGTTTTGTTGGTATTGGTGGAGGGATATTGTTTGCTCCACTGCTCCATCTTCAAAAATGTTTGCCATCTAGACAAATTGCTGCCTTTGCAAGTGTATTTATATTTTTTAATTCAATAGCTGGTCTTAGTGGACAGCTAACCAAACAAACATCGATCATTAATACAATGCTTCTGACAGATTATATTTGGCTCTTCTTAGCTGTTTTGCTTGGAGGTCAAATAGGAAGTCGCCTAGGCTCACAATTACTCCCTGGAATACTCATTCGCCGATTAACTGGGGTGCTGGTAATATATGTTGGTATAAGGATGTTATTAATTTTTTCCAACTAGGGTTTTATGCATCAAACAATTGAAATTACAGTTCACTACTTTGCTAAATTGAGAGACCTGACAAATAAGGAAAAAGAATCTGTCGAAATAGCAATTGAGAGTACGCCTAAAGATATCTATAAACAATTGAATGAAATATATGGATTGCCTGATAATCCTAATTTAAAAATAGCCATTAATGATAGTTTTGCATCTTGGGAATCTGAACTACAAGACAAAGACAAATTAGTTTTTATCCCACCGGTTACAGGTGGGTAGACATGTTTCTTATCACAGAAGAGATAATTCTCCCCAATAATATCGAGTTAAAATTTCCTTCAAGTAAAGTTGGGGCTAAGTCAATATTTGAAGGTATTGTGAGAGACAATAATTTAGGAAAATCTGTAAAAAAGCTTGAGTACCAATGTTATGAAGAACTCGCAATCAAAGAAGGTTCTATGATCCTAAAAGAAGCTGTACAAAAATACAAAATAGATGATGCTTTTTGCATCCACCGAACTGGCAAATTGGAGATAGGTGAAACCGCGGTCTTCGTTAGAGTTTTTGCTGCTCATCGTGATGATTCTTTCCAAGCTTGTCGCTATATTATCGACGAAGTTAAAAAAAGAGTTCCTATTTGGAAAAAAGAAATTTATGAATCTGGCGAGAGTGATTGGCTAAAAGGCGCTGGGTGACAGACCTAACGAGATAAAAACTCTCTTTCGGCCAATTCCTTTGATACTGCCAACATGTCTTCGAAAGTTTTTGTAGCCGGTCCATTAGCCGTGTATTTTCCATTGATCACCATCGTCGGTGTAGATCTAATTCTATACTTACTTGTCAATCTTTGAGCTCGATTAACCTTGCTTTCCACTGTAAAAGATCGAAAGCGACTAAGAAATTGCTGTTTTGTAATACCTTGTTTTGCAAACACTTCATAGATTTCATTTTCATCCATCAATGATTTCCTATCCAAATGCATCGCCTTAAAAATCTCTCTGTGCATAACATCTAAATTCCCTAGCGACTCTGCTGTGTAGAAGATTCTTGCGTGCATTTTGTAATTATCATTAAATACAACCGGCATTTTCTTGAAATCTATATAGTCGGCTTTACTTTTCTCGAATTGATCTAAGTAAGTTTCAAAATTAAAGCAGTGGTTACAAGAATAAGCAAATATCTCCAAAACCTCTATCTTCTCTTCTGCAATGGATAAATTTTCTGCTATAGATAAGGTCCTATAGTGCTTATTATTTTCAAACCGCCAATGATTATCTGCTACAAGAATAGTAGCTACAAACAAAAAACATATGGATAAAACAGGGGTTATGAGTTTTTTAGTCATATTATTTTGATCCAAGAGCTTGAATATATTCTGCAACTGAGTCCATTTCTTCTGAGGTCATTCTTGAAGCTAGGGTTTGCATCATATCATTAATCCCAGGTTTTCGATTTCCGTTTGTATATTCAATCAATGCGTTTTTGGTGTAAGCTGCGTGCTGACCTGCGATTGAAGGATAACCAGCGCCCGGGTTTCCTTTTCCTCTAGGGCCATGACATGCTATACATGCAGCCACTCCAGATGAATTACCTCCTCGATATAATGCCTCTCCTTTTTTAGCTAAATCATAATCATACGAGAGTTTTTTTGGAGTCTGAACTTGATAGTAAGCAGCTAGATCCATCATATCCTGCTCAGATAATGTCATTACTAAAGGATACATGACTGCATTTTTTCTGCTTTCATTCTTATAAGCCTTGAGCGTGTTTACAAAATACTTTTCATGCTGGCCTGCAAGACTAGGCCATTCTGGATTAATGCTATTTCCATCTTGACCATGGCATGCGGAACAAAGCATCGATTTTGACTTGCCGTCTTCAATATTTCCTTTCGCAAGCGTTGGCTGGAGAAAAAATAATCCGTTGACCACAAAACAGATGATCATGAAGCCTAAATTTTTTCCTTTCACAATAACTTCCTCATGTTTATTGTCATTCCACTTATATGACAGAATTCGCTATTATCACCTTTATAAGTTTTTAATTAAAGTATGAATTATAAATTAACAAATTAATCGGGCAATTATATGGTGTTTGAAAACATAAATTTTGAAAAAAGCATTTCTGAGCTAAATCAGTCCCCTGAGGATATTGGTTCAGAGGTAGCTTTTGTTGGAAGATCAAACGCTGGTAAGTCGACTGCAATAAACTCGATAACCAATAGGAACAGCCTCGCGAAAACAAGTAAAACTCCTGGCAGAACCCAATTAATTAATTTCTTTAAAATCAATGATAATAGTCGATTCGTTGACCTTCCAGGTTATGGCTTTGCTAAAGCCTCAAAAGAAAAACAAAAATCATGGAATAGGCTGGTGACTGACTACATAAAATACAGACAAAGCTTAAAAGGAGTTGTATTAATTATCGATATAAGAAGAGGTTTTGGTGAAATGGATTTAATGTTTTTAGATTTCTACCTACCGTTAAACAAACAGCTGCATATTCTATTAACCAAAGCAGATAAATTGAGCAAACAAAAACAATCTTTGATATTAAATGAAGCGATAGGTAATTATGGCTCAATAGCAACTATACAGCTATTTTCAGGGACAAAAAAAATAGGTATAAGTGAGGCTCAAGATCAAGTCACCAAGTTACTAGAAAACACTAAGTAAGTTCTCCTTCTTCTCGCATCTTTTTTCTAATCTTGGTTGCGCTTATTGACTCAATCTCTTCTTCAAATACTTCCTCTTCAAAGGTATATCCGACGCCTCTCCCATAGGAGATATTTACTATATTTGGAACCAACATAATTTCATAATGCACTCCCCTTTCAAAACCATCTGTGAGAAGCTTTTCTTCAATATTCTCGCAAACGCTTTCCCATTGAAAAGGATTGTCCTCTTGTCCCTGGCCACCTGAAGCGCCTTGAACATCTCTGACTTGAATTACTACTTGTCCTGTTTTGAGAATACACTTCTTGAATAAAGATTGGTGGCCATCGTGCCAAGGTTGCCATCTACCCAGCATCTGAACAGTTGGCTTCTTCCAATCAAACACTTTTTAATATTTCCTCAGCAACATCTTTATGATTATGGTCATTCCATTTCTTGATGTGAAAATCTATTTTTGAAGGAGCTTCAAAAAGCTTGTTCGTATCTTCAAATCGACCTTCATCAATTGTGTCCATCCAAATCACTATATCAGGCTCAAAGTTTTCTCTTGTTTCTTTAGTTGGACAGACAAAATCACAAACAACAAATCTCCCGTGTGATTTTTCGAAATCAGCAAATGTTCTCATTCTCATCGACTGTCTAAGTCTTCCTTCAATAGAAAAGTCCCAATCATTTGCCATCTCTCTAAGTTTATCTGCGTTATACCATGCAGCATTCAAAAGAGGCACTAATCTTTCTGTAAGATAGGTCTTCCCGCTGCCCGGTAATCCCATAACTAATATTTTCAAACTAAGCTCCTGCTTCTATGTTGAGAGGAAAATCTAGCTAAAGTAGATAGAAACATCAATAATTAGTTCCATAAATTTAGTGTGCTTGCTCCCAATTATCGCCTACGCCAATATCTACTTTAAGATTTATATCTAATCTCGCTACATTTGACATAATGTCTTCAGTTAATTCTGTTGTTTCAGAGACATCATCATTTAAAACCTCTAAAACGAGCTCATCGTGAACTTGCATAATGATTCTTGCTTGCAATGATTTGCCAATAATTTCCTTATGTAATTTAACCATAGCTTTCTTAATAAGATCAGCTGCAGTGCCCTGCATGGGAGCATTGATTGCGCTTCTTTCAGCATACTGCCGCCTTTGATAGTTACTTGAATCAATATCTGGTAAATACAGCCTTCTGCCAAATACAGTCTTCACAAAACCTTTTTCTCTCGCTTGTGCCTTTGTTTCTTCCATGTATTTCTTTACCCCAGGATAACGGGCAAAATAAAGATCAATATACTCTTGAGCTTCGTGCCTAGTAATATTTAATTGTTTCGATAATCCAAAGGCAGACATCCCGTAAATTAATCCAAAATTAATAGCTTTGGCTGATCTTCTTTGGTCATTACTAACCTCGTCTATACTGATAGAGAAAATCTCTGCAGCAGTAGCGCTATGGATATCTAATTCTTTCTGAAATGAGGCGAGAAGACCCTTATCTTTAGAAATATGGGCCATTATTCTTAGTTCAACCTGTGAATAATCTGCTGCAAGAAGCTGGGATCCAGGAGATGCAATGAATGCCTCTCTTATTCTCCTTCCTACTTTTGTCCTTATTGGAATATTTTGTAAGTTTGGGTCTGAAGATGATAACCGACCTGTTGCTGTTACCGCTTGGTGATAAGAAGTGTGAACTCTTCCTGTCGATTCATTAATCATCTTCGGCAACTTATCAGTATAAGTTGTTTTGAGTTTAGAAATTGTTCTGAAATCTAAAATATCTCTAACAATAGGAAAATCAGCTGCAAGCTCTTGCAGCACACTTTCTGATGTTGATGGCTGTCCCTTGGGTGTTTTTCTCAAAACAGGCAAACCAAGTTTTGCAAAAAGTATTTCTTGTAATTGTTTTGGGGAACTGAGATTAAATTCCTCTTCAGCAGCAAGGAAAACATTTTTTTCTATGTCTTCTAAAGTTTGGTTAAATTCTATGCTTTGCTTATCCAGCAGTTTAGGATCAATCAGTACTCCTGTTCTCTCAATATCGCCTAATACTTCAATCAAAGACTGCTCTATGTTTAAATACAGATCCATTAATTCACTTTGATCCTTAACTAAGGGGGATAACTTTTCATAGAGCTGAAAGCTTATATCCGCATCTTCTGCAGCGTAATAACTTGCCTCTTCAACTGTAACCTCATTAAAGGGTATTTGTTTAGCGCCCTTCCCAGCAACATCCTCGTAACTGGTTGGACTGATGTTTAAATATCTTTTTGAAACCGCCTCTAAATTATGCCGAGTTGCAGTGCTGTTATAAACATAAGAGAGCACCATAGTGTCAAATATTTGTCCTCGAAGACTTATACTGTATGTTGCAAAAATGTGCCGATCATACTTTAAATTATGGCCTACTTTTATAGAATCATTATCTTCAAGCCATGGCTGTAGCTTGCCAAGAACATACTCCCTATCCAGTTGTTTTGGTGCATCTTCGTAATTATGCATTAAGGGAATATAAAAACCTTGATTGGCTTTTGTAGAGATAGATATTCCAACCAGTGCTGCATCAATATAATTTAAACTTGTGGTCTCGGTATCTATAGCAACTACATCTGAATTAAGAATCACTTCAATCAAATCATCAAGCTGAGATTTTGTCATAACGGTCTCATAGTTAACCTCTCTTTTCGTTGCCTCTTCATTCGGAGTAATTTGAAATTGCTTAATTAAACCGTGCAGACCCAAATCATGAAATTGTTGATACAGAGAATGGTCATTGGTTTCTGAGATCACCAGCTCTGATAAAGATTCTTCTAATTCAACTTGGCAGTCTATGGTGACAAGTTGCTGATATAGATCCAATCGATCCAATGAAGCCCTAAGATTTTCACCAACCTTTCCAGAAATCTGCTCAGCATGATCGATAATCCCTTGCAAATCTCCATACTCTGATAACCACTTTATAGCCGTTTTTGGCCCCACTTTTTCTACGCCGGGAATATTATCAGAAGCGTCTCCAGCTAAAGTTAAATAGTCAACAATTAACTCTGGACCGATGCCAAACTTTTCTTTGACTTCATTTGGTCCCAATCTCGCCTCTTTCATGCTATCAATCATACAAATATTATCGCTGACTAGCTGCGCCATATCTTTGTCCCCTGTAGCAATGAGAACGCTTATTTGCTTTTTTTCTGCTGCTATCGCTAAAGTTCCTATGATGTCGTCAGCTTCGACTCCTGCTTGAGCTATAAGAGGAAGCCCAAGATCCTTAATTGCCTTATGGAGAGGCTCTATTTGGCTTATTAGATCCTCAGGTGTAGTTTGTCGATTTGCCTTGTACTCAGGAAAGAGTTGATGTCTGAATGTTTTCTCTGGTCTATCAAAAATCACAGCTAAATAATCAGGCTGCTCTTCTTTAATGAGCTTCTGAAGCATTGTAAGAACACCATATATAGCGCCTGTTGGTTGTCCGCTTGGTGAGGTTAGGTCTGGTAAAGCATGATAGGCTCGATATAGATAGGATGAGCCATCGACCAGTAATAATTTTTCTTCACTCATTTATCTCAAATTCTAGGTTTTTCATTGGCCCCTCATATCTAGCATCAGTTTCAATCGGCAAATAAAGTTCGCCTGTTTGGCCGCAAGCCTGAATAGAGATTATTAGAACTAGCAGTAGTATCTGTAAAAAAAAATTCTTCCTTTGCATATTTATCAATCATACAGTCTAATTGAATTGATAGAAAGACATCTTAAAAGGAATAAATGCAAGCGTTTAATTGGAAAGAATACGAAGAAATTTTAGGCTCTAGAGGCATCATTGGACTTGATCTGGAGACTACAGGAATTAATAGAAATATAGAATACGAGCGCCCCACTTCAGCCGCTATTTTGGAAGCAAATAACGATTTAAACAATCCAGAAATTATCATCAATGATAAATGCCGATTGCCTTATCATGTCTTACCGGATGCAGGCGCATTAAATATTACTAATATTAACCCCATGCAACTACTGGAGGAGCCATTATCTCTCTTCGAATTAACCAATAAGATAGCGTCTTACTTAAAAGAGTATCCCGAGAAAATTATCGCCACATACAATGGGGCCTCGTATGATCTTATCATTCTTAGGCATTCTTTTTTTTCCTCTTTAATTAATCCTTATTTGTTATCAAACGCTTCAGATGACCGAATCCATATTGACCTTTATAACGTCGCTCAGGCTATTTATTGTTTTGAGCCAACTTCGATTGCCTTTCATAAAGATGTCACTGGTAAACTGATTCTAAAACAAGAATTACTTGCTATCGCTAATGGAATAGATCCAGGAGATGCGCATGCTGCCTTAGATGATGTAAAAGTTCTGTTAAAACTGGCAAAACTCTTTGAAAAGAATACCCCAAGAATTTTTTTCTCCGCTATTGCATCAGGAAATAAAAAAAGAGCAATAAATCTAATGACAAAACAATTGTTTTTTAATTACGGCGAAGTTAAATATAAAGAAAGATTAGCCGTTAAAAGAACGCCGACATTTATTTGTGAAGACCCCAGCTACTCAAATAATCTTGTTCACTTCGACCTCGCATATGATCCTATTGATTATGTCTTTATGACCGCAGAGGAAATTGCTCCTAAAATTAATCGAAAAGGCTCGCCCTTTTTCACCATAAAGTCAAATGGAAGCCCTGTTATTTTGCCTGGTGAGTTGTCTGAAAAGAATGGTTTGTCTATAGACGAAGCCTCAAGAAGAGCTGAAACTGTTCAAGACAACCAGGGCTTTAAAGAAAACGTTCTTATGGCTTGTGATATTAATAGTCGTAAGCGGCCTGAATGGCAAAATCCTGATTTTCCTGAATCTCAAATATATAGTCATTTTATTGATAATAATGATCGGTTACTGAGCGACACTTTTTTGCAAACCAATAATACAGAAAAAAGGATAGAGATCATGCAACAAATCAATGATCCAAGATTAATTGATTTTGCAAAGAGAATTCTTGCGTCTGAGCACCCTAATTGTGAGCCAAAAATTATAATGAACTTTCAAGAATTTGAAGCTGAAAGACTTTTAACTGAAGATGAGGTACCTTGGAGGACATTATCAGATGCGCGGAGATCTTTAGAAGGATTGGAATCCAAGGGAAAGAAGGTCAAACTTAACCCTGACATTCTCTCTGCCACAAAGAATTATTATAATCTAGTAGAAGAAGAGATAAGGAAGTAAGCATGGATTTTAATCATACTCAAAAAGTTGTTGATCTAATGGATAGACTAAATGCATTTATGGATGAGCACATCTATCCTAATGAAGAAGCCTATAGGGAGCATTTTAAAACTACTGATAACTTATGGAAATCACCGCCTTTGATGGATGAGCTCAAAGAAAAGGCAAAAAATGCTGGGTTATGGAACTTATTTCTTCCAGAGTCAGCGCATGGTGCTGGGCTAACAAACTTAGAATATGCGCCACTAGCAGAGATAATGGGTCGAGTCTTTTTTGCTTCTGAAGTCTTTAACTGCAATGCGCCTGACACAGGCAATATGGAAGTTATTGATCGCTATGGTTCAGAGGCTCAAAAAGAACAATGGCTCAAACCACTTCTCAATGGTGAAATTCGTTCGTGCTTTTCAATGACTGAGCCCAGAGTTGCTTCTTCAGATGCTACTAATATTGAATCTCCTATTGTTTTAGATGGCGACGAGTACGTTATTAATGGCAGGAAATGGTGGAGTTCTGGGGCTATGAATGAAGCGTGCAAGATTATTATCTTTATGGGTAAAACAGATCCAGAAAACCCTAACCGTCACAAGCAGCAATCAATGATTCTTGTTCCCATGGATACAAAAGGCATCGAAATAATAAGACCATTGTCTGTCTTTGGTTATATCGACCAGCCCTTTGGTCATGCTGAAATAAACTTCGATAATGTAAGAGTACCAAAGGACAATATTATATTAGGAGAAGGCAGAGGATTCGAAATAGCACAAGGTCGGCTTGGACCGGGTAGAATCCATCATTGCATGAGATTAATTGGGATGGCAAAACGTGCGTTAGAAATGATGTGTGCGAGAGCAGAAAATCGAATAGCATTTGGGAGGCCATTAAGCAAACAGGGCTCTGTTAGAGAAAGTATAGCTCTTTCAGCAAGTGAAATAGAGCAGGCGAGATTACTAACCCTTATGACTGCTGATAAAATGGACAGGCATGGCAATAAAGAAGCAAGTGACTTAATCAGCATGATCAAGGTGGTTGGTCCTAGGATGGCTTGCGAAGTCATAGATAGAGCTATTCAAATACATGGTGCTGGAGGTGTTTCTGGAGATTATTTTCTTGCTGAAGCTTACGCTGGAGCAAGAACTCTTAGATTAGCCGATGGGCCTGATGAGGTACACTTAGCCTCTCTAGCTAAAAAGATTCTAAAACAAAAAGAAATGATTGATGCAGGCAGAGTGTAAGTGACTGAATGAATGATGGTGTTCACACTCTTGATGTTGAAAAACTCTCTGATTACTTAACTCATCAATTAGATGAATTTACCGGGATTAAAAAATCCAAAAAATTTAATACTGGGCAATCAAACCCAACTTACTTGCTTGAAACCGCTGAAAAGAAATACGTTTTAAGAAAAAAACCGCCGGGTGAGTTGCTCCCATCTGCTCATGCAGTCGATAGAGAATACCGAATAATTAAGGCGCTTGAAGAAACAAAAGTACCAGTTCCTAAGACGGTCTTCTTGTGCAATGACGAAAGAATAATCGGTACAATTTTCTATGTGATGGAATTTGTCGATGGAAGAATATTTTGGGACCCAACTCTTCCAGAAATAGATGAAAATAAGCGAATGAATGTTTATGAAGAAACTGTCAGTATTATGGCAGAACTGCATAAGATTGATGTAGAAAAATCTGGCTTATTAGACTTCGGGAAACCAGGAAATTATTTTGAGCGGCAAGTGGGACGATGGATAAAGCAATACAGAGCTGCGGAGACGCAAAGCTATCCTGAGATTGAAACGTTGATAGCTTGGTTAGAAAAAACAATGCCTGATGACGATGGTCTAATCTCAATTGTTCATGGTGATTATAGACTCTACAACATGATATTTGACCATCGAGAGGAAAGAATGCTTGCTCTTCTCGATTGGGAGCTCTCCACAATCGGGCATCCTTATGCTGACCTTGCATATCAGTGCATGAATTGGCACATACCTCAAATTGGCATCACTCCAGGACTAGCAGGAATTAATCTTGAGAAGCTCGGAATCCCTTCGGAGGACGATTATGTTTCAAATTATTGCTCAAAAATGGGGATAAATAGCATACCAAATTGGTCTTTCTATTTAGCCTTTGGCTTTTTTAGATTAGCTGGCATTGCTCAAGGAGTTTATAAACGATCGATTCAAGGCAATGCTTCGGCTGATAATGCAAAAGAATTGGGTGCCGCAGTACCCATATTGGGGGAAATTGCCCTTTCTATTGTTGGACGAGATAGTGCATAAAATCCAATTTAATTCTTTTTCTCTCCTTCTTTGTGTTGGTCTAGGGTTAAGTTTCAATCTTGTCTATGCAAAAAGCGCCTCTTTTGAAGAGGTGAATAGTCAGGTTGTTATATTTAAAAATTTACAACAACAAGGTCTGATTATAATTGGCGAAAAGAGCTCGGTGGTAATTGACCCTATTAACCAAGACACTGCTCAAGAAATTAAATCTTATCTCTCATCAAACAAGAAACCCAAAATTACAGATATTGTTTATTCACATTCACATTGGGACAGAATAACTGGTGGCAAAATCTTTGATGCAAGCAACCCAAATATTATTGCTCAAAAAAATTGTGGTCTTTATTTCTCTGGAATTAAAAATAAAAAAGTTGTTGATCCAACCGTTTATTTTGATCAAATCTATGAAATAAATATCGGAACAGAAATTATAAATCTACATTATTTTGGTCCCAGCCACGGAGAGTGCATGCTTGTCGCTGAATTAGAAGAATCAAAGCTTTTATTCATACCAGATTTAATTAGCACAAGAGGGCCAAGTTTTCCAGCAGACCCGACATTGCCTTTTTTAAGACCAGCAACACTTAATGCTTTCTTTGATTCCCTTCTAGGGCTTATAAACCAAAAAGAGATTGATTACTTTATTAGTGGTTATGCAACAGATAAAGCATTGGGTCCAACAGAAATTGTCAGCCAACAAAAGATTTTCTGGGAGCTTATTGAAGATATGGCATTAAACGCTGAAGAAGAAGGTTTGGTCGATCTGAATAATTTTATAGCTATAGAAAAAATGGACCTTGAGGGTATTAAGCAATATGAAAATTATAATGAGAATGATCTTGTGAATATTCTGAGAAGATATACATCATTTCTAAACATGGGTCGTTGATGAATTGTGATTAAAAAAATATTGGTTTTAGTTTTCATCTCACTGCAAGTCGCTTGCAGTGCTAGCCACGATCTGATTCAAGTTGCAGAATCTGACAGACCACTTTTTGGAAAAATTAAATTCTGGGAAATCGAGCAACTTTCAGATCAACTCTATGCCTTCAGATACACCTTTTATCGAAATATTATCCTCATAGGGAGCGATGGCATTATTGTAACGGATCCGTTAACGCCAGAAGCTGCTGCTATTCTGAATGATGAACTTAAGAAAATAAGTGATAAGCCAATAAAGTACGTGGCATACAGCCACTCTCATTGGGATCATGTGTCTGGAGGGCAAGTCTTTAAAGACCAAGGTGCATCATTTGTAGCGCATGAACAATGTTTACAAAACTGGCTCGAAAATCCATCCAAGAATGTGGTTAAGCCGGATCAAGTTTTTGCCAATGAATACAGGATTGATGTGGGTGATAGCGCTTTAGAAATGTATTACTTTGGACCATCACACGACAACTGTCGTGTGGTTTTCTTAACTCAGCCTGATCGCTATATCTTTATAGCTGACGATGCTAATCCTCCCAATGGTATGAATATGATCTACGGCGCAGGTCTCGCTGATACCTATTTATTCAATCTTGTCTCATTTTTCAAAGAAGCTGAATCCTTGGCAAGAAAAAAACGTGCTCGGGGAGTAATAGGATCCCATATGAGCTTTGAGAAAGAACCAATGAACTTAGTAGCAGGAACAGTGGGTTCAACCAGAGTTATCAAACAACAAAGAAAGTTTTATGAGCTAGTGATCAAAGAAGTCCAAAGAGCAATGGATCAGGGCGTTTCGCCTGATTTAATTCCTGAACATTTAATCAAAAAAGGGGTACTTAGGGATAAAATTATTGGTTTTGATGAGCAAAAAATGAAGGTACTCTATAGAAGAATAACCAATTATCTTGTCACTGGAGAGTAAAGATGGCTAATGAAGCCTTTACATTAGATCGGGCAAAAAAAATAAAAAAAGTCTTGGGGAAAATCTCCTCTCTTAATGCTTTGATCTATAGATTATCTAAGGGTCGAATTTGGGGTAACTGGGCAGGCAAGCATGCCATTATGATTCTAACCACAGTCGGTCGAAAGACTGAAAAGACACGACATATCCCTTTAATTAAAGTCACTCACAATGATAAGCCTCTACTGGTTGCTTCTATGGGTGGCATGCCCATGCATCCAACCTGGTATTATAATGTGCTCTCAAATCCTAGAGTTGCTGTCCAAATAGGCTCAGAAAAAAAATACTACCTAGCAAAAAAACTATCAGATGATGAGAAAAAAGAGCTTTGGCCAACGGTCATCTCCTTCTATCCAGATTATGATGCTTATCAGAAAAGGACGCAGAGAAATATTGGGGTATTCATCTGCGAAGAAAAAAAAATGACTCAAGAATGGAAAGATTGGCTGTCTCATAATATAGAAAGAGGATGTGATAAAAATGAACTTTACTCTATTTTGTTCAATGATGGTTTTCACCCTGAGTTAATTGCATCTGAAATGGGTGTTCCTATGAAGTCTCTTTCTCTGACTGCCACTGTCAAAGTCTCTGATAAAGAGCAAACCATTCAAAAAATGGTTACAGCATTCAAGAATGCTCATAAAACTATTCCTATTTATACAAAGGACGGCTTCTATAAAGACAAGCTAGACCATAATCTTCATAAAAAAGTTTTGGACTTTCATAATGCCAATAGTGGTTCACTACAGGTTGAGAATGTTGCTGGGGGGTATATTAAAACAGAGGGTAAAGGTTCGGCCAGCCATACCATTGAACTACCTAATGATTTAAGAGATGAAATTCATCAATCACTGCTTAATAAAGCTGAAAAATGGTCAGGAATTAAACTGCTCCCAACCTATGTATATGGAGTAAGAATATATAATAGGGGCGCAATTCTCAGTGTCCATAGAGACAGAGAAGAAACTCATATTATTGGTGTTATTATTAACATTGATCAAGATGTTGAAACCGATTGGCCACTTGAAATTGAGGACCACAGCAAGAAGAAACATCAGGTAATTCTAGAGCCTGGAGAAATCATTTTTTACGAGAGCGCTAATTTAGATCATGGGCGGCCTAACCCACTTGAAGGTAATAAGTTTATTAATGTATTCTGTCATTATATGCCTTACATCGAAGGCGCTTGATAGGTTAATGAATAAATGAGTAAAAACGATTGTGTGATAATAAGCGGAGGCTTTGATCCTATTCATATTGGTCATCTCAGAATGATCCAGGAGTCCTCAAAACTCGCCTCTAGACTCATAGTTATTGTCAACAGTGATAAATTCTTGATAAAAAAAAAGGGTTACGCTTTTATGCCAATACAAGAGAGAATTGAAATTATTATGGGTTTCTCAGAAGTCTACAGGGCTGTTGAATCTATAGATGATGACCTAACTGTTTGTAAAACTTTGGAGCGTCTCGCTGCCGAAGAAAATATAACGTGTTTTGCTAACGGGGGTGACAGAAAGAATGAAGCTGACATTCCTGAAACTAAAATTTGTAAAAAATACAATATTGATATGGAATTCAATGTTGGCGGAGGCAAGATTCAATCGAGCTCAAGTTTAGTCTCAGGTGAGATTGATAAACCTTGGGGATCATACAAAATTTTTGAGAAAGGAGAAGGTTATCTTTTAAAAAGAATTACCGTACTACCCGATGAAACTCTCTCTCTTCAAGCGCATAAGCATAGAGCTGAGCATTGGTATGTAGTTGAGGGTGAAGCCACTATTGAATGTGATGGAGAAACTAAAACAGTTGAACAATATGAATCATTTTTTATTCCCTTAGGGTCTAAGCATAGACTCAGCAACTTAAGCAGCAATATCCTCAAAGTAGTCGAAGTCCAGATAGGAGATACTCTAAGTGAAGAAGATATTATTCGTTATGAAGATCGATATCAGCGAGACTAGCTAGTTATCTGACATGCTTAAAGCTGCCTTAAGATTTTTTAAGAAGTAATTCACAGCTTCTTTAACTGAGCTGAAAGCCTTGGTAATTACCTCTTGGTCAGATGGGGTTTCACAGCCTTCTTGCAAATTGAAGCTATCGTTTTTCCAAGCTGAAACAATAATGGGTTGATCATTAATTACTTCACCTGAGATTGGGTTAGTTCTCACTTGCGCTCTGATAGAAATCAAATGATCGAATGCTTTAGCTAAAGCTGCTTCAGGCTTTTTAATAATGGGATTTTCCTCAAATGAGATATTAACATCGCTATTTGATAGTATCTTGCTACTTCTAAGTTGAAGATCTATCTGTGCAAAAAGATCGCATTTTTCGTTTGCGACGACAGCAGCCGCATCTATAGCTTTATTCATTATTTTTTAGAAAAAAGCGTGGTGTTTTGATCGAAACTATTATGTCCTAAGACAGCAGCTTTCTTTTGGTCTTCGTAATAAATTGATATAAGCGTTAAAAAAATACAAAACAAGATGATATACAAAGGTATGGGGTTAGTTTTATTTTTCATAGTCATGCCTATATTTTGCCAAATATTCTGACTGCTTTATTTATTAATTCAACCTTAATCGGTGATGCCCCTGTATTCTCTCCATCTATGTTCAAAGGATCATTTTCGGTTTCAATAGCAAAGCTAATAACTTGACTATACTCTACGTGAGGATCCTTTATATGAGTTCCTGAAAATAGTTGAGTAAATATTTTTAACACTCTTAGTTTTGAAGCATTGCTGACAAAGATAATATCGATTAAACCGTCATCTAAAATAGCATTCGGAGCCATTTGCATTCCTTTCCCTGTGTGGACATTGTTTAGCGCCAGAAAAAATAGGGCTTTCCCTTCTATATTGCTCTTACCCAAATTAGCCTTTAGATGCTTTTGTTTCATTCTCATTACAGTTATCAAAGAAGCAACTGAATATCTAATACCTCCCATCCATCTTAGTTTTTCAGCCAAAATATTAACTTCGGCCGCCATTCCCCATCCTATAATGTTAATTGCAAAGAAAGTTTTTTCTCTATCATCTATTTTAAACACATCAATTAGGCTTGTTGTTCCTGAGAGAATATTGCTGAGTGCTTTTATGGGGTCTAGTTCGCCTAATGTTTCAGCAAATGCATTCCCACTACCTATTGGAATGATGCCTAAAGGAATGGATTGTGATTGGTCAGATGACATTAACCCGTTTATTGCTTCATTGATGGTTCCATCTCCACCCAAAACACAAAGTCCATCAAAACCCATAAGATTTTCTGTTTGAATAAACTTTGTGATTGATCCTTCCTTGTCGCTATTGAAAAAGTGAAAATCTATATTCTTCTGTCCTAGCAAATCCTGGATCTCACGAACTATAGCTTCACTCCTTTGCTTTCCTGCTTTTGGGTTAACAAGAAAACAAAGTTTTTGTATTTCTTTAGGCTTCATCAATAAAAAATATAACTTTATTCTCTTTATTACAAAGACAATTGGTTTTATACTTCTCTGGAAATTAGAAGCTTGCTTTATTTTTATTCTAAAAAAATATAAGAAAAAGGAGTTAATGTGAGTGATTCAGGTCTAGGTTTTTCTCTTAATCGATTTATTGGTTTAATGGTTTTAATTGCTGTTATCACGCTCCTATTTGAGTGGGTTAGTGATTTTGGCGGAGGCCTTATCAAAGCTCAAGTTGAACAAACCACTAGCAAATATGATCCTGATAAAAATATAGATAAAAGAATAGAACCAGTGGTTGTTCTATCCAATGAGGTTGTTGTTGCGTCTGCATCTGAAGACTTATCATTATTGGACAGTAATAATTTTGTGGCTGAAGATTCGTGTCAACAGACAATTGAAGGTAATGATATGTTGCAATTCAACCTTAAAGAAATGGTTGTTAGCTCAACTTGTGAAGAAATAACAATCACCCTTGTTCACACTGGCGCTATGCCAGCCAACGTCATGGGGCACAATTGGGTGTTAACAACATCGTCTGATTTCATGCCTGTTGCACAAGAAGGGGGGGCTGCAGGCGCAGAAAACGCCTATGTCCCTGTTGATGACAATAGAGTCCTTGCTGCATCTGCAGTGATAGGAGGGGGAGAAGAAACAGCAGTTACGTTTTCTTCCTCAGTCTTAGAGGTTGGCGGAGACTATACATTCTTCTGTTCTTTTCCTGGACATTATGCGGTTATGAAAGGTGCATTTAAGGTTGTTTAGTTTTTTTCTATGTCAACATCCATAGTTTATTACTCAGGTAACCTAAGAACTGAAAGCACCCATATCGAGTCTGGTGAAAACTATATAACAGATGCGCCAACTGATAATAAAGGGAAAGGAAAAGCCTTCTCGCCTACCGACCTAATAGCCACAAGTCTTGCTAACTGCATGCTGACTATTATGGGAATCATAGCTAAAAGAGAGTCTCTACAAATTGAAGGCACAAGAGCAGAGGTAACTAAAATAATGTGTAAAAACCCTAGATGCATTAGTGAGATTAAAATAGATTTTCAGTTTCCAAGGGACTATGGTGATGAGCAGAAGAAGTTGTTAGAAGAAGGCGCTCTAAATTGTCCTGTTGCTAAGAGCTTATCTGCGAATCTAATTCAAACAATTAATTTTTATTACTAGTTTTTATTTTTTTCTTAATGGATTCTATTTCTTTTTTTAATTCATTGATTTCCGAGCGCTCAACAAGATCCATTTTTTGGACAGCCTCTTTAACTAAAAAAGTTAGGTTTTTTTGAATATCTTCTTTGGCCTCCTTGGCTGATTTAGGAAGAATAGATGAAAGATTATTTGACCATTTTTTGAAATTATCGTTATCCATAATCGCTTCGAATAGAAAACTTCGATATTATCATTAGTAACAATGAGCATAAAGCAACTATTGATAAAACAAAATGATTGAAAAAAGAGAACAAGGCAAAAAGAAAAAAAGTCGTTTGGGCTTTTTTATAGGTTTTTTCATCGCTCTAATAGCTGTTATTAGTCTTGGGCTGTTTTGGCTCGACAGACAATTGCTAAATCAGCAATTGCTGTCATCCTTTGATGGCTTGATTGAAGACTTAAATGGATATGTGTTTTTGGAGTTCTTCCAATACTCTATGGAAACAACTGTGCCTGTATTAATTCTTGGAATGTTGCTGGCCTATGTCTTAATGAGAATTCTAGCTTTAATCTGGAGGTCGCCAAGAATTATAAGGGAAATGCTTGCGAATAGAAGCGTTAAACGCACACAAAGATTGCTCAATGATAGTCTAATATTGTTGTCTAAAGGAGACATGAGGAGAGCTAAGAAAAAGCTAAAGTCTGCTAGCTCCACTAACCATCCTATACTCCAAAGTTTTCTACTAAATATAGAGATGAGTATTGACTCAGGAGATATTGCAGAATCTCATAATTGGGTGAAAAAAGCTTCCAGCAAGTTACCTGAAGTCAAAGACTATATATACCTTTTCGCCAGTAAGTTATTGATTGATGCAGAGTGCTTTATAGATGCTAGATCCTATGTTGATGAATTAATAGAGTCCAATCCAAAGAACCCTGCTGCTAATCAGTTGCTGTTCGAGATTCTAAAAGACACTAGGGATTATGATTTAATATTGAGAAAGATTTTTGAGTTCACTGATTACATTAAAGATGATGAACTTGCTCAGACAATCCATAGTTTGGTTAAAGAGGCTATTAAGGATCAAAAGCCTACCAAAACCATTTTTGAGCGAATCCCTAGGTCAATTGATAAACACCCCATGATAATTACCTCAAAAATTGAGGCCTGGATAGACAACAAAGAATACTTAAAAGCTGAAACAGAGCTAAGAAAACAAATTCCCAATAACTGGAATAAAGAATTAATCATTCTTTATGCAGAACTAGGTGAGGACAATTTGAATGGATTATCAGAACGGGTCGATAAATGGTTAGAAGAGAGACCAAAAGATGCCAAGCTCTGGTTAGTAGCTAGCCGGTTGGCACAAAAAGATGGATTATGGTCAAAAGCTCAGCAGTGTATTGAAAGATCTATTGAAATAAAGCCTGTGAGTGAAGCATACACCGAATTAGCTCTTATTCTTTCTGAGCTAGGAGAAAAAAAACAAGCCTCAGAAGCATTAAAGTTGGCTAGACAAACAAGTGGTTAGGCTCTTAGCCTATTGCGTGAATGAAAACAGAATCTCAACATTTAAAGGGTAAATTTCTTCAATTTTTAGAAACTGAAAAGCGTTATTCTAAGCATACCGTAAAAAATTATTCTAAAGATATTGATGATTTAGAAAATTTTTGTAGTGCCAAAAAAATAAATGCGTGGGATGAAATTAAGCCCCATCATGTTAGAACTTATGCCTCTCAGATTTTTATTGATGGGTTAGGCGCCAGAAGCATTCAACGCAAGCTTTCTGCCATTAGAAGCTTTATGAATTATCTAGTCAGAGAGAATCTCCTTAGAACGAATCCTGCAGATGGGGTTAAAACTCCTAAAGCCGCAAAAAAATTACCGGGTGTCTTGGATGTCGACCAAATCAATCAATTGCTAAATATTAAATCCACTGAACCAATATGCCTAAGAGACAAAGCTATAATGGAGCTTTTGTACTCTTCAGGGTTAAGGCTTGCGGAGCTTGTTGCTCTTAACCCTATTGATCTTAATATTCAGGACAAAAGTCTCACTGTAATAGGAAAAGGAAATAAAAAAAGAATGTTGCCCATCGGGTCCAAAGCAATAGACGCTATCAAAGCATGGATAAAAGTTAGATCTCAAATTGCTGCGCCTGATGAGGAAGCTCTCTTTGTCGGTAATAGGGGCAATAGACTAAGTAGAAGATCGATACAAAGCCGAATCAATCACTGGGCAAAGAAAAACGGTTTAGCTCAAGATGTTTATCCTCATTTACTCAGGCATAGCTTTGCTACCCATCTATTAGAGGCCAGTGGAGATTTGAGAGCTGTACAGGAATTACTAGGACATAAAGACATTAGCACCACTCAGGTTTATACTCATCTTGATTTTCAGCACCTTGCTGAAACTTATGATAAGGCCCACCCTAGATCAGGTAAGAAGTGACGGAAGAGAGAAAAAAAGTAAGCTTTGGCTTTAAGAGCGTAAGCGAAGAGGAGAAGACACAAAAAGTTGGTGAAGTCTTTGATTCGGTTTCTGGGCAATACGACCTTATGAATGATTTGATGTCATTCGGCATTCATAGATTTTGGAAACGTTTTGCTCTTATGCACACTGGCCTTGAAGAGGGAATGAAAGCACTAGATGTAGCAAGTGGTACTGGTGATCTTGGTGTCTTATTACAAGATCAGGTTGGAGAATCGGGTACGGTTATTCTAACTGATATCAATGCCTCTATGCTTCACCAAGGAAGATCTAAGTTATTGGATCAAGGCAAGCTTAAAAACATGCAGTTACTCCAAGCCAATGCTGAAAACCTTCCATTTGAAGACAATATGTTTGATTGTGTGACGATAGCCTTTGGGTTAAGAAATGTCACCGACAAAAATGCAGCCCTGTCCTCGATGTATAGGGTTCTCAAACCGGGAGGAAGACTTTTAATCTTAGAGTTCTCAAAAGCGAATGAACTGATCTCTCCTTTTTATGATTTTTATTCCTTCAATGTGCTTCCAAAATTAGGGGAGTGGGTTGTGAACGACGGAGATAGCTATAAATATCTCGCTGAATCGATCCGCGTTCATCCTGATCAAAAGAAATTAATTGAAATGATGAGTAGCGCAGGTTTTATCGATACAGAATATTTTAATCTAAGCGCAGGCATAGTGGCACTACATATTGGGCATAAGGCTTAAGATGAAATCATTGCAAATATTAGCTCGGCTGTTTAAAACACATCAAACATTAATTCGTTATCAATTAGATGTGTTTTTTGTTGAGTCTGATTTCCTGAAACCTCTTCGATGGGTATTTTTAATTTCGCCCGGCTTATGGTTTAGAAAAAAAACAAGCCTTGCAAAGGGAGAGCGGCTTAGGTTGGCCCTTGAAGATCTAGGCCCTTTGTATGTCAAATTTGGTCAATCACTATCTACGAGACCTGATCTTCTTCCAGAAGATATTGCCTCTGAGCTATCTAAGCTTCAAGATAAAGTCCCCCCATTCTCTGGCGAAGTTGCAGAACAAGAAATATTCGATGCTTTTGGCAAAAAACCTAAAGAAATATTCGCTGATTTTGATAAAGAAGCCTTTGCATCAGCTTCAATAGCTCAAGCTCATTTAGCCACTCTCCATAGTGGTGAAGAAGTTGTGGTGAAAATACTTAGGCCTAACATATGGGAAGCTATAGAAAAAGATATGGAGATTCTTTTTCTTTTTGCTAGGTTGCTTGAAAATTATTCAGATGAGTCAAAAAGATTAAAGCCCATGGAGGTGGTGAGGGATTACCAAACTTCAGTTATGCATGAACTTGATTTGCTCAGAGAGGCTGCAAATTGTTCACAAATTGGGAGAAACTGGGAAGGCTCCGAAATTATAAAGGTTCCCAAGATCTATAAGGATTACTGTAAAACAAATGTTCTGGTTCAAGAACGAATATATGGGATCCCTATTAGTGATGTTCAACAATTAATGACTGCTGGTGTTGATCTGAAAAAGCTTGCTACTAATGGTGTAAGAATATTTTTTACTCAAGTTTTTCACCATAATTTATTTCATGCGGATATGCATCCGGGTAATGTATTTGTTGATATTTCAAACCCAGATAAGCCCCTGTATGCGGCTGTGGATTTTGGAATTGTGGGCAGTCTTGATGATTTAGATAGGCGGTATCTAGCTCTATCTTTCTCTGCTTTTTTTGAAAAAGATTATAAATCTATCGCTTCTAACTTTTTAGCTGCAGGCTGGGTGCCCAGTGAAACAAGACTAGACACTTTTGAGGCATCAATTAGGACTGTTTGTGAGCCTATAGCTGATAAACCTCTAGAGGAGATTTCATTTGGTCAGGTCTTAATCAGTTTGTTTCAAACAGCTAGAGAATTCAAAATGGAAAATCAACCGCAGTTGGTGCAACTTGAAAAAACGCTTCTTAATATCGAAGGTCTAGGTAGACAGCTCTATCCAAAACTAGATATTGTTGCTGCAGCAAAACCTGTGATTTCAGAGTGGAGAGAGCAACAGACGGATCTAAAGACAATCCTTGCCAAGCTACAACAAGATGCTCCTGAAATTAGAAAAACTATTGAAGAGCTGCCGAGCCTAGCAAAACGTGTAATCAATAGCCAAAATAACAACCAAAGCAATGAAGAATTTTTCAATCAATTTTCAAAAACTGTCTATAAAAGTCTTTTAGGTATTGCGGTTATGATTACGGGAGGCATTCTTCTTGGCTTGGAAATAATCTTAGGGTGGCTGTTAATGGGCGCAGGTTTTCTTGTTATATTATTGTCTAAACCAAAATAATAGGCTTCTTTTGATTGATCTTGATTCTGTGCTCAAAAAAATAAATCTTCCTCTGGGTGAAGATGATTTTAAAGAACCCTTGTCTATTCTTCTTAATGACTATTCGAATGTATCGAATCTTAACCGGTTAGGCGCACTAACATTTGAAAATGGCATTAAAGAAAAACTAATAGCTCGAGCTAAGCTTTTAAATTTTATTAACTCTAATGATCTAGAAGAACCATCATCCCCTATTATCATAAGCGGGCTTCCCAGATCAGGAACCACTTATTTATTCGACCTAATGTATTGTTTTGAAGAGTTTAGAGCCCCGCTTACTTGGGAATTATTTGAAATGATGCCCGTGGCTCAATCAAAATATCAGCGCGCTTACAAACAACTAAAAACAGAACTAAGATTGGCATTATTTAAAGCTTTAGTTCCAAACTTGATGAGTATTCATCACATGAAATCAAACCTTCCCGAAGAGTGTCAGCTGATCACTGCTTTAGACTTTAAAAGTATTAGCTTTGCTTATTCTGCAAGAGTCCCAAACTATCAGGATTTTATTGGTCATTGTAATTATTCATCTGCTTTTATGTGGCATAAAAGATTCTTACAAGCAATGGAAACAACAAAAAAACCTGGTTACTGGCTATTAAAAGATCCCTGCCATATACAACACATAGAAGAAATTCTAAACGCATACCCAGATGCAAAGTTTATATTTATTCACAGAAACCCAGAAGAGATCATAGGTTCCATAAGCAGTTTAACCTTTAACCTTAGATCTGCATTCTCTAAGGGCGTCGATAATGTTGGATTGGGGAAAGAGTCATTATCATTTTGGGGTAACGCCAGTAAGGAGTTTCTTAAACAAAGACGTCAGATCCCAGAATCAAATATGGTTGATATTAACTTTCTCAATTTTACCAATGATCCTATTGGGTCAATAGAAGCAATCTTTAGAAAGTTCAGTATTGATTTAAACCAAGAAACTAGAGAGAAAATGCTGTCTTTTGTAGAACAAAAAACTCAATTATCGATAAAGCATAATTACAGTCTTGATGCATTTGGACTCAAAGAGGAGAAGGTTAACAAAGTATTTAGCGCTTACAGAAATGAGTTTAATCTTTAAGCTCGAAGCGTGTTCAAAAAATCTGTCGCAGTGATTTTTTGCTCAATGGCTTCTACTAAAGCAGACCCTATGATAATTCCATCAACGTATGGCTCGAGCAACTCAACGTCTGCTTTACTCCTGACGCCAAAACCTGCACACACTGGGATATTCGAGGAAGCCTTGACTGTCTCTAAGTAACCCACTACTTCTTTGGAAAGCCCTTCATTGCCGCCGGTAACACCCTTCACAGTCACGGCATACAAAAATCCTGTGCTGTGTTTTGCTATTGTGTTTATTCTGTTCTCCGGTGTTGCGGGTGTAACCAATTGGATCATAGCAAGCTTAGCCTTATTGAATACTTCTCTTATCTCTTCGCCTTCCTCAATGGGGAGATCAGGGATGATAAAACCATCAATACCTGCTTCTAGCGAAGCTTCTACAAGCTGGTCATAGCCATAAACATATAGCGGGTTCAAATAACTCATTAAGACAATTGGTGTCTTGGTGTTTAAGGTTTTTAATTCTTCCAAAATCCACTTCAGGGTTACTCCGCTTTCAATGGCTGCGTGACTTGAGCGCTGTATTGTCACTCCGTCAGCCATAGGATCGGAAAATGGAACGCCAATCTCTATAACATCGGCTGTTTTAGCTAAGGCTGTTATTAGATCTAAAAAACTGTCTTTATCTGGATAACCCGCAGTAATAAAAGGAACAATAGCGGGGCCACTTTGCTTTGTATTTTCCACAGAATTTGTTATTAATTCACTACCAAACATTATTATGACCTATTAAATTTTTAATACCTTACTAAGGGTGGGCATGTCTTTGTCGCCCCTTCCCGACAAACCAATAATAATTGTTTTCCCTTGATTTCCTTCAGCCCATTTTTTAGCGCCGACAAAAGCATGTGCGCTTTCTAAAGCTGGAAGAATTCCCTCCATAGAACAGCAAGCTCTAACCTCTTCTAGGGCCTCATCATCTTCTGCTGAAGTGTATGTTACTCTGCCTATTGACTGCAGGAAAGCATGCTCCGGTCCGACCCCAGGGTAATCAAGACCTGCAGATACAGAGTGTGTTTCTTGAACTAAGCCATCTTCATCGTGGAGTAACATAGAGTAAGTTCCATGCAAAATCCCAGGTTTTCCTGAAGCAAGCGTAGCTGCATTGTCGCCTAATTTTTGACTCCTTCCGCCAGCCTCAATCCCTATTAATTCGACTGATTCATCACCAAGAAATGCATGAAAAATACCGATCGCGTTTGAACCTCCTCCTACACAAGCAAACACGGCATCGGGCAGGCCATTTGTGGCTTTTATTATCTGATCTTTAGCTTCTTTGCCAATAATAGATTGTAACTCTCTGACCATATAAGGATATGGATGTGGGCCAACCACTGAACCTAAAATATAGTAAGTATCATCTGGGTTGCTCACCCAATCTCTGAACGCTTCATCTACCGCTGCTCTTAATGTTTGGTCGCCAGCTGTTACAGGGACAACCTCGGCGCCCAATTGTCTCATTCTGTCCACATTGGGTGCTTGCCTTTCAATATCAACTGCTCCCATATATACAACACAAGGAATACCAACTCGTGCACATGCAGCCGCTGACGCTACTCCATGTTGACCAGCTCCAGTTTCTGCGACAACTCTTTTAGCATTCAGTTGTTTTGCAATTAAAGCTTGTCCCAATGCGTTGTTTATTTTGTGAGCGCCTGTGTGCGTCAGGTCTTCTCGTTTGAGATACACTTTAACCCCCCATAATTCAGTCAATTTTTTTGCATAGGTAAGGCCCGTTGGGCGTCCTGCCCATTGATTGAGCTCCTCTGAAAGATCTTGTTGAAAAGCGCTATCGTTCAAAAGTGTTTTAACTTTTTTATCGAGATTCTTTAAAGCTGGCATCAAAGTTTCAGGAGCGTATTGACCTCCAAATTCTCCAAAACGACCGTGCTCATCAGGAAGCTCGCCACTTAGAAGCTGTGTTAGTAATTGTTTGTTCTTCTCATCCATGATTCATCTCTTTATCGAAAGCACGAACAATTCTAATGAATTCAATAATTTTTTGTTCGCTTTTAATACCTCTTTCTATCTCAACACCGCTGCTAACATCAACACCGAAAGGCCTGACATGGGTTAAAACATCTTTAATATTGTCAGTTTTTAAACCGCCTGCGAGCAAAGCCTTTTTTGAGCCACAAACTAGTTTCGCTCTCTCTTGATTAACCAGGTTGCCTGTTCCGCTCACCGGTCCCTCAAACAACGCAAAAGGCTTATCTTCGATGATGCTTGGATCAAAAGTCTCCTTATCTCGATAGACTTTTAGCGGATGTGTGTGGCCTTTTAAGTCAAAGGAATCAAAATCACTCGCATCGGTTTGCAAATATTTAACCTTCACATGATTCAAAACCCTATCAACTTCACTTTGCTTGGGGTGCAGCATCACAGCAACAGTATCGATACCATCAGGAATCAATTCGATTAGTTGCTTGGCCTCTTCTGGGTTTATATATCTTGGAGAACCCTTTGCAAACACGAAACCGAGCATGTCGGCGCCACTATTAACAGCTGTCTCGACAGACTCTGGTGTTTTTAATCCGCATATTTTTATCCTTGTGCTCATTTTTGTTTGTGCGCTTCCTCTGCTGTTTTTCTAAACTCTATCAAGGCGCTTTCAGGGCTATTGGTTTGCATTAAAGCTGTTCCAACGAGTGCTCCGGAATAACCCCAATCGACTATTTTTGAAACATCGTTTGAGTTTAAAATTCCGCTTTCTGCTATACAGACAATGTCCTCTGGCAACAATTCAGAAAGTTTATTAAATCGCCCAAAGTCAACTTCGAGTGACTTCAAGTCTCTACAGTTAACCCCGAGCATTAAAGAATCTTTGGAATCACTAAACCTAGAAACAGCAGCGCAACTTTGTTCTAGCTCCTTTTTATTAAAGGCTTCAATTAAGACAAACATGTTGTGCTCGAGAGCTCGTTTTATCATTTCTTCTAGTTGCCCCTCATCGAGAATAGCAGCGATCAACAAGACGCCGCTAGCCCCACAATAAAGAGATTCAGATACTTGGTAGGGATGAACCAGGAAGTCTTTTCTCATAAAGGCAACATCTGGGAATGCATTGCTAAGCTCTTTGAGGTCATCGAGTGAGCCAGAAAACCTTGAGGGTTCTGTCAGTACTGAAATTATATCTGCCTTGCCTTTGATGTAATCGCTTACTTGCTGTCTCATTTGAAAATCATCACTTGAGAGGTTGCCAGAAGATGGCGATGTTTTTTTGATCTCTGCGATTAAACAAAAGCTTTGGTTATTCAATATGAAGGGTTCAGCAGGTTGAGCGTCAATGACACGATCTAGGATCTCTTGCTCGCTAAGAATAGCTGAGTTGTCTTTGTACCTATCAAGACTGCTAGAAGCCATAGTGGATAAAAAATTATTGTTCTCTTTACTCATTTAAACCTGATAACGATTGAACCATATCTGAGGCTTTACCCTCCTCAATGGCTGTACTTGCCTGTTCAATACCCTCTTTTAAATTGCTAACAACCCCAGAGACCTCTAATGCCAAACCTGTCCCCAGCAGCAATGAATCTCGGTGTGGACCTTGATCTTCTTTACTAAAAACCCTCATCAGAGCTTCTGCGTTTTGATTCGCATCCCCACCTTTTAGATCGTCTTCGCCGCATCTGTTGATCCCAAAGTCTTTAGGGTCTCTTGTCATGTGTTCTATTTGGCCAGGTCTCACATCAAACAGCTCAAATTCAGCTGCTGGTGTAGGCTCATCCCAACCATTGACGCCATGGACAACAAACGCTCTTTTAACGTTCATTCCAGATAAAGCTTCGGCCATAAGTTTTGCCATCGAAGAGCTAAAAGCACCCAGCAAATAGTATTTGGGTTCAGCCGGGTTGGTTAGCGGTCCCAATATATTAAAGACTGTCCTTATGCCTAAGGCTTGACGAATAGGTGCAATGTGCTTCATAGCAGGGTGGAAAAATGGGGCAAATAAAAACACGAAACCGCATTGCCTCAAGACCTCTTTGACGCTCTCGGGGTTATCTGCAATTTTAATGTTCAGCGCTTCGAGTAAATCGGCGCTGCCCGATTTGCTGGATACGGAACGATTGCCGTGTTTGACCACTTTGGCACCTGTCGCAGCAGTTAGTAATGCTGTTCCCGTTGAAAGGTTAAAACTATTAGAGCCGTCACCTCCAGTGCCAACAATATCGATCGTTGTATCGTCTTCCTCGAGATCAATGGTTGTCGCTAGTTCTCTCATCGCGTTAGCAAAACCTCGAACCTCTTCCGCTGACTCACCTTTAATTCGAAGTGAGGTCAATATCGCGCCTGCAACGGCTGGATCTATAGTTCCTGTGGCAAGCAGCTGCATTAAATCAAAAGCGTTTTGCTCGCCGATATCTTTACCTTTCATTAGTGTGGTTAAAATTTGATTTGGATCTTTATTCATAACTGGTCTCTTGATTGTTGTAAAAAATTACGCATCAATTCATCGCCCTCAGGTGTTAAAACGCTTTCTGGGTGAAACTGTACGCCTTCTATTAAATAAGTTTTGTGCCGAACACCCATGACTTCATCATCTGAGGTGGTGGCTGTTATTTCCAACTCATCTGGCAAGGTTGTCTTTTCAGCAGCTAATGAGTGGTATCGTCCAGCTGTCATTGGGGTTTCAAGATTTGAAAAAATAGTTTTTTGGTCGTGGTTGATAGCTGATATCTTGCCGTGCATAAGTTGTTTTGCATAAGTAATCTCGCCGCCAAAAGCCTCGACTATGCATTGGTGCCCTAAGCACACACCAAGGATTGGTATCTCAGAAGCAAACACTTTGATCAATTCCATCGAGATGCCTGCATTGGTGGGTCTGCCTGGGCCCGGTGAGACAACTAAATGACTGGGTTGGAGATCTTGTGCCTCTGCAGCATCAATCGCATTATTTCTAAACACATTGACCTCGGCACCTTGAGACCTAAAACCTTGAACCAAGTTGTAGGTAAAAGAGTCAAAGTTATCAATGATTAGCATCTTGCTCATAATGACCCTTCCTTAACCATTTTAAGGGCTGTTCTTAAGATCTCACTTTTGGCCATGACCTCATTAAATTCGTTCTCAGGGACACTGTCGGCAACAATTCCAGCGCCTGCTTGAAAGCAATATTGACCGTCTGAAAACACAATGGTTCGTATAGCGATGGCTTGGTCCATATCGCCGTTTTTAGCAAAATAGCCGACGGTTCCGCCGTAAACCCCTCTCAAATTAGGTTCAATCTCATCAATTAGCTCCATCGCTCTTACCTTGGGTGCGCCGACAAGGGTTCCGGCTGGAAATGCTGCAGCAAATAAATCAAAAGCATCTTTATCCTCTTCTAATGTTCCTTGTACACCACTAACAATGTGCATGACATGACTGTAGTGCTCAATTGACTGATAGGGTTCGACCTCAATTGTGCTGTGCTTAGCAACACGGCCTAAATCATTTCTGGCAAGATCCACCAACATAACGTGCTCTGCAATTTCTTTTTCATCAGCCAACAAGGATTGTTCATGTGAGAGATCCTCAACTGCATCTTTTCCTCGAGGTCTAGTGCCGGCAATAGGTCTAAGGGAAGCTTTATCACCGCTCAATCTAACCAAAGCTTCGGGGGAGGAGCCAACCACTTGAAAGCCATTAATGTCACAGAAAAACATGTAGGGGGATGGATTAACCAGACGCATGGCTCGATAGACATCAAACGGGTCTAAATTATAATTCCCTGAAAAAGCAATCGATAAAACAATTTGAAAGATATCGCCTTCAAAAATATGATGCTTGGCTTTTTCTACAGCTTTATTAAACACATCTTCTTCAACATTAGCTGTCGGTTGAGAGTAGGAAAAATTCTGATCAGTTGCATTGCTTATTTCAGTTTTAAGTAACTCTAATATGTTGGTTTTGAGTTTGTTTCTGTCGTCTTCTTCGCCAGAATGAAGTAAAGCCATGGATTTGTCTTCATGGTCAAAAACCAACAGGGATAACGGCGCTAAATATGAACAATCAGGTGGATTTAATAGACCATCTTTACTCTCCTCTACCGGCAAACTTTCAAAATACCGGACCATATCATAACTACTAAAACCAACTATGCCGCCACTAAAGGGGATGCCTTGTATTTGAGGTTTCAAGTCAGGGAGGTCTTTTAACACATTCCTTAACAATTCCATCATTTCATCTTGTGACTCGGGGGAGGCGATTTTTTCACTGTTAAATGAGAAAGCCCCCTGGTTTACTTCAACTACGCTTGAAACTCCTAGACCAAGGAAGGAATAACGTGACTGATCCACGCCCCGCTCAATACTTTCCAATAAAAAACTGGGTGAGAGTGAACGCAGTTTCACAAACACCGAAGCCGGTGTTTCATCTCCAAGATCTATATCAAAATATTTATTCATCGTTTTCCATAAAAAAACCCATCGCCTTTTCGGGAGATGGGTGAACCTTTAAAAATTAAATCAGACAGGTTTAGCCCTCTCCTAGGAGAGAAGCCACCAATTGCCTAAATTTAATTCCAACTTAATCATACGTTGGCAAAGTATCTCCTGTTCTCAAGAAATGGTCAACAGAATAATAGGAGTTTTTTATTCATCATTATAAATAGAGAGCAGGCAATATGAATGAGAAAGCCACCCACATAATAACGGCTAGCGGTAACCCGATTTTCACAAAGTCATTAAATTTATAGCCTCCGGCACCCATAATTAACAAATTGGTTTTATAACCAATTGGGGTCACAAAACTCATATTTGCTCCAAACAAAACTGCTAGTACAAAAGGCTCGATCGGAGCTCCTAGCTGTTGAGCAATATTGATTGCTATCGGTGTTCCAATAACCGCAGCGGCGTTATTGGAAACAATATTTGTCAGCGCCGCCATAAGCAGCATCAACGTGCTAAGAATCAAAGGCACCGACATCGCTCCAGTCAAAAAAACAAACAACTCTGCCAAGTAGTCTGAGCCGCCTGTGATCTCCAAAGCATTCCCCAAGCTTAAACTGGCGACAATCAGCATAATGATCGGGATATTCATTGCATTACCGACATCGCTCCAATTCATTAGACGAAACACCAACATTCCAATTAATCCCAGCATTGCTGCAATTGATATCGGCAATAAATTAGTCGCGGCTAGGGCAGCAACCCCGACCATAATATAAAGAGGTACAAAGGAGCGTTTGGTTCCAAGATCCAAGTCCTCGTTTTCAATCACCAACATGTTTGAGTTGGCATTTAAATTTTCAATCGCCTCGGCACTGCCTTGCACCAAAACCACATCGCCCGGGTTGAGAGTCTTGGCTGTTATATCGCCCTTGAGCTCTGCACCTGTGGATCCACTGTGCACTGCGATGGGTAATAAATTAAAGCGTGATGAAAACTGTTGGGCACTCAAACTTGTGTGATCCAACATTGAGCCTGATGTGATAACCACTTCAGCCAATTCTGCTTCCGAGCCGCTCTCTGCTTCCATCTCATCGCCGATTTCACCCTCAAAAAGGCTTAAACCTAATAAGTCTTGATACTCTTGGAGATTTTCCAGGGTGTCTTTAACGTAGATTCGATCACCAGCATCAAAGATAACGGACGGTATTTTTGCAACGAACAAACTGTCGGAGCGTTTAATTTTATCAATTTTAAAATTACTTCCAGCTTTCTCTTGTACTTCAGACAGGGTTTTGCCGTGGGTAAATTCGCCTTCATTGACATTAAGAGCTGCCTCAAATATTCGGGTTGATTCTTTTGTCGAGCGGGGAGGGTCTCCAGGAAGCAATCGAGGAGCAACCAACCATAAAAACATCATGCCAATTGATCCAGCAATAAGTGCGGGTAGGACAAAATCAAACAACTGAATTTGCTCCAAGCCCATGTCGTTTGCAATTCCCACCACCAAAAGATTGGTTGATGTCCCAATTGTGGTTGCCATCCCTCCAAGCAAGGTCGCCATTCCCATTGGCATCAGAATTTTTGAGGAACTGATCTCGGCTTTTTTACTGACCGCAATCAATGCGGGGATTAGCATCACCACAATCGGTGTGTTGTTAATAAACGCACTAAAAAATGCTCCAAATAACAGGACCGCCAACAATGAGAGTTTTGGATAGGTGAGCCATGATGTGGATAAAAAGCCCACAAAAGGTTGGAGTGAGCGATTAATCTCAATGGCCTTACCCACAGCAAGGAGTAAACAAATGGTCACCAATGCCTCGTTGCCAAAACTGCCAATAAAAAAAGTAATTGGGTTAATGGGGTTCCCGTTAAAGCTGTAAGGGAAGACAAAAAATAGACTTATTATTGTGGCTAGAATCACTAAACCGGTGGTCTCGATAGGTATCCAGTCACGAGAAAACATATAAAGGCCTATCGCTGTAAGCCCCATAACCACCAAAGCATGAATGCTGGGCAAATCTGGCATCATTGTTGGTAAAATGTTTTCATACTTAAGGGAATTATACATGCATGCTGTTTTTTTAGACTACAAAACTGTGGATGCCAATGACTTGGATCTTGGGTCAATCAAGAAATTGCTGCCCGAGATGGTGGTTCACCCTTTCTCCAACGAGGCAGAAGTCCTCGAGCGCATAGAAGCTGCTGAAGTGGCGATTGCTAATAAAGTTGTCTTTGATGCAGAGGTGTTTGCTCGAGCAACTAAGCTAAAGTTGATCTGTGTCACCGCAACGGGAACAAACAACATAGACCTAGAAGCAGCAACACGATCAGGTGTCGTGGTTTGTAATATTAGAGACTACTGCACGGACTCAGTTGTACAACACGTGTTGCTCTCAATTCTAACCTTAATGCATTCTTTTAAGGATTACAGCGACTCTATTGAAAGCGGAGATTGGCAGGACGGTAAATCCTTTAGTCTGTTGCAACACCCCATTACTGAACTCTCTGGAAAATCTATTGGAATCCTCGGCTACGGGGTCTTGGGCCAAGGCGTGGCTCGTGCAGCTGCTACTCTAGGCTTGAATGTCTTGGTCTGTGAAAGCTTTGCTAAAGACAAAAAACCAGATGAAGATCTCAAGCGGATCTCTTTTGAAGCTTTTTTAACCGAATCAGACATTATCAGCCTGCACTGTCCGTTAACGGATAACACCGAAGGATTGTTTGATGACAATGCATTTAAAAAAATGAAGTCATCAGCAATATTAATCAATACTGCAAGAGGCGGGTTGATCGATGATCATGCTTTAATTAAAGCCATTGAAGATAAGGTTATCGCTGGGGCCGCTATTGATGTGCTCAATCAAGAGCCTCCGGATTCAGATCATCCATTAATGCAAAAACAATACTCCAATTTGATTATCACGCCACATATTGCCTGGGCAGCACGAGAGGCTAGGCAACGAGCCTTGGATCGTATTGCTGAAAACATAAAGGCATTCCAAAACGATGCCCCTATCAACGTGGTGAGGTAGTTTAATAATTCCTTAAAGTCAGTATGGCTGGGCTGTATATGGCTTGACGCACTGCCAACATACCAGCAATAGCTATGGAGCTAACCCCAACTGCAAAGCCAATAAAGAAAATAGGCAGATTAGGCGTATAACTCAATTCAAATATCTGGGTTGATAAAAAGCCTGAAAATATCATCGCTGCCAATACAGCTGTTAATCCCGATAAAACACCAAGCCCTAAAAACTCAGCTGCCACGGTGGCAAAAATTTTACTTCTGGTCGCACCCATTGTGTGTATTACTGCTGTTTCCTTTTTGCGTTGATCAACGCTTGAGAAAATAGCTGCCACCAAGGTTAGGATCCCAGCAAAAAGCGAGAGTATAAATATAGCCTGAACAGCGAGTGAGGCGCTATTGACGATGGATCGTATTTGCCCAAGCGCTGCCTCTAAATCAACGCTGGTGACAGTAGGAAAGCGGCTTATAAAATCATCCGCAATATCTGAATCTGTTGGAATATTGAGACTGGTGATAAAGGATTGAGGTAAATCTTTTCCTAAACTGGGGGAAAGAATAAAAAAGAAGTTGGGGGCAAAGCTTTCCCACTGTACCTCTCTAAAACTTGATACTGTCGCCTCAAAATTCGTCCCTCCAGCAGTAAAATTCAAGCGGTCTCCTAAAGCAAGGTTCATCGAGGTTGCGATACCTTTATCGATTGACACAGAAGCAGCAGGGTCGTCTTCTGGCCACCACTCCCCTTCGATCACCAAGTTATTCTCAGGAAGTGTCTTAAACCAGGTAAGATTGGCTTCACGCTCGATCATACTTTCAGCATTAACTGGCTCGCCATTAGAAGACGTCACATCTAGAAGGCGTCCTCGGATCAAAGGGGTAAACGTTATAGGTTGGCTCAAGCGCTCATCAAAAAAGGAGTTAATGTCTTCTGTTTGGTAATCCTGAATGTTGAAAAAGAAATAATTGGGTGTGTCTTCTCTTAATGTCTCCTTCCAAGACTCAATTAAATCCGTTCGAGTTTCAGTGAGTGTCATTAAGAAGGTGAGAGACAATCCAAAGACCACGATTTGGAGAACGCTTTCGTTTCTTCGCCTTGAAATATTTTTTAAGCCCAGCCGCCAACCACTGCCTGATACATCAACATATTTTGATAACATCCAGACAATAAAATACCCCAATAGTGAAAGCACTGCTATCAAAATGGCCATGCCAATCAAAATACTAATCACCAAAGTAATATCCTCGAGCAAGATCAGAAGAAACACAGTTAAAGTGATAGCCGCTAAACTGTAAATTCCAACATTTGTTTCCAAATTAAAGGCAAAATCATTTCTTAGAATGCGAATCGGTTCTGCTTGGCCCAGTAGTTTCAAATACGGAGCTGTAGCCGCGAAAACTAAGCTGAATGAAGTTAACAAGCCAATCCAGATTGGTTTTGATGAAGGGGGTGGTAGGTCGTAAGTAATAAGATCGCTGAGGACAGTGATTAACAAAGATTGAAGAAGATAACCAAGCATCAGTCCGACCGATGTTGCCAAAATAATCATAAGGAAGAGCTGGCTAATTTGTGAAGAGAGAATAAATTTTTTTGAGGCGCCAAACACTTTCATTAAGGTGGTATTGAGCAAGTGTCTGGTTGCGTATCGCCGTGCGGCTATCATTGAGGAAATCGCCGCAATTAATATAGTGAATAATCCTGCCAAGTTAAAAAAACGCGTTGATCGATCAATAGTCCGGCCCAATTGATCGCCAATATCATCAATTCTTTGAACCCTAACCTCCTCATCTAGATTCTGTAATGAATCAATAAAGGAAGCGATGTTGTTGTCCTTACCTGAGAATAATTGTCGATAGACCACCCTGCTCCCCGTTTGAATAACCTGCATTTTTTCAAGATCATCCATGTTCACTATTATGGTTGGGGAGAACGCTAAAAACCCAACATTGCGATCTGGAAAACTGGTCAATATGGCCTCGACAACAAAAGTGGCATTACCAATAATCAGCTCGCTATTTTGTTTGAGATTAAACTCCTCGGCCAGTTTAGGCTCTACCCAAACATAGCCTGGTTTTGGAGACCCTGTCTCAATATTGAGTTGTTGTTGATTAAAGTCAGTAAGTTTAAGCCCGCCCCTTAGCGGGTAATTGCTAGTGGTGGCCTTGATCGACGACAATAGATTATTGTCATTTGCCAATGCCATGCTTAAAAAAGAAATTGTTTCAGCTGTCTGAATTCCCTGGTCTTCTGCTTTTTTTAGATAAGCTTTAGGCAATGGCGAAGTTGATCGCAACGCGGCATCCGCCGCTAAAACCACCGAGGCCTGTTGCTTAATTGATGATTGTAATCGATCGCCTAAAAAACTCACTCCAGAGATCGCGGTTACAGCCAAGACCATGGAAGCAAAAAGAATAATCAAATCGCCACTTGTTAAATCAAACCAAAACTTTCTTATGCCATAAAGAAAGCCATTAATCATACCAACTCACCTTCGTTGAGCTCGTGCATGGTTTTCCCTTTCTCAGCTAAAGCTAAGTCGTGCGTTACAATCACGATGGTGGTGCCAAAAGAGCGGTTAATATCAAGCAGCAAATTACTAATTTTCCCTGTGCTGTTTTTGTCGAGATTTCCTGTTGGCTCATCTGCAAACAATATAGTCGGTTCTTTTACCATGGCCCTAGCAATAGCCACCCTTTGTTTTTCGCCCCCAGATAGCTGATTGGGAAGATGAAGAGCGCGCTTCTCGAGTCCCATTTGTGAGAGCGCATTCATTGATTTTTCTCTTGCTTGTTTATCACCCAAGATTTCCAATGGCAACATAATATTGTCAAGAGCTGAGAGCCTTGGTAGCAAATGAAACGATTGAAACACAAAGCCAACGTTCTTACTTCTTACTTGTGCTCTGCGGTCTTCATTCATGCTGGTAATCTCTTCGCCAAGAAGATTAATTGTTCCTGTTGTCGGTAAGTCTAGCCCTGCCATAATAGCCAACAATGTTGTTTTTCCAGACCCGGATGGGCCAACAATAGAAGTCACATCACCAGGGTTGATTGTTAAGCTAACATCTTTAAGTATTGTCAAAACCCCTTCAGGGCTGTTAACTTCTTTACTTATGTTTTGGACTTCTAAAATTGATTCTTTCACAAAGCGCTCGTGGTTATCTGTTGCCATTTTACTGATAGTTATCACAACAGCAACTTCTGCTAACGAATCTATGGCGCCAGCAAAAAAAATACTGGTTCTTGGAGATAGTCTTAGTGCAGGTCTCGGGGTTGATTATGACCAATCATGGCCTCTTCTCGTTGAAGAGGAATTAAGAAGCGAGGGCTATGATTACATTGTTGTCAATGCAGGGATAAGTGGTGACACAACTTCCGGAGGTTTGTCTCGCTTACCCAAATTGATAAGCTTGCATCAACCAGAAATCTTAATTCTTGAGCTTGGTGGCAATGATGGGTTAAGAGGAACACCGTTGGGCTTGGTCGAGAATAATCTTAGGAAAATGATTGAACTTTCTAATGAAGCCGGAATCAATGTCTTAATGATGGGTGTTCAGCTTCCTCCAAATTATGGGATTTCTTACACTACATCTTTTGAAGCAATATTTTCGAATTTATCCGAAGAGTTTGGCTTGGTATTAGTGAAAGGAGAATTGGCTGACATGATCAAAGATGGGCTAATGCAGTCCGACGGTATTCACCCGAATGCTCAAGGTCATATCATGATCCAACAAGTAGTTTGGAAAGACCTTATAAGGTTGCTGCAATAGAGGCTTGTATTTTTTCAGCGGCCTCTCTGGGGCTGTCTGCGTTTTGAATTGGTCGCCCAACAACTATATAGTCAGCACCTCTTTCAAAAGCTTGTTCGACGCTAACCACTCGTTTTTGATCGTCTGTTGGTCTGTTTTCAACCGGTCGAATACCCGGGGTAACTATGAGCAGCTTTTGATCCACTTCGCTGCGAATATGATCAAGCTCCAGACCGGAAGCCACAATACCGTCACAGCCGCTGGACAGTGCACGCTTAGCTCTTGATATTACCAGCTCTTCTACATCACATTTGAAACCCATATCATCTAGATCGCCCTGGTCAAGACTGGTGAGCGCTGTCACAGCAAGTACCTTGAGATTGCCTTTCTCAGCTGCTGCTGCTTCCATCATGCTTTGGTTACCGTGAATTGTTGTAAAGTAAGCGCCTCTTTGGCTCAGTCTTTTCACTGCTTTTGATACCGTTGCTGGGACATCAAAGAGTTTCAAATCGACAAAAACTTTTTTATCATTTTCAACCAGCCAGTCAAGCAAACTAAAATAGTCGCCGGTCATCATTAGTTCCATACCAATCTTATAAAATGACACGCTATCACCAAGCTCTACAACCAATTCTTTAGCGCGGCTAACCTCTGGGACATCGAGTGCAAAAATTAGTCTGTCGTTATTATTTATAGACATTTAGCTACCCTCCTAGAACCTCTAAAAGATCTTCTTCAGAGTATTCCGATGTTAAAAATGCTTCGCCCATCTTTTGCAACAAGACCAGCTGAATTTTTCTTTCCTTAACCTTTTTATCGCTTTTCATAGCATTTATAAAATCATTAGTATTAATGTCGGGTGGCTCTATAGGTAAGCCGGCTTTTGTGAGTAGATCTTTAACCATCTCAACCTCCTCTTTGGAGATAAGCGACATTTTAGCTGATAACTTACACGCCAAAACCATTCCTGCTGCAACCGCTTCCCCGTGCAACCAATCACTATAGCCTGTTTGAAGCTCTATGGCATGCCCAAAAGTATGGCCAAAATTAAGGATGGCTCTAATGGACTGCTCCTTTTCATCGGCGCTCACAATCTCTGATTTAATTTGGCAGGAACGCTGTATTGCGTGCCCGAGTGCTGCCCGGTCGTGTTTTAAAATATTTTGAATATTATCATTCAACCAAGATAGAAACTTTGTATCGTGGATCAGTCCATATTTGATTATTTCAGCAAGGCCCGCTGACATTTCTTTCTCGTTTAATGTCGATAGAAAAGCAGTATCACAAATAACTGCTGATGGCTGATAAAAAGAGCCCACCAGATTTTTCCCGTAACTATTATTAACGCCAGTTTTCCCGCCAACTGATGCGTCAACCTGTGCTAATAAGGTTGTTGGAATTTGTATTAGGTTTATGCCTCGCATGAAAATAGAGGCTGCAAAACCCCCCATATCGCAAATCACGCCGCCTCCTAAACTGATAAGTGTTGCATCTCGTCCAAGCCCTGCTTCAAGCATATGATGAATAACTTTATGAACATTTTTTAATGTCTTTTCTTGTTCGCCATCTGGGAGGCTGAAGGTAACGATATTCTTATCGGGTAAGCTTGCTTTGATCTGTTCAAGATAAAGTGGTCCAACCGTTTCATTGGTCAGAACAAGAACGTCATTGCCTAGAACAGAATCAGTAATCGCCTGTGGTTCGGAGCTGGAACCTTTGCCTATAAATATTGGATAACTTCTATCTCCTAAATTTACTTGTTCAATATTCATTGATTTCTCTTTGTATCTCTTTTGACATCTCTTGCAAAGACTTATTATCAGTCATAATTGTTATGTCTGCTATTTCTTCATAGAGGGGGCCCCTTGTCAACATCAGTTTCTCAAGGGTTTCTTCGGCGTCTTTATTTTTTAAAAGCGGTCTATTGTTGCTTGAGGCTGTTCTTTCAACCTGGGAAGAAATGCTTGTTTGAAGATAAACCACCGTGCCTCTATCTTTTAGTATGTTCCTGTTTTCTTTAGATAAAACAATACCTCCCCCAGTGGAAAGAACCATATTGTTATCAGCTAAACACTCTTTTAATGCTAAACATTCTCTTTTTCTAAAACCTTCTTCTCCTTCCATATCAAAAATGTAGGCGATATCTACCCCAGTCTTTTTCATGATTTCCTCATCGGTATCAAGAAACTTTTTATCTAAATTGTTTGCTAGTAATCTAGCGACAGAGGTTTTTCCCGAACCCATGGGTCCAATGAGTAGAATATTGTTAGTGTTATTTGGCATAAACAGTAAAAAGCGATAAAGCTAAGATTATATTAAGTTGAAATAGGGTTGGTGAAGAAATTATATTATCGTTGGTCAATCGCAATATAATCTCGTCGTTGTTCGCCAAGATAAAGCTGTCTTGGTCGACCAATCTTTAGGCTTGGTTGAGACTGCATCTCACACCAATGTGTAGCCCAGCCTAAGGTTCTGGCCAAAGCAAACATAACTGTGAACATTTCTTTTGGTATGCCCATTGCTTGATAAATAATTCCAGAATAAAAATCTACATTAGGGTACAAATTGCGCTCTATAAAGTATTCGTCCTTTAGGGCTATTTGCTCCAACTCTTGAGCAAGCTCAAACATCGGATCATCATCATTCTCCATAGCATTCAAGACCTTATGGCACTCCTCTCTAATAATCGTTGCTCTGGGATCAAAGTTTTTATAAACCCTGTGTCCAAATCCCATAAGTCTAAATCGGTCATTTTTGTCTTTAGCTTTTGCAATATACTTTGGAATGTTGTCTTTGTTACCTATTTCACCAAACATTTTAACGACAGCTTCATTTGCACCGCCATGAGCGGGGCCCCACAATGCTGCGACACCTGCTGCAATTGATGCATAAGGGTTAGTTCCAGAGCTTCCGGTTAGTCTAACTGATGAGGTGCTACAGTTTTGCTCATGATCTGCGTGCAAAATCATAAGTATGTCTAACGCTTTAGCAAAAACCGGGTCTATCTTATACTCGCCATTACCTCCGAAAAACAGGCTCAAAATATTTTCTGAATAGCTCAACTCTTCGTGATACTGTCCTATGTTTGTTTGGTTTCTATGATTAAAAATGCTAGCAACTAATATGGGCGTTTTACCAAGCACATTGAAAAAGAATTTTTTTTGGTCTTCGTGGTTTTTAATATCGATTTCATCATGATAAATACTGGAAAGTGATGCCATTGCTGTTGTAAGCATAGCCATCGGGTGTGAATCTTTATCGAGGCCTTCAAATAGTTTTTTAGTTTGTTGGGGTATGACCATATTAGCCTTAACATTTGCCCTAAAATCTTCAAGACTGTTTTCACTTGGAAGCTCTCCGTTGAAGAGCAAGTATGCAACCTCTAGATAAGTGCTTAATTCTGCAAGTTGCTCAATTGGGTAGCCTCTGTATTCCAATATGCCTTCGTTGCCATCAATATAGGTAATGTAGCTTTCACAGCTAGCTGTAGCCGAGTAAGAAGGATCAAATGTAAACAGCCCTGTTTGACTATAGAGTCTCTTTAAGTCAATTACGTTAGGGCCTACAGTTGCCTCTTTAACATCGAGTTCGAATGAGCCCGAGTTAGTTTTGAGGCTGATGGTTTTGTTTTTTTTTTGCACTTATATACTTCTATGCCTTAAGACTGAATGCCAAATCGTTTTCTAAACTTATCAACTCTACCAGCAGTATCTACAATCTTTTGTTGTCCTGTATAGAATGGGTGACATGAAGAGCAAACTTCAATAGCAAGATCTTCAAGTAAAGTGGACTTAGTGACAAATGAGTTGCCACAAGAACAAGTAACTTTAATTTCATTGTATTCTGGATGTGTTTCTTTTTTCATTTTTAGCCGGTTAGAAATTATTTTTTATTTATTGTCAAACCCAAATATTTTTTGGGTGGCAAGGATAACGACTTGTGGTGACATTTTCAAGAAAATTAGGCGGGGCTTTTGTTGGCTTTATCCACAAAATCTGTGGATAACTTTGTGGAAAACAGTAAAAAATAAAGCGATATGTTCAAAAACGCTGATTATTACAAAATTGTGTAAAAAATATACAGTTTTGCCCTTTTACCATTTATATCAATACTTTATAAGGATTTATTATTGTAATCTAGTTGAAATGATCTCTAATTGATCTATAAAAATTTAAAGTTTTTTTTTCTGTGAATAATTAGCAAAATTATTCGACTAACAGAAAACATCAAATTCATTAATGATCAATACTTTATATCGCATTAATTCACAAATTTTCATGAAATATGTTGTTTAAGTTTTGCAAGCGCTTTTGCTCGATGACTTATTTTGTTTTTGTGTTTGGCTTGAAGCTCTGCTGATGACTTCCCTGTTTTTGGGTCTAAAAAAAGTGGGTCATAACCAAACCCTCTTGACCCTTTATGCTTTAACAATATCTCACCCTTCCAAGTTCCGCTAAAGGTATGAACCTTTTTTGGGTCCTCATTTTCTATTAGTGCAATTACGCATTCAAACCTTGCGTTTCTGTTGTTTGTCTTTTTCTCTTCTAGTTTTCTTAATAACTTCCTGTTGTTCTTTTCGTCAGTTGCATCCTCTCCGCTGTAGCGAGCTGAATAGACTCCTGGCTCACCATCTAAAGCCTCGACCACTAATCCTGAATCATCTCCAATTGTTGATAGGCCTGTTATTTTATGAATCTCACGAGCTTTGATAATAGCGTTCTCTTTAAAACTCGTTCCTGTTTCAGGTATTGGTCCTATGTTGAAGTCAGCTTGTTTTAAAACTTGATAGGCATGACCGAGGATATCTTTGATTTCAAGAATCTTGTGTTCGTTATTAGAGGCAAGTACTAGGGTCTTTTTCTTCATATGTATTTTGAAAAATTTTATAGGGTAATTTAACAAAGCATTATATATTTGTTCTGGTAATGAGTACTAACAGTCCTTTAATAATCGTAATTTCTGCCCCATCTGGAACAGGCAAAACGACTATTGTAAGAGAATTAATTAGGAAGAATGAAAATTTAGTGGCCTCTGTTTCTTACACAACCAGAAAGAAGCGAGCTAATGAGATCGACGGCAAAGATTATAATTTTGTTTCTTCAGAACTGTTTTCAACAATGGTTGAAGAGAAATCATTTCTAGAACACGCTAAAGTTTTTGATTGTTTTTATGGGACACCAAAACAAGAGGTTGAAGACAACCTAAATAAAGGCTTAAACGTTATTCTTGAAATTGACTGGCAAGGGGCTATGCAAATTAAGAAGGAGAGATCCGATTGTTTAATGTTGTTTATAATTCCACCCTCAAAAGAAGAGTTGATGCTTAGACTAAAAAAAAGAGGGACCGATAGCAATAACGAAATTCGGCTCAGGTTTGACGAAGCTTTGAACGACTTAAACCAATATCAAAACTTCGATAACGTCTTTATTAATGAGGATGTCAGGTCAACTGTTCAGGCAATAACAGCATTCATCAAAGACCCTAGCAAGGCAAGCTCTTTAAATGACGAGGTAATGACGATAATTCGTAGCTTTCGTTCTTGAGCATAGAAACCTATTGACATCTACTGATCTGCAAGTAATCTATGCCATCTAAAATAGGTGGTATATATTATGGCTAGAGTTACTGTAGAAGATTGTTTAGAGCACACTGAGGGTATTTTTGATCTCGTAAAGCTTGCTTCAAAAAGAGCGAGGAGAATTGCTAACGGCTCTGAAACTTTGCTTGAAGAACAACAGAATGACAAACCGTCTGTTCTTGCTCTTAGGGAGATAGCTGAAGGACACCTTGATAATCCCGACTTTCACAGGACTGAAAGCGACCTAGAAAAAGAACTCGCTGAAGAGCTTTCTAAAACAGAAGAAGATATAGCCTAGTTCTATAGAGGTATTCAACAAACCAATTCAAAAAGCAGGGTCTACTGTTGTAGAATTATTTCTATAGTACTAACCAAACTGAATAAGAAAGTTGCCTGAGTCCGTTAAAAAATTCGCTGATGAGATGTTGGAACGCAAACCAACTAAACTATTAAAGCAGTTAATCTCTGAATTAGATTATTTAGATAAGGAAGATATTGATCTAATAAAAAAAGCCTATGCTTACTCAAGTGTTGCTCATGAGCATCAATCAAGAAAGAGTGGGGAACCATATATCGTTCACCCAACTGGTGTCGCCAGCATTTTGGCTGACTTGCGCCTCGATAAAGAGTCTATAGCGGCTGGTCTTTTACATGATGTGCTTGAGGACACCGTTGTAAATGAAGCGCTGTTAAAAAAAGAATTTGGCGAAGAGGTCTTGAGCCTTGTTGATGGCGTGAGCAAGCTTGATCAAATTGAGCACAGTGATATAAAACACCATCAGGCAGAGAGTTTTAGAAAGATGATGTTAGCCATGGTCAAAGATATCAGGGTTATACTAATCAAACTAGCTGATCGGCTTCATAACATACAATCCCTCCATGCTCTCGATCAAGGAAAACAAATTAAAATTGCCAAAGAAACTCTAGAAGTCTATGCGCCGATTGCAAATCGGTTGGGAATTTTCAACATTAAAACAGCTCTTGAGGAAGAGGCTTTCAAATACGGTTACCCTTTTAGGCATAAGATTCTTAGCTCATCTCTAAAAAGAAAGCTTGGAAACCAAAAAAGAATACTAAAAAAAATTAGCAAAAGAATCTCGAAAAAGCTCAATGAGGCTAATATAGATCATAAAATTACTGCTAGAGAGAAAGACCTTTATAGCATCTACACAAAGATGAAACGAAGACACTTATCGCTTGATAAAATAATAGATGTCTATGGCTTAAGAATAATTGTTCATAGCTCGCAAGAATGTTACCAGGTCCTTGGTTTGGTTCATGAGGTCTACAAACCTATTATAGGTAAGTTTAAGGACTATATTGCTATTCCTAGAGTTAATGGCTACCAATCAATCCACACCAGTTTATTGGGTCCAAGTGGCACGCCAATTGAGATTCAGATTAGAACTAAAGACATGGACCAGGTCGCTGAAAGCGGTATTGCCGCACACTGGAAATACAAATCTGCGACTGGAGATGATTCAGCCCCCCAAATAAAGGCGAGAGAATGGCTGGCTAACATTAAAGAAATTCAAGGAACAGCTCACCCTGAAGAGTTTTTAGAAAGAATCAAGCTTGATTTGTACCCGGATAAAATTTATGTCTTTAGCCCTGATGGCGATATTTATCGACTGCCAAATAACTCTACTTGTGTTGATTTTGCGTATGCTATTCATACAGACATAGGTAACAGTTGCATAGGTGCAAAAATAGATCGTTCTCAGGTTCCATTAAGGACCGTTTTAGAAAGCGGACAAACCGTGCAAATCATGACCTCTCGATATTCCAGCCCTGACCCAAGTTGGCTGTCTTTTATAACCACGGCAAAGGCGCGTCATAATCTAAGATCTTATCTTAAAGATCTTAATGTTGAGCAAACCATTGTGCTTGGAAAGCGCTTATTTGATAACGCCTTAAACTCACTTGGCAAAAAACAAAGAAATATTAAAAAAGAACAAATTAGTGGTCTCTTAGAAAGAATGGACTTCAAAGACATGGAACAATTCTATGAAAGCATGGGTGTTGGGGACAAAAACCCTCTTCTTATGGCACAAATCCTTCTTGGTGATGAAGAACTAGAAAACAACGCAGATGACCATAAGCCGCTTCTGATCAAAGGAACCGAAGGGGTATCTATAAATTTTGCTAAGTGCTGTTTACCAATTCCAGGGGACACTATCATAGGCCATTTAAGCAAAACAAAGGGTCTTGTTATCCACAGAAGACAGTGTCATCACTTGGGCACTTTTATAAAAGAGAGTAGTCGCTGGATCGGCGCTGAGTGGAGCGATGATATAGAGCATGAGTTATCTACTGAAATTACAGTCCATGCTAAACATAAGCCTGGCTCACTGGCTGCTATAGCTGGAAAACTGGCTGACAATGGATGCAATGTAGAGCAAGTTTCTTTGGCCACTGAATACGAAGACGAAACCATTGATATCCTGTTTCAAATCCAAGTAGCCAATAGAAAGGATTTAGCTGATATTATGCGAGGCATAAAAGCTATGGGAAATGTTGAGAAGGTTTCAAGAAGTCTGCATTAAAATAGGAGCAACAATATGTCTAAAATTATTTCTACCGATGAAGCGCCACAAGCAATTGGTCCTTATTCTCAGGCGGTTAAGTCTGGAGGTTTGTTATTTTTATCGGGGCAAATACCTCTTAACAAAGAAGGGGAAATGAATGATGGGGATATTGAGTCAAAAACAAGGCAGGTATTTAAAAATATAGAGGCTATCCTCGCAGCTGAAAACCTAAGCTTAAGCCACATCATAAAAGTCAATATTTACCTAATTGATATCAGTAACTTTGACACTGTCAATAAAGTAATGTCTTCTCTTTTTAATGCCCCATATCCTGCCAGAGCTTTGGTCCAGGTTTCTGCGCTCCCCAAAGCTTCAGAGGTTGAGGTTGAGGTAGTGGCAGAGGCTCCTGAGTCCAACTAAACTATTGTTAAGAGTTTCTGATTCAACTATGAGCAATGAGGATCTTACAGATCTAAAAGGGGTTGGCCCCGCGCTTAAAGACAAGCTCGCTAAATTAAGTATTAATAAGCAATCAGACCTTTTGTTTTTGCTTCCAACTCGATATGAAGATAGAACGAGGTTAAAACAAATAGGTGCTCTTATCCCAGATGAGGAAGTGTTGGTTGAAGGTAGGGTTTTACTCTGCAGTATTATCTATAGGGGCAGGCGTATGATGCTTGTTCAGTTATCTGACGACACAGGAATGCTAACCATGAGGTTTTTTACTTTTTCAAAGTATCAGGCACAAAACTTGGGTCGGGATACGCTTGTAAGATGTTACGGGAAAACAAGAAAAACGGCCTCAGGTATTGAGATGATTCATCCTCAATATCAAGTTATTGACCCGGAAAACCCTGCGCCTTTGTCAAAAAGGCTCACGCCTGTTTATCCAACTACAAAGGGTCTTTCACAAACCAAGCTAAGGCAAATCGTGAATGCAGGCTTAAAAGAGCAGCTTAAAAACACTGAGGAAATTCTTCCAGATGAAATCATAGCTGAGATGGGGTTAGGCTCATTGAGGGATGCTTTGTCGAAAATACACCGTCCTTTGCCTTCAGAGATTAATGAAAAAGAGGGGTTTGAACCATTAAGAAGATTGGTTGCAGAGGAGTTAATAGCTAACCAGCTAGCCTTAAGGCAAATCAAGAAAACAACTCAATCTAATCCTGCTCTAGCCCTCTCAGACAATCAACTTATGAAAACATTTATTAAAAATCTGCCGTTCAAGCTGACAGGCAGTCAGAGAAGAGTGGTGCGTGAAATTGAGAAAGATTTGGCAGAACCGATCCCAATGATGCGATTACTTCAAGGCGATGTGGGTTCAGGTAAAACTGTTGTTGCAGCATCGGCAATGGCTCTAGCAGCAGCGAGCAAGTCACAGTCTGTTTTAATGGCGCCAACGGAGCTGCTTGCAGAACAACATAAAAACAATTTAGATGAATGGTTCAAACCCCTAGGTGTTAAGGTGGTAATTCTCAAAAGCAAGCTCCCCAAGAAACAAAAAGATCTTATTCTTGGTCAAATCAAAAACGGTGAAGCCTCAATAATAATTGGCACTCATGCCTTGTTTCAAACACAGGTGGAGTATAAAAACCTAGGTTTAGTGATAGTTGATGAGCAGCATAGGTTTGGCGTGGACCAAAGATTAAGCCTGGTCAATAAATCGAAGTCTGTCGGCACCGTTCCGCATCAATTAATAATGACTGCGACACCAATACCAAGGACCTTAGCTATGACTGCCTATGGAGACCTTGATACCTCAATTTTAGATGAATTACCGAAAGGCAGAGGCTTAATTAAGACCATAGTTATCCCAGAGGACAAGAGGGATGAAGTAATAGAAAAAATTGATAAAGAGACCAAAGGAGGCAGGCAGGCTTATTGGGTTTGCCCTTTAATAGAGGAGTCTGAAGAGCTGAATTATGAAGCTGCCGAAACAACCTTTGAGAAGCTAGGATTGGAACTTAAAAAGAAAAGTATTGGCTTGGTTCATGGAAGACTTAAGCCAGAAACAAAAAACCAAACAATGCTTGATTTTAAAAACAATCTTTTCCAGGTTCTTGTGGCAACAACAGTTATAGAAGTAGGTGTTGATGTCTCTAACGCAACAATCATGGTAATAGAAAACGCTGAGCGATTAGGGTTGTCTCAGCTCCACCAACTCAGAGGGCGAGTTGGTCGTGGGGCTCACGAAAGTCTTTGTATATTGATTTATAAAGGGCCTTTGAACGGGCTTGCAAAAGAGCGTCTTGGGGTTATTAGAAAAAGCGTTGATGGTTTTTATATTTCTGAAAAAGACCTTCAGTTAAGGGGGCCTGGTGAGCTTTTAGGCACTAGACAAAAGGGGTTAATTGGACTGAAAATTGCAGACATCTCAAGAGATGCTCATATGCTGCCTTATATTAATAAGTTGTGCGCAGGCTTCGATAATAAATATCCTGGCAAAGCTGAAAAACTAATTAAACGGTGGGTTGGTGAGCAAATTATCTATCGTAATGTTTGATTTATAGCTAGACTGTCAGCCCTTAAATATCATGAAGCTATCGTTTGAACAAATTGAAAGATTGTCACCAGATTTAGTTTGGGATAATTCCCTAGAAAACATCACAACTAAGCAGCTCTCCTCCAATCTGAAAAGTTGGCTAACTGAAACAAATCTACTGACCAATAGAATTAAAGAATCTGGTCATATTTATGCCGTTCAGGTTCTAAAAGAGTCTCTAAGCTCCACGCCGATCCTGCTAAAGAATAAAAATGATGCTGATCAGGGCTACGTCAGAGAGGTTGCTCTTTCGATTGATAATGATGCCTGTATTTTAGCCCAAACACTTGTTCCAAATTCAACCTTAGAGTTGAATCGTTGGATTCAATCTTTGGGAGAACAGCCTCTTGGTGAGCGATTATCAATGATGCCAAAGGTAACAAGAAGTGCTTTTGAGTATGCCTATCTAGAACTCTCTGAAGCATCAGTGTGGATAAGGCGCTCAAGCTTTGATATCGACAACACCTTATTATGGGTTGCTGAGTTATTTTTACCTGCGCTTGATAAGATTAAAGATTGAGCTAAATGACAAAAATAAATGCTTATTCAAAGCTCATGAGGTTCGACAAGCCTATTGGTATTTTTTTGCTTCTCTGGCCTACGCTATGGCCGCTTTGGCTTGTCAATAAGGGTATTCCTGGACTAAAAATGTTTTTAATATTTATTTTAGGTGTTGTGGTTATGCGTTCAGCAGGTTGTGTAATTAACGATATTGTTGATAAAGATATTGATCCCTCTGTTGAACGAACAAAATCGAGGCCTTTGGCAAACCAATCCGTAAGTATAGGAGAGGCTTATTTCTTGCTTTTAATTTTGCTATCCATCGCGCTTGCTTTGGTCTTACAGTTAAATCTTTCTTCATTTTTTTGGGCCTTAGGCGGCCTTTTGATTACTGTTATCTACCCCTTTTGCAAACGTTTTTTCTCGGCGCCACAGTTAATACTTGGCTTTGCTTTTAGTTGGAGTATACCAATGGTTTATGTTGCTAATAATCTAGCGCTTAGCGCTGAAGCCTCTCTATTATGGCTAAGCGTTGGTTTGTGGGTTGTAATGTATGACACTTTTTATGCTTTAGTGGACAAAGAAGATGATTTAAAGATTGGTATAAACTCTACAGCGATTTTATTTGGAGAACGTGTTGGGTTTATCACTTTCTTGCTTCAGTCCTTTGTGGTTCTTTTATGGGTCCTTATCGGTTTACTCTACGAGCTTAATTTTATATTTTTCTCTTCGCTGATTATTGTCACTTTTCTCTTTGTTAGGCAACAGCAGTTAATTAGGGATCGTGACCCCGATCAATGCCTTAAGGCTTTTTTAGAGAACAACTATGTGGGCTTAGTGGTTTTTTTGGGTGTTTTTCTAGATCTTCTCTTCATTAAGTAGGTTTTAGTAAAAAACCACCCAAAAAAGAGTTGCTCAGCAAAGTGTTTCTTTGATTGTATTCTGATCCTTTTTTGAGGATAATGCTTTCGATCATTTTGATAGATAAGCTTTATATAGAAGGATATTTATGGCTTTTGTAATCGTTGCAACCATCATTGTTATCGGAACAGTTCTTTGGAACGCGGTTTCACCTTGGTGGTTTACTCCACTAGCTTCAAATTGGGGGTTTTTAGACACCACAATTATTATCTCTTTATGGGTATGCGGGGTTGCTTTTGTTGCAGTCTCCGGTTTTATTATTTATTGCGTCATAAAATTTCGGTACAAAGAAGGTCACAAAGCCCAATATCAACCTGAAAACACTAAACTCGAAGTAATTTTGACCGTTGTTACAACCATTGGTGTTGTGGTTTTGCTAGCCCCTGGCTTAATAGCTTGGAACATGTACATTCAACTCCCAGATGATGCGTTAGAAGTTGAAGGCGTTGGGCAACAATGGGTTTGGACGTATAGATTCCCTGGAGAAGATGGAATATACGGCAACACAAACGGTAGGCTCTTCAGTTCAAAAAACACGTTCGGGATTGATCCCAATGATCCAAACGGCCAGGATGATATTTTAATTAGAAGCGCTGAGGTTCACCTGCCTATAAATGAAAAGGTGGTTTTTCAACTCAGATCAAAAGATGTTCTGCACGACTTTTACATTCCACAATTTAGGGCGAAAATGGACTTAGTTCCTGGACAACAATCAAACCTTTGGTTTGAGCCAACATTGCTTGGGACTTACGAGGTTGCTTGTGCAGAATATTGTGGGACGGGGCACTATGCCATGCGTGGTCTGATTACGGTGGATACTCGTGAAGACTTTGATGCTTGGCTTGCCGAGCAACCGACCTTTTTTGAAACTTTAAACGAAGGGGTTGAAGGCCAGGGTAAACAGATTGCACAAACTTTAGGTTGTGTTGCTTGTCACAGTGATGATGGTGTAAATGGCATCGGTCCAACATGGAAAAACACTTTTGGCACTGAGAGGCTTCTAGATACAGGTGAAACTGTCGTTATTGATGAGGCCTATATTAAAGAATCAATTGTTAACCCTGTTGCTAAAATCGGCTCAGGTTATGCTCCAGTGATGCCGGCTTATGCCACGTTATCTGAAGAAGAGATTGATGCCATAACAGATTATATTAAAACCTTATCGGATTAGTTTTCGTAGATATTAAATAGGAGTAAAATAGAACAATGGAACAAGGCGCAAATTATGAAGGACAACCGATCCATGAACCAACTGGTTGGTGGAGCAGGTATGTTTTTTCCCAAGATCACAAGATAATCGCTCTGCAATATATTTCTGTTGCGCTAGCAATCGGACTAACTGGGATGTTTTTATCACTAATGATGAGAATGCAGCTTGGTTTTCCGGGTCTATTTGAATCGATTGACGCTGGCTCCTACTATCAAGACGTCACTATGCATGGAATGATTATGGTGATCTATCTGCTTACTGCTTTGTTTCTAGGCGGCTTTGGAAACTACCTAATTCCATTAATGCTTGGCTCAAGGGATATGGCTTTTCCATTTGTAAACATGCTTAGTTTTTGGGTGTACTTTCTCTCAGTCATAATCTTGGTTTCTAGTTTTTTTGTTGAGAGCGGGCCAACAGGTGCTGGGTGGACTTTGTATCCGCCACAATCAATTTTAGAAGGAACGCCAGGTGGTGACGGAGCTGGAATTATTCTGATGTTGGCTTCATTAGCTGTCTTTATTATTGCTTTCACTATGGGTGGTTTGAACTATATCACCACAGTTCTGCAATCGCGTGCTAAGGGGATGACGCTGATGCGGATGCCTTTGATCATTTGGTGTATCTTCTTGGCAACTTTTCTTGGTCTTCTAGCTTTCCCGGCGCTTCTCGTTGGAGCTATTATGCTGATCTTTGATCGTGTTTTAGAAACCAGTTTTTTTATGCCGGAAATTTTTAAGGGCGGTGAAGTTTTAGACTATGGCGGTGGAAGCCCGGTGTTGTTTCAACATTTGTTTTGGTTTTTCGGCCATCCTGAAGTTTATATTATTGCTCTTCCTGCGTTTGGTATTATCTCCGAACTAATAAGCTGTCATGCGAGGAAAAATATTTTTGGTTATAACATGATGGTTTGGGCTTTAATTGCCATTGCTGGTATCGCCTTTATAGTCTGGGCACATCATATGTATGTTGCGGGTATGAACCCTTATTTAGGTTTCTTTTTTGCTACCACTACACTGATTATTGCGATTCCAACGGCAATCAAAGTCTACAACTGGGTAATAACGCTGTGGGATGCGAATATTAAAATGACGGTTCCAATGCTCTATTGCCTAGCTTTTCTAATCACCTTCCTTATAGGCGGTCTTACTGGTCTATTCCTTGGCAATGTTGCTGTGGATGTACCGTTATCAGACACCTATTTTGTTGTAGGTCATTTCCATATGGTCATGGCAGTTTCTCCCGTTCTAGCACTCTATGGGGGGCTGTATCATTGGTACCCTTCTGTTACGGGCAGAATGCTTGATGATACTTTGGGCCAAATACATTTTTGGATTACCTTTGTTGGTACCTATCTAATTTATTTCCCTATGCACTATATTGGGTTTCTAGGCGTTCCAAGGCGATATTATTCTAACGACCAATATGATTTTATTCCTCAGTCAGTAAACGACCTCAATCAATTTATAACCATCTGTGCTCTGATAGTCGGAGCCGCTCAGTTTATTCTTTTGTACAACTTTGTGGTTAGTCTTTATAAGGGCAAAGAGGCAGGGCCGAACCCATGGGGTGCTTGTACATTAGAATGGCAAGCCCTAGAGTCCCCGCCAGGACATGGCAACTGGGGAGAAAAATTACCGGTGGTTTATCGATGGCCCTATGATTATGGTCTTCCTGGTGCCACAGCTGATTTTGTGCCTCAAAATGTTCCTGATGAGCAAATCACCTAGTAAGCAATGACAAATATAACGAACAACGAAGAACGTTTTATGGGGTTAACCCACGGTCAGGTTTTTGTTTATACGCTGATGACCGTGATATCGATTCTTTTCTTGTTTATTACCAATGCATATTTATTCCGGATGAACTTTGAAGACTGGAACCCAGTTCCAATACCATCAATGCTATGGGTTAATACAGGGTCTTTGGTCTTGGCTAGTGTTGGAATGGCTTGGGCGAAGAGTGGTGCTAAAAGATCCAGTGTTCAAACAATTAAAGTAGGGTTGATAATCGGTGGGTTGTTTGCTGTTACCTTTGTTACCGGGCAAACATTGGCTTGGCAAGAACTAACTTCTTCGGGTTATTTTTTGACAATAAACCCAGCCAACACTTTCTTTTATTTAATTACCGCACTCCATGCAATGCATGTTATAGGAGGAGTGGCCGCCTGGTTTTATGTCACTTTAAAAACGTTCAAGCGCGATCAATTGATACTCCAGCCAGAGTCAATAGGGCTTTTAGGGAGCTATTGGCACTATATGCTTTTGGTTTGGGTCTTGTTATTCATGCTACTTTTAACCACATAGAGAGATTTTATGTCATCAAATCAACATGTTTCTTTCGAAGACTCAGTCCCTGATAATTTAAAGGGCCTGGTGGCTGACTGGTCGTCTGATGTTCAAACCTTTAAGGTGAGATGGAGCAAGGCGATGATGTGGATTTTCCTTGTTAGTGATACGTTTATTTTTGGCTCTTTTCTTTCTGCCTATATGGCTGTTAGGCTAACAACGACTGTCCCTTGGCCAAACACAAGCGAGGTTTTCGCCCTTCATGTTGGTGGAACTGATGTCCCTCTGCTGCTTATTGCGATCATGACTTTTATTCTAATCAGTAGCAGTGGAACTATGGCGATGGCAGTGACCTCAGGCTATAAAAAAGAGCGGGTAAAAACTGGGGTGCTGATCTTGCTTACAGCACTTGGAGGGGTTGCCTTTGTGGGCATGCAGGTGTTTGAGTGGAGTAAGTTAATTTTTGAAGAAGGTATTAGGCCTTGGGGCAATGAGTTTGGCGCCCATCAATTTGGCGGCTTCTTTTTTATGATCACAGGTTTTCATGGGCTACACGTCTCCATAGGGGTTGTTTACTTATGTATAGTTGCTAAACGTGTTTTTGAAGGTCGGTATGATCGGCTCAATGATTATCAAATGGTTGAGGTTGCAGGTTTGTATTGGCACTTTGTTGATTTGGTTTGGATATTTATTTTTGCATTCTTTTATCTTTGGTAGAGAGAGACATTATGAACGAACAAGAAAAGCCTTTTAAGCACCCTAGTTTTTATCCTGGGGATGCAGTAGAGACTGAGCACCCATTCAGCCTATATATAAGTTGTTGGATACTGCTCTTCGTGCTTAGTGCCTTTTCATACATGGTTGACCTTATGGAAGTACAAGGTTATCTGAGATGGTTTTTGGTTACTATATTTGCTTTTCTTAAAGCGGGCTTAGTCGTCGGGGTTTTTATGCATATGGCTTGGGAGCGAATGGCTTTTTTATATGCCATCACCTTGCCGCCTCTCTTTTTGCTAGCCTTAGTTGGAATTCTCGCAGTCGATGGTGCCTTCGTATACTACATTAGGGATTTGTTCATGTCGTTAACAGGATCCTAGAACTCTACTTAAAATCTCGTGCCCAAAACAAAATCGATTATAGCCTTTACAACGGTTTTGGCGTTTTGTGTCATTGTCTTTGGTGCCTATGTCCGTTTAACTGATGCTGGTTTGGGTTGTCCTGATTGGCCGGGTTGTTATGGGTTTTTAACCGTTCCAGAAACCACTGACGAATTATCTAAAGCTGCGGAGCTATTCCCTGACCAAGTTGTCGAATCAGGCAAGGCTTGGAGAGAGATGATTCATCGGTATATTGCCAGTCTTTTGGGTTTGTTTATATTGGTAATGTTTTTACTAGAGTTCTTTAAAAAGAAGAGAAAGCCGTGGGGTGAAAATTTTTCCTTAAGGCTCTCTCTGGGCTTGTTTTTGCTGGTTGTTTTCCAGGGTTTGTTGGGCATGTGGACTGTTACCCTAAAAGTTCACCCCTTTGTGGTTCTCTCACACTTAATCGGGGGTCTTGCAACGCTCTCATTGTTGTTTGTTTACCTAAAACACCAAGATCAAGAAGAACAAACGCCGTCAAAGATTGCCCCTCTTGTTTTCATAGGCTTAACCCTGCTAATCGCACAAATTATTTTAGGTGGCTGGACAAGCACTAATTATGCAGCCCTTGGTTGTCCTGACCTTCCTTTTTGTTACGGCGAGCTGTGGCCTTCAAATATGGACATGAAAGAAGGTTTTTTAAAGTGGCAATCATTTGGACAAAACTACGAAGGCGGCCTGCTTACCCCCCCAGCAAGAACTGCCATACATTTCATGCATCGTCTTGGTGCACTTGTTCTAACACTTGGTTTGGGTTTAATTATCCTCAAATACATCAACCACCAATCTGAAAAGATTAAATTCGCAGCAAAGCTTTTGGCGGCAGCGTTATTGGCCCAATTAACTATAGGTGTTGTGATGGTTTGGTCGAGCATCCCTTTGGTCTTAGCGACTGCTCATAATGCTTTTGCCGCTATTTTATTGCTGGCGTTTGTAAACCTGATGTACGCAATCAAATTCAGATAAAGCTACAATAAAAGTCCATGGAAACCGAAAACATTCTAGGCCAATTAAATGAACCACAAAGAGAGGCTGTAACGAGTGGAAAAACCTCGGTTATGGTTTTAGCTGGCGCTGGCAGTGGCAAAACACGGGTGTTGGTGCATAGAATTGCTTGGTTGGTAAGCGTTGATAAAAACTCGCCGTTAAATGTTTTCGCGGTGACCTTCACCAACAAGGCTGCAAATGAAATGCGACAAAGGATTGGAGAAATGCTTGGCCTTGACACAAGAGGGATGTGGGTTGGAACCTTTCATGGCTTGGCTCATAAGTTTCTTAGGCTGCATTGGAAAGACGCTGGCCTAGATCAGGGCTTTCAAGTTCTTGATTCAGATGACCAGCATCGCCAGATCAAACGAATGATAAAAGACCAAGGTCTCGATGAATCCTACTATCCGCCAAAAGAGGTTCAGTGGTTCATTAACACGCAAAAGGATTTAGGGCTAAGAGCAGAAAAGGTCAAGGACAATCCGACAAAAAGAGAGTTTATTCAACTCTACAAGGATTATGAAAAAAAGTGTCGGCAGAACAACTTGGTAGACTTTGGGGAGCTGCTTTTACGTTGTTACGAAACCTTAAAAACAACACCAACTCTTCTTGAGCATTATCAAAAAAGATTTAACAACATTCTTGTCGATGAATTCCAAGACACCAATGAAATCCAATATCAAATGGTGCGTTTACTAACCGGCAAAACCGGTGTTGCTTTTGTGGTTGGAGATGATGATCAATCAATCTATAAATGGAGAGGAGCAAACAGTGCAAACATGTCTCGTTTTCAAAAAGAGTTTGATGCCGTAAGGGTTATTAAAATGGAACAAAATTATCGTTCTACAAAAACCATTTTAGATGCTGCAAACGCTGTAATATCGAACAACGATGAGCGCTTAGAAAAAACTCTATGGACAGCCGAAGAAAGCGGCCCTCAAATTAAACTGGTCGCAAACTACGATGAGTATGAAGAAGCGCATAATATCGTTGACACCATTCAGTCAAAAAAACACCCGTTAAAGGATGTTGCTATCCTTTATCGATCGAACGCTCAGTCAAGAGTTATTGAAGAAGCTATGCTTCAACATGCTATTCCCTACCGAGTTTATGGGGGCTTTAGGTTTTTTGATCGGGCTGAAGTAAAGGACGTGCTTGCCTATTTAAGACTCTCTATTAACCCGAACGATGATTTGGCTTTTGAGCGAGCATCCAACGTGCCGCCAAAAGGTATTGGTTCAAAAACACTAAGCCAAATTAGATCACAAGCACAAACCGAGAATCTGTCGCTCTATGTTGCCTCATCAGATCTTATTAAAAACTCAAAAATTAGCGGCAGAGCTAAAAATGCTGTTGGTGGTTTTTTGGCCCAAATCCAAAACATAGAAAAACAAATGGCAAACAAGCCCCTAAAAGAGCAATTTGAGCTGGCCATCAAAGAGTCAAAACTTATACAGTTCCTTGAGAAGAAAAAGACTGAACAGGCAGCTACTAAAATAGACAATATCATGGAACTCATTAATGCTGCCCATGGATACAGGCCTTTGTTGGATGAGGATGAAATAACCCCGCTTGAGTCTTTCCTATCGCACGCAGCATTAGAATCGGGCGAACACCAAGCTAGTGAATGGCAAGACAGTGTTCAATTAATGACGATGCATTCAGCAAAAGGTTTGGAGTTCCCTTTGGTTTTTATTGTTGGCATGGAGGATGGCTTGTTTCCTCATCAGCGGTCCCAAATGGATCCGGGTGGCTTAGAGGAAGAAAGGCGTCTTTGTTACGTCGCAATCACCCGATCGATGAAGGAGCTTTATATTTCTTATGCCAACCAAAGACTGGTCCATGGCACCACCAATTATAGCCATCCTTCTAGATTTCTTTTTGAGATTCCTGAAAAACTAATTGATGAGGTATCCAACCACGGGGTCCTTTCTGACTCAAAAAATAAGTACGACAGCAAGCCTAAAAAAGACAAGGCGGCTTCGCTCTTGGGACAAAGGATAGCGCACCCTGTTTTTGGTGAAGGTGTGGTTATTGCCATTGAGGGCGACGGGGACAACACAAGAGCGCAAATTAACTTTGAAACCGACGGTACAAAGTGGGTTGTTTTAAGCTATGCAAACCTGAAATTCATGTAAAATAAACACACAGAAGCATGAATATTTTAATACTAGGTGCGGGTCAAGTCGGTTCATCTACAGCAGTCCAGCTTGCGAACAATGAAGATGATGAAGTAACTATTGTTGATCTTGATCCAGACAAGCTCGAAAAGCTTTCGGGTTCAGCAGACCTGAGGGTTGTTGAAGGCAATGCCTCTTATCCAGAAACGTTGGAGAAAGCAGGTGCCGAAAGTGCTGATATTTTAATTGCAGTAACGAGCAGCGATGAGGTTAACATGGTTGCTTGTCAGATCGCCTCGAGCCTGTTTAACACGCAAACCAAGATAGCAAGAATCAGAGCCTCTGAATACACCGACAGACCGGAGTTATTCTCAGAGAATGAGGTCCCTGTGGATTTTACTATTAGCCCAGAAGACTTAATCACAAACTATATTATCGAGGTAATTGACCACCCGGGTGCTTTTCAGGTGTTAGATTTTGCTGAGGGCAAAATAAGAATGGTTGGGGTCAAAACCAAGCCGCAAGGGTTTCTGGTTGATAACCCAATCAGCACCCTACACGATCACCTAGGTAATGAAAAGGTTAGGATTGCAGCAATATACAGAGAAGGGGAAATGATTGCGCCAGAGGGAAAGACAGTTATAAAAGCCGATGATGAGGTTTACTTTATTGCTGCTCCTGACGATATTGACCATATGATTACAGAGTTTAACCAAGACCAAGAAGAGGCGAACAACATTGTTATAGCAGGCGGTGGCAGGATAGGTCTAAAGTTGGCCAGCAGATTAGAACAAGATAACAGCGTAAAATTAATTGAAAAGTCCACAAAAAGGGCAAAAATTCTTGCCGAGCGTCTTGATACAACAATTGTTTTAAAAGGAGACTCATCAGATGATGCTCTGCTTAAAGAAGAGAACATTGAAAACAATGATGTGTTTGTAGCCACCACCAACTCGGAAGAAGCCAATATTCTCTCAGCCATGGTGGCAAAAAAAATGGGCAGTAAAAAAGTGATGGCATTAATTAATAAAGACTCCTTTTCGGGCCTGATGGAAACAGACAGTATCGATATCGCAATTTCAGCAGAACAAATTACGATTAGTGCTCTCCTCTCGCATGTTAGAAGGGGTGATGTTGTAAAAGTCCACAGCTTAAAGCGAGGTAACGCAGAAGCTTTAGAGGCTGTAGCACACACGCATGAGGATTCTCAAGTTGTCGGTAAAAGTATTGAAGAAATAGATCTTCCTGAAGGGGCTTTTATCACTGCCGTCGTTTCAAACGAAGGAGAAATTAAAACTGTTCATCACACAACCATTATAGAGTCGGATGATCATGTTGTTGTTTTTATAAACAATAGAGATACCATTACAGAAATAGAAACAATTTTTGACTAAACCCTATTAATCACCGCTTTGCTTTTCTGAAACCATGGTCCTAAATAATTTTAAATCCGTTCAAAAAACCTTGGGTTTGCTGTTGATGGTTTTTAGTTGCTCAATGTTGGTACCATTTATTGTTTCTGGAATCTTTGGCGACATCTACACCGCTTCTTCGTTTTTAGCCTCTTTTACATTCACTCTCCTTGCAGGTTTAATCATTTGGTTACCGAGCAGGAGGGTAGAATCTGAGATCAGGCTGAAAGAGGGTTTTATTATTGTTGCCTCTTTCTGGATCATATTAGCTCTTTTTGGCTCTATCCCTTTTTTAATGTTGCCAGAAAGCAATTTAAGTCTTACTGACGCCATATTTGAATCTGCCTCGGGGCTGACCACCACCGGTGCAACAGTCATGACCAATATAGATTTATTGCCCAAAGGTTTGTTGTTTTATAGAGCACAACTTCAGTGGCTTGGTGGCTTAGGTATCATTGTATTGGCGGTTGCTATTCTTCCTCTGCTTGGGGTCGGAGGCATGCATTTATACAGGGCAGAATCTGCTGCCTCAATGAGAGAATCTAAATTCACACCGAGACAAAAACAAACCGCAAGGTCATTGGCTTATATTTATCTTGCCCTGACCATCTTGTGTGCTTCGGGTTACCTCCTTGGTGGCATGACTCTCTTTGATGCTGTGTGTCATGCGATGACAACGGTTGCTATTGGCGGATTCTCAACTCACGATGCGAGCTTTGGTTATTTTGATGGCTCTACTATGATCTATTGGGTTTCAAGCATTTTTATGCTGTTGGCAGGCGTTAACTTTTCATTGCATTTCTTTGCCTGGAAAAGCAAGTCCCTCTCCACATATATAAAAGATTCAGAGTTTAAGGCCTACATTGGCTTATTGTTATCTGTCGTCATAATTTCTGGGCTGGTTCTAATGAGAGGCTCTACAGACGGTTTTGACGAGGTGTCCTTTTCTCAAATGTTCTTTCAAGTGGTCTCGATTGGTACAACCACAGGCTACACGTCATCGGGGTATGGGATGTGGCCGATTTTTATTCCTTTCTTGTTGTTGTTGCTAAGTTTTGTTGGCGGCTCTGTCGGGTCTACGGGTGGAGGGCTAAAAGTTGCTCGCTGCTTGATATTGTTTAAACAAGGCTTAAGAGAGGCAAAGCGTCTGATCCATCCGAGTGCTGAAATTGTCGTAAAAATTAATCAAAAAGGGGTTGAGCAGAGAATTTTAGACTCTGTTTGGGGCTTTATGTCTGCCTATATTGGTATTTTAGTTGTGTTCACATTAATTATGTTGGCGTGCGGCTTAAATGAACTCACTGCGTTTTCTGCCGTGGCTGCTTCTTTAAATAATCTGGGGCCAGGTCTTGGTGATGTTTTCGTAAACTACGCTGATCTTGGGTCGCTTCCTAAATGGGTTTGTATTTCTGCGATGGTGCTAGGGAGGCTTGAGATCTTTGCCTTGCTAGTGTTGTTCACACCGGCTTTTTGGCAAGATTAGCTCTCATATGTCTGTGATTAAACAGGTTTTATCCGCCTTCAATAAAATTAATGTTTCGTTGGGCAAGTTGGTGTCCTGGTTGGTCTTACTTATGGTTGTCACCGTCTTTGGCATCGTTATCCTGAGGTATGTGTTTTCTATTGGCTGGATTTGGCTTCAAGAGCTGGTCACCTGGATGCATGCCATGGTCTTTTTGTTAGTGGCGGCCTATACCTTGAGCGAAGACGCTCATGTTCGTGTTGATGTGTTTTATCGGCGTTGGTCTAAGAATACCCAGCGTCGAGTTAATCTTTTTGGAAGTTTGTTTTGTTTGTGTCCGGTCTCCCTCTTTTTGGTGATAGGTTCATTGGATTATGTTGAAACATCTTGGACAATAAAAGAGGCGTCAAAAGATGCTGGCGGCTTAGCCTACCCCTTCGTGCCCATATTAAAGACGGCCATTCCTCTAACTGGGGTACTGCTTTTTATACAAGGGTTGTTTATTGCTTTCAAATCCTTGGGTGGGAATGACAATGATTGAAGCGATCATTCTTTTCTTTACTGTCATCTTGTTCCTCTTGATTGGCTTCCCGGTCGCTTTTACCTTAGCGGGAGTTGCCCTGCTGTTTGCGGGTATCGGCTTACTCACTGGAAATTTCGAAGCTGGTTACCTAAGTGCCTTGCCGAGCAGGCTCTTTGGAATTATGACCAACGAAACCCTTATCGCGGTCCCATTATTCGTTTTCATGGGCATCACCCTGGAAAAATCAAAGTTGGCTGAAGATCTTTTAGAAACACTAAGCTCCTTATTTGGAACTTACAGGGGTGGGTTGGGCTTAGCTGTGGTTCTGGTTGGAATGCTCTTGGCAGCAAGCACGGGTATTGTTGGTGCCACGGTTGTGACCATGGGGCTCTTGTCTTTGCCAACGATGTTAAAACGAGGGTACAAACCCGAAATAGCGACGGGTGTTATTGCCGCCTCAGGAACTCTCGGTCAAATAATACCTCCTTCTATTGTTTTGGTTTTATTGGGCGATGTCTTGTCTTCTTCGTTTCAGCAAGCTCAGCTTCAACGGGGTATTTATTCGCCTGAAACAGTTTCAGTTGGAGACTTGTTTGTTGGGGCGATCATCCCTGGCCTGCTCTTGGTCTTGCTTTATATGCTCTACCTTGTCTTTATCTCCTTTTTAAAACCAGAATCAATGCCTCCAGCAAAGGTTGTTAATGATGATGAGAAAAAGTCGTTGGCAAGCTTGCTCTGGGTTTTAATTCCTCCTCTGTTTTTAATGGTGGCGGTTTTGGGCTCAATTATTTTTGGGATTGCAACGATCACCGAGGCAGCTGGTGTGGGTGCTGTTGGTGCGCTGCTCTTGGCGGCAACAAAGCAACAACTACGATTTGATGTATTGAAAGATGTGTGCCAAGAAACTGCCAAATTAACCAGCATGGTGTTTTTAATCTTAATCGGTGCTTCGATCTTCTCCTTGGTGTTCAGGGGTTATGAAGGTGACGAGTTGGTTCAAGCTTATTTGTCGTCAGTGCCTGGGGGTGTTGTTGGTATCGTGGTAGTGGTTATGCTGGCTATGTTTTTGCTGGGTTTTGTTCTAGATTTTATAGAAATTACGTTTGTGGTGGTGCCCATTGTGGCGCCTATAGTTCTGGCCCTTGGGGTAGACCCGGTTTGGTTGGGCATATTGATTGCCATCAACCTACAAACCTCTTTTTTAACCCCGCCGTTTGGGTTTGCCTTGTTTTATTTAAGGGGTGTCGCCCCAGAGTCCATAGAAACGAAAGCAATCTATAAGGGTGCGTTGCCGTTTGTTGCAATCCAGTTATTCATGTTGCTACTGATAGCCCTATTCCCAGAGCTAGTAACCTGGTTGCCAGACCAAATCTATTAAGAAGCCCTGTCAAGATTCACAAAGGTTGGTGTTTTATTCGTATCTGTTCTGAAGCAGGGCGTACTCGGAGATCTTTGTCCACTTTTCAACTGTCTTTTTGTAGTCCGAGAAAGATTTATAGATTTTTGCAAACTTGGGATCTTTGTCGATTATCTCACCAATAATCTCTTCTGCTGACTCTTTAAAAGCATCCATGACATCTTTAGGGAAAGGAGATATTTTAATATCGTCCATTTGTTCAATCTGCTCTAAAGCAAACGAGTTCCTGGCCATAAACTCAGCAAGCATGCTGTCGTTTGTGGCGCTGGCAGCTATATCGACAATGGTTTGTAGGTCCTTGGGCAGTGATTCATAAGCCTCTTTATTAACAATGCATTCCAGGGTGGGGCCGCCCTCGTGCCATCCGGGATAGTAGTAATGTTTGGCGACTTTGTGGAAACCAAAAGTAAGGTCGTTATAAGGCCCAATCCACTCAGCTGCATCAAGCGTTCCAGTTTGAAGGGCTGTGAAAATTTCAGCGCCCGGCATAGCAACCGGTGTCCCTCCATTTCGTCTGAGCACCTCACCACCAAAACCTGGGATTCGCATTTTTAGTCCTTGAAGATCATTAACTGAGTTGATTTCTTTTTTAAACCAGCCGCCCATTTGACAGCCAGAGTTTCCTGCAGGATAGGGTCTTAGATTAAAGTCTTCGTAGAGTTCTCGATAGAGTTCCATACCGCCACCAAAATAATGCCAACCGTTTAGCTCCATGGCATTTAAACCAAAAGGTAGTGTGGTAAATATTTGTGTCGCCTCGCTTTTACCTCGCCAATAATAAGCTGCTCCATGGCCCATCTCGGCACCACCGCTCGAGACATAATCGAACACTTCAAACGCTGGAACAAGCTCGCCTCCTGCAAAGACTTTTATTTTTATTCTGCCGCCTGAGGCTGCTTCAATGTTTTTTGCCATTCTCATGGCGCCGGTGCCTAAACCTGGAAAGTTAGGTGGCCACGTGGTGACCATTTTCCATTTAAAAACGTCTTTTTTTTGGGCTTTTGTTTTACTTGCTGCTGCAAGCCCTGCTGCTCCAATACCGCCAACAATTAAGTCTCTTCGTTTCACCTTTTTCCTTGTTTTGGGTGGGTAATATTATTCATGATAGTACCCGATATTTATTAAATAGTGTGTTATTTTTAGTCCATGATTGCATTAATACAAAGGGTAAGTCGTGCCTCAGTTGATATAAACGAAAAAGAGGTCGCAACTATCAGTACTGGGCTTATGGTCTTGTTGGGTATACAAGTTGATGACTCTGAAAAAGAGGCCAGAAAGCTTGCTCAAAAAACAGTTTCGCTAAGGGTTTTTGATGATGACAACGGTGACATGAATCTAGATGTTAAATCAGTTGAAGGCGGTGTGTTAATTGTTCCAAACTTTACTCTTGCTGCGGACACCTCTAGAGGAAACCGTCCTGGCTTTTCAACAGCAATGCCGCCTAAAGAAGCCGAACCCTTGTTTGAGTTGTTTGCTGCAGAAACAAGGGGGCTTACTAAAGAGGTTCAAACCGGTGTTTTTGGTGCCGATATGCAGGTGTTTTTGGTCAATGACGGTCCAATAACAATTTCATTAGAAACAAAAAATACATGATATGATTGTTTTATTACCAAGATTAACTAGAGGATAAACGTATGGGTGCAAGCGGAATAAGTATCTGGCAGCTTTTGATAGTGCTTTTGATTGTCGTTTTGATATTTGGCACCAAAAGGCTTAAAAACCTAGGCGGTGACTTAGGCGGTGCAATTAAAAGTTTTCGTAAAGGAATGACTGAAGCGGAGAAAGCTGAATCTGAATTATCTAATATTGGGGATGAGCTTTCAGGCTCAGCCGAAGAGGAATCCTCAAACACCGAAGACGACGACAAGTCCTAAATCGTAATGTTTGACATTGGGTTTTGGGAAATGTTGTTGCTGTGTGCCTTGGGCCTAGTTGTCCTGGGACCAAAACGACTTCCTGAGGTGGCATTGAAAATCGGTAACTACTTAGGCAAGGCTCGTTCCATGGTTAACTCATTTACTCGACAAATGCGTCAAGAGGTTGAGCTAACGCCTAACCGGCCAATGTCGCCTAAGGACAATAAACCCAAAGACCCTGAAGACAAATAATGTCGGAAGAAGAGTTGCAAGAAGAAACCCTGCTGTCTCATCTTATTGAGCTCCGCTCGAGATTACTAAAAGCAGGTTCTGCGGTTTTGCTTTTATTTGTTGTTCTAATCCCTTTTGCTGATGAGGTCTTCAACCGTATTGCTCTGCCGCTTATGAATCAGCTCCCCGAGGGTTCTACAATGATTGCTACACAAGTTGCATCACCCTTTTTAACCCCCTTTAAGACCACGATGTTTGCCGCATTGTTTCTTGCTATGCCTGCTGTTCTTTATCAATTGTGGGGGTTCACTGCTCCTGGGCTGTACACCAAAGAAAAGCGTTTTGCTGTTCCCCTGCTGGTATCCAGCACCTTGTTATTCTACCTAGGAGCGCTCTTTGCCTATGTTGTTGTTTTCCCGTTGATGTTTGGGTTTTTCACCTCTGCGGCGCCGGAGGGAGTCTCTGTAATGACCGATATTTCCAGTTATTTGGATTTTGTATTGGTGTTGTTTTTTGCCTTTGGGTTATCGTTCGAGGTTCCGATAGCAACAGTGATTTTGGTCTGGTCTGGGCTAACGAGTATTGAAAGCCTTGAGAAAAACAGGGCTTATGTTTTCTTAGGTGCCTTTATTATAGGAATGCTAATCACACCGCCGGATGTTATTTCACAGACCTTGTTGGCTGTGCCTGTTTACTTACTTTATGAGTGTGGCATTCTATTGTCTAAAACCCTTAAAATAAAAAGAGATGAGGAGTAGCTAAAACCATGAACAACGAAGCGATAGAGAACAATTCTAACGACGGTTTTTTTGGCCACCCAATCGGCCTGAGAACTTTGTTTTTGACTGAGATGTGGGAGCGGATGTCCTATTATGGAATGCGTGCACTTTTGGTGCTTTATATGACTGGAGCGCTTACTGGTTTTAACCCTGGTTTGGGTTGGAGCAGCCTTGAGGCTCAGGCCATTTATGGGATTTATGTGGGCATGGTTTACTTTATGGTGATCCCCGGCGGTTGGCTTGCTGATAACTTGCTAGGACATCAAAAAGCTGTTCTCTATGGTGCAATTATTATAGCCCTGGGTCATTTCACTTTGGCATTACCGATGGAACAAACTTTTTTTCTAGGCTTGATTTTCGTTGTTCTTGGAACCGGCCTCTTAAAAGGAAATATTTCTACTATCGTAGGAAAACTCTACAGAGAAGATGATGACCGAAGAGAGTCCGGGTACACCATTTTCTATATGGCAATCAACATTGGCTCAACGCTAGGCTTTCTGGTGTGCTCCTACTTAGGAGAAAAAATAGGGTGGCATTGGGGCTTTGGGGCTGCCGGTATTGGTATGACCTTTGGGGTGATACAGTTCATCAAATCAAAAGACCTGTTGGGTGCCGCAGGCGCGGAACCAAACCCAATTGATGAAAGCAGGCGCTCTAAGATGGTTACGTGGACGAAAGTCAGCTTGGTGGTTATGTTTGTAGTAATTCTAAGCGGTCTTTTTGGTCTCTTCACAGTTGATGCAAGGCTCTTTGCTGAAAGCTTTTATTACTTTTTGTGTTTTGTGGCGGGCACCTACTTTCTTTACCTGTATTTCCTGGCTGGGCTGAACAGTAACGAAAAAAAGAACCTTGTTCTGCTTGCTCTCTTGTTTATAGGTGCAGCGGCATTTTGGTCAGGCTTCGATCAATCGGCGAGTTCTCTGAGTATTTTTGCTAGGGACTACACAGATCTTTCAGTAAGAGGTTACATTATCCCAATAGGTTGGCTACAGTTTGCCAATCCAATTTTTGTGGTTATTTTTGCGCCTATTTTTGCTGGGGCTTGGATGCATCTTGCCAAAAGAAACCTCAATCCATCCTTGCCGATAAAGTTTGCTTTAGGTTTGGCGCTAATGGCGCTGAGCTTTATTGTTATGCTCTATGCGGTTGAGTTAGCTCTTGTTTCCTCTCCCGTCGGTATGAGGTGGTTAATTATTACCTACCTCCTTCAAACCTGGGGTGAGTTGGCCCTATCGCCTGTGGGCTTAGCGGCGTTTTCGAAATACTCGCCTAAGAAATACGTGGGGCAAATGTTCGGTCTTTGGTTTACTGCTTCTGCAATCGGTGGTGTTCTCGCCGGTTTGTTAGGTGGAGATGCCTTGGGTGCGGGTTTAGATAGTATTTCGCCAGTCTTCGGGTTTATGGTTAGGTACTACCTCCTAATAGCTCTTGGCTTAATAATCCTCTCGTTTGTTATAAAAACCGCAAAAAACACCGAAAACTAAGGCCCTTGTTGTTTTTTGGCAACTTTTAACCTTGTAACAAACAGTTTCAGGTCGTTTTATTATTTGGATTTTTGGCGTCTCTCGGTTACATTATTAGTCGTCAATTAACGGTATGTTAATTAAACAAAGGGGAGAATAAATGAAACATATAAATCGTTTCATTGTGGGAGTTAGTCTCGCAATGCTTATCGTGACCCCAAACCTGTTTTCTCAAGTGATTGAGGAGATTGTGGTTACGGCACGTAAAAAAGAAGAAAATCTACAGGATGTGGCTATTTCGGTAAACGCAATAAGTTCAGAGATGATTAACCGATTGGGAATCAAAGACCTCAATGACGTTACCAAGATGGACCCATCATTAACATTTGATAGAGGGTTTGCGCCTGATGATATTCGAATAGCTATTCGTGGTATCGTTAACAACAGAGGGCGCCCAGTGGTTGCGACTGTTGTGGACGGTGTTGACATATCAAGCGAAACTCTTTCAACTGCGGGTTCATCGTCTTTAATATCACCAAGAATTATTGATGTTGAACGAATTGAGGTTGTTAAAGGGCCTCAAATTGCACTGTACGGAAGAACGGCGTTTGCTGGTGCCATACAATATGTCACCAAGGACGCTGCTGATGAGCTTGAAACCAGTGTGAGCCTAGATGTTGCTCAAGACGGTTTTCATGAGACCAGGTTAACCACATCAGGTCCTATCTCAGACACCATGGGCTTTCGCTTTAACGCTTTGGCTTGGGACTTTGATGGCTTCCACACAAACTCATTAAGCGGTCAGAATGTCGGAGGTGGCGAAGGTGTGAGCGCAGCTTTAACTTTCGTTATTGAACCAAATGATCGACTTAAAATTAAGACGCGACTTGATTACACAAATGATGAATATGCTTCTCCTGCTCAAGCTAGGGTAGCCCACAACGTTCTACGTCAACTGCCAGGTGATGCTAGTCGATGTAATGGTGGTTTTGTGAGAGACGCTAGTTGTGATGGAGATGCTGCGGTTTTAGAAGCGGCAATGGCCTTAACGCCATCTACTGTTTGGACCTGTAACCCCTTTGATGGGTCCACTCCGGGATGTTCTCAAGGTCTAATTCCTTTTGCTTCTCCTTGGTATCCGTTAAAGCCTGCTTTTCCAGGCGGTCCAATGATACCTGATGCCACTAAAGTTGGTTATGCCAGCACGGGGCTAGAAGGCGATAGAGTAACCGGGATTCCTTATATGGGTCACTTTGATGACATGTGGCATCCTGGCTATGAAGGGTTTATGGTTGATGGAGATGACCTTGTTATTGCACAAGATCCTAACCGAGCTCATGCGGGCTACAACAAGGGTCGAGACATGTTTGGCTCCCAAAAAGAAGGTGAAAGACTCCAAATCAATGTCACTTATGATGGTGACAACGTCACCTTTAGTTCGTTTACCCACATTGCTGATATGAATGTGGCGCAACAATACGATATTGATAAAGAGCCAGTTCGACATTTTTTGAATGAATACAACGTCTGGGGTCCAACCAAGCTTTTCAGTCAAGAAATGAGGCTAGCAACCAATAATGATGGTCCTTTCAATGTAACGGGAGGGGCGCTTTATTGGCACGAAGAAATGACTCAAAACAACAACACTCTCAGCTCAAGGGGTTTTGGATCAAGGTGTTTAATAAGAGTGCATCGTGATTATTTTGGAAACATTTTAGGGATAGAGGATCTAGGTTTTTCTTACTTCTCTGGCCCTTGCGGTTATACAGATACCGATATTAATGTCCACGCAGAAGGTTTGATGGCTGGTAGAAATGCTAACCCAACATTTACTGCCAGAGACACCCAACACTTCTCGCTCTATACGGTTATGGATTATGACTTTACTGACAGATTCACGGCTTCAATGGAGCTGAGGTGGACAGACGAGAGTGAAGATATGACCGGCCCAATGTCACAAAGTGTCGATACCGGCATACCAGGCAGAGCAGATCCGCCAACGGCTGGTCCTAGCTCTGTGGAAATTTGTGGTGCGGGTGCTCGTTGTGATGCTGCAGCTCTTTCAGCTGTTGGTTGGCCAGTAAGTACTTTTGTCCAAATTCCGGCTTCGCTACCTATGGGTTGGAGAGGCTATGAAACAGTGCCAAGCATCCCTATAACGTTTTCTAAAGAGGGAACTTATGTGTCACCGAAGCTAACACTTCGTTATCAAGCAGATGATGATCTTATGCTTTTTGGCTCATTCTCTGAAGCAAGGAAGCCAGGTGGTTTCTCCTCAATTTCAGTTGGTGCTTTTGGTATAGACCCTAACCAAGATGGCAACCCTGAAGAGATCAGCTATGACGAAGAGGTTATGGATGTTTGGGAGCTTGGATTTAAGTCAATTCTTCTAGACGGTGCTATGAGGCTTAATGGTGCCATGTTCTTTGAGGATTACACTGATCGTCAAGTTAGTGTGCAAAAAGTTATTGGCACGCAGCTCGGTAACGTTATTGAAAACGCAGCCGGTGGCCAGGTCTTTGGGTTTGAATACGATCTCCAGTGGCTGTTAAGCGATAATGTGACGCTTTCAGGCGGATATTCCTATCTAGACAGTAAGTACACTGACTTTAAGCTGACATCTACAGGTGCAGGTGAGATAGCTAGGGTCGGCAACTGTAATATAGTGCTTGTTGAAGGCTCTAAATCTTGTGAAATCGACAGAACAGGCAATGTCTTTGAGCGTGCTCCGAAACATGCGGCGAACATCAACATTAACTACACCGATGAGTTCAGAAACACCGGTGCAATGTTCTTTGTTGAGTTGAACTCTAGATATCAAGACAAGCGTGCGATCGATTTTGATAACAACGTTTGGTTGAAAGATTATTGGAGATTTGACTTACGAACCGGCTTCACCAAGGATAACTGGGAAGGCATCCTATATGTGAAGAACCTCCTAGATGACGACACGGTTATCTCGGGCGGTAACGGACCAGATATCGGGTTTTCAGACTTTAGGTTTGGCATGGTCTTCACGACCTGTCAACCGTTCCCTGGCGGACCACAAATTGGTGCGTGTACGCCTGGCGGACCTGGAAAGTGGACCAACCCTAACGGCAAAATTGCAGGGCCCAGCATCACAGCTGCTCCTTCCATTGGTAACCAGTGGTATGCAAGCAAGCCTGATCCGAGACAGGTTGGTTTAAGAGTGACTTATAGCTTTTAAATCTAGTCTGTTATAAACGATTAATAAGCCCCTTGTAATAAGGGGCTTATTTTTTTCTAAAGGACAACTCCTCATTAACAATCCCTTGAGAGGCCAGCCAATCTTTTGCTGCCTGACCTGTTCCGCTAGGCCAGGTCTTTAGCTCTTGTGTTTTGATAATTTTGTAATCAACAATCTCATTGGTGTCCAGGGTTATGTCGTCATCATCAACCAGAACATCGTAAGCAATAATGATTTGATTCATCTCAAAAAAACTGTAGACACCAACCAAAGACTGCACCGTTCCATTTAAGCCAATCTCTTCTTTTACTTCTCTTAAAACACCCTCTTCTGCGGTTTCTCCTGCCTCGTGGAAGCCGGTTACTAGGCTGTACCAATGTTTTGGCCAACCAATTGCCTGTATCAGTATAACCTCGTCTCTGCGGTGGGTGATGGCAGCCAAAACAGGTGTTGGATTATTCCAAAACACAAACCCACACTCTTTGCCTGTGCACTGCCTTCGTTCTGCGCCCCCAATTGTTTTGGTCTCGAGTGGATCGGTGCAAAGCGGACAGAACTTATATTCATTTAGCATTAATATACTCTAAACCCATGTTGTTTTGATTTATAGCTGTTTATTGTGAATAAGATCTAGCTAGCGATATTAAAAAAAACCATAGATAATGTTCTGGATAGTTTTAGGAGTAAATTATGTCGGTTTATTTGGTTTCCGTTTGTGAAATTACAAACATGAACGAAGGTTTAAAAGAATACGCTCAAAAGTCAGCTGAGCTAATACAACAATTTGGTGGCTCGTATAACGTAAGGGGTCCAGCGCTTGAAGTATGCGAAGGCGAAATGTTGGCGGGTAAGAGTGTAATAATTACAGAGTTTCCAGATGTAGAATCTGTCCATGCTTTTTGGAACAGCGATGAATACAAACAAATTAAGCCTAAGCGGGTGGGCACAGGAAATTATGATATAGGTATTTTTGGGGGAGCAGAATAAAGATGGGCTATGACGACGACAATGTCTTTGCCAAAATACTTCGTGACGAGATGCCGTCTCATAGAGTTTATGAGGATGAGCAAACTCTTGCCTTCATGGATATTATGCCCGTTTCAAAAGGCCACACATTGGTTATACCCAAAACCAAAGGTGAAAATATTTTTGACCTCGATGCGGAGTCTTTGGCTGCTGTCATCAAGACCACAAAAAGGGTTGCTGAGGCAATAAAAAAAGCTCTTGAGCCTTCTGGTGTGATTGTTACCCAGCTAAACGGTGCCAAAGCTGGTCAGACTGTTTTTCATTATCATATGCACATAATTCCAGTTTACGAAAAAGCGCCCTTCCAACCACATGCAAACGATCTCGAGGACTCAGAGATCCTAGCATCAACCGCAGAAACAATTAAGCAAACGCTTTTACAATAATGAATTTGATAGAGTTTATTAACAACTACCCTCTTCTTGTTGGTGGCACTATAGGTGTTTTTTTGCTGGCAGTTTTCAATGAGTTAAAAATTAAAGAGTCTAATATCTGTGGGTTAACGCCGGCTGAGGCTGTCAAGCTTATAAACAATAATGCGGTAATTTATGACTTAAGGGACCCAAAAGACTTTGAAAAGAGGCATATATTAAATGCCGTTAACATTAATCAAGACGAGATTATGGGAAACCCGCCTAACAAAAAGAGCGCTATGGTGCTTGTTTGTGATGGTGGGGGCTTAAGCAAAAAAACAAGTCTGTCTTTAAGGTCAAAAAACCTTGATAATGTCTTTTATATAAAAGGCGGGCACTTGGAGTGGGAAAATAACTCTCTACCCTGCGAAACCAATGATAAGGAGTAATCATGTCAGATACTAAGGAAGAGAGACTGGTTTCATTGCAAACCATGTATATAAAGGATGTGTCCTTTGAGGCGCCCAATAGTCCTGGCGTATTCTTAGAAGAAGAGGTTTTACCAGAAACAAAAATTAATTTGGCAAACACACACGACAAAATTGGTGACGACTCATATGATGTTTGTCTTAAGGTTAGGGTCGAATCCACATACAACGATAAAACCATCTTTGTTGCTGAGGTTGAACAGGCTGGTGTATTTGTTATCAGGGGCTACACAGAAGATGAGGTAAAAGGTCTTATTGCTGTGTTTTGTCCTAACACTTTGTTTCCATACATAAGAGAGCTTGTTTCGTCACTGGTAACCAAGGCTGGGTTTCCTGCTTTGTTGCTTCAGCCAATAAACTTTGAGGCCCTATACGCTCAAGCAATAGAGGAAGCCGAGAAAAAAACAAAAAACTAGTATGAGCGGCTCTTTTTTGATCTTTGGTGCGGGAGCTTGGGGTACGGCCTTATCCATACAGTTGTTAAAATCGAATAACCAGGTTTTCTTAAGTTCTTTTGACGAGGTAAACCTTAACCAAATCAAAAAAGACCGTGAAAACAAAAAATATCTTCCTGGTTTTAAGCTAGAAAAAGAGCTTATTGTTCAGCCTTTTTCTGAAAAGCTAGTCGAGGGTGTTGACTCAATTATTGTTTGCGTTAAAAGCCCTTATTTTAAAGATGCTGTGTTGACCCTAAAAAACGGGCTAAACGATAAAAACCTGATCTGGGCAACAAAAGGGTTTGATCCTAACAGCGGTGGTCTTTTATCCTCTATGGTTGCTGAGGAAATTACGACAGAAGCAAAAACAGCAATTCTCTCCGGGCCTACTTTTGCTGAAGAGTTGGCCGCGGGTAAACCGGCTGCGATAACATTGGCCACCAAGGTCATTGATAATTCAGTTTCGCTTGCTGAATCGATGTCAAATGAGTCTTTAAGGGTTTACCTTTCAAGCGACCCTATTGGTGTCCAGCTAGGGGGTGGTCTCAAAAATATTGTGGCTATAGCGGCTGGTATTTCTGATGGTCTTGATCTGGGTGCCAACGCTAAGGCGGCTTTGGTCACAAGGGGGCTTGATGAAATATGTGCTCTTGGGCTTCCTTTGGGTGCTTCCGAAAAAACTTTTATGGGGCTCTCTGGGGTGGGCGATCTTATGCTCAGCTCATATGACGATAAATCGAGAAATAGAAAGCTAGGCCTATCGATTGGTGGTGGGCTATCGTTTTCTGACGCGGTCAAGCTGCAAAACGGAACCCCTGAAGGAGTGCACGCTATAAAAACATTGGTTGAGAACGGGGTTGTCAGTAATAAGCACCCGGTTTTGTATTCTGTTTATGAGGTTTTGTATTCTGGTGCAAACTCTAAGGTTGTTGCCAAAGAGTTGATGCAACGCCCAATTAAAGAAGAGGGCTTACGTTAGGCCAGGGTAGTTTAACTGTCTTAGTGCCTCATAGACCACAACAGAAACGGTGTTTGCAAGATTAATGCTTCTTGACCCTTCAACCATCGGCACCCTGAGTACCCCCAAGCAGTTCTTTGAGGATAGCGCATTCTTGGGCAGGCCTTCTGTTTCGCTACCAAAAAGAAAAACGTCGCTTTCTTTAAACTTTATGGCGTTAAAAAGCATTTTACCTTTTGTTGAAACAGCATAATAACCCTTTCCCGAAAAATGCTCGTTCATCTCTTTAATGTTGTTGTGGTGTGTTATTTTCGCGAACTCTTCATAATCTAAATATGCTCTTCTCAGGCTTTTTTTCGTCATAGTAAAGCCGAGAGGATGAATCAAGTGAAGGTTGGTGCCTGTGTTTGCACAAAGTCTAATAATATTGCCTGTGTTTGGTGGAATTTCTGGCTGATATAGTACAATATGCGGCATAGACCTAGTATGGTTAGTAAAAGCACAATTTCAACAGAATTTTTGGGCCTAGAGATGGTCTCTCCTATAATATTGCTCTCGGGTTGTGTGGGCTTCGGTGATGAGTACAGCAGGTTAGAAGGCTTTTCTAATAGCCATGTTGGTGGTCTAATTCTAAAAGGGACCACATTAGAGCCCAGATTAGGAAACGAGCCTCACAGAGTAATAGAAACCCCGTCAGGAATGCTCAACTCTATTGGTTTACAAAACCCTGGCGCAAAAGAGGTTGTTGACACAATCCTACCCAAACTAGAGCCTCTTGAAACTCACTATATAGCTAACGTGTCAGGCTCCACCATAGAAGAGTATGTGGATGTTTGTAGAGCGTTTGATGACTCTTTAGTCGCCGCCATAGAACTAAACATCTCCTGTCCCAACGTAAAAAAAGGTGGCATGGAGTTTGGTAATGACCCAGAAATGTCGGCGCAAGTTGTTGAAAGCTGCAGAAAGGTAACCGCCAAACCAATTATTACAAAATTGTCGCCCAACCAAGCAGATATAAAGCTTAATGCAAAACTCTGCATTGAGGCAGGGACTGACGCTCTTGCTGTAATCAATACAATCAGTGGTCTAGCAATAGACATAGATAAAAAAGAGCTCGTATTGGGCAACCGTGCTGGGGGGCTTTCTGGACCAGCAATAAAACCCATAGCTCTTAAGAAGGTTTACGATGTTTACCAGGTTTCAAAAAAACACGGTGTACCAATTATGGGTCAAGGTGGTATCTCATCTCCGGAGGACGCTATTGAGTTTATTCTGGCTGGAGCGACAACCGTGGGTGTTGGTACTGCTTTGTTTTTTGACCCCTTAATTTGTAACAAGATTAACCAAGGTCTTGAAACGTACCTGAGAGCTAACGGCCTAAGCAGCCTTGATGATTTAGTGGGTGGTTTGGTTTAGTTCTTTTGCCCTAACAACACCAAACCCTTAGTGCGGTCTTTGTCCTTTTCTAAAAAGGGCCCCGTAGGGCCCTTACTTACTTACTCGGTTAAGGTTCCAACAATGTGGGCTATTATTCTATAGGGGTCAGCGTTTGAGGCTGGTCTCCTGTCTTCCAGATAACCGTTCCAATTATTGTCGACCGTGTATATGGGTATCCTTATACTTGCGCCCCGATCACTAACGCCGTAGGAAAAGGTGTCAATGCTTTGGGTTTCGTGGTTGCCTGTCAACCTCATATCGTTATCAGAACCATAGTTTGCTATACCTTCTTTGTGAACTGCGCCTAGTTTTTCACACAAGCCGTTCATAAGTTCCTCGGTGCCAGAGTCTCTCATTTGGCCGTTAGAGAAATTAGTGTGCATACCCGATCCATTCCAATCGCCTTGTTGGGGTTTGGGGTGGATGTTAACAGAAACACCGTACTCTTCTGCAATTAGGTGAAGGAGGTAGCGACTTACCCAGAGATCGTCAGCGGCCTTTAAGCCCTTTCCAAAACATTGGTACTCCCACTGGCCTAGAGCTACTTCTGCATTGGTTCCTGTAATCATAATGCCGGCTTCTAAACAAGCGTCCATATGGGCTTCTGAAACCTCTCTTGCCTGAACATTGCCAGAACCAACACCACAATAATAATCGCCCTGAGGTCTGGGCGTTCCGTCTTCCCAGCCTAAAATTGTTCCATCCTCGGGGTTTGTAAAAAAGTATTCCTGCTCAAAGCCAAACCACCAGTCGTCTGATAACAAATCAACACAAGCATTTCTAGTGTTGGAGGGGTGTGGTGATTTGTCGGGTGAAAGAACCTCGCAGATCACCAAGCTATCTGAGGATCTTGGTCCGCTGTATTCATTAACGGGTTTTAAAATGCAGTCTGAGCTTCCGCCCTCTGCTTGTTGAGTGGATGACCCATCGAAAGACCAGTCAGGTGGGTTCCCGTCTGTTACTTTCACTTTGCTTCTAAGCGAGGGTTCGGGTTGGAAGCCATCCAACCAAATGTATTCTAGTTTTTTCATGTTGCTCCTTTTTTGTTAATTAAACATAAGTTAAATTTGCTGGGCAATAGAAGATCTAATTATGAGATAAACGACTCCGTTTCTTCAGCTTCCGCTTACTTGCGTCTCACAATCGGTTTTGAAAACCAAATGTAGTTTTGCGCGTTGTAGGAAATACACCAAGCAATACATATAATACTTGGGAAGGTCGGTTGAATCAATTATAGTTTTTGTTGATCCTTCTATGCTATAAACACAAAAGAAAGCTATAATCAAAAAACACAAATAAAGAGGTATTTGTATTGGCTGCAAACAACATGGACGAGCTTGTTTCTCTTTGTAAAAGACGGGGTTTTGTCTTTCAATCAAATGAAATTTATGGTGGGATGCAGGGTCTGTATGACTATGGTCCATTAGGTGTTGAGCTCAAAAACAACCTTAAGAGTGCGTGGTGGTCATCAATGGTTTACGATAGGGATGATGTTGAGGGCTTAGACGCATCAATACTAAGTAAGCCCTCAGTCTTAAAATATTCTGGTCACGAGGATACCTTTACAGACCCTTTGGTGGATTGTAAAAAGTGTAAAGGCCGATGGAGAGCTGACCATATCAAAGATAAGGCTTGTCCTGGTTGCGGGTCGGCAGACCTAACAGAGCCTCGTCCATTTAATTTGATGTTTAAAACTAGTGTTGGGCCGGTTGATGACGGCAAAAGTTTTGCTTATCTTAGGCCAGAAACCGCTCAACAGATTTTTGTTAACTTTAAGAACGTACTGGACTCAACCTCTAAGTCAATGCCTTTTGGTATAGCTCAAATTGGAAAGGCTTTTAGGAACGAGGTAACCCCAAGAAACTTTATATTTAGGACCAGAGAGTTTGAGCAGATGGAGCTTGAGTTCTTTGTTGAGAGAGGCACTGACGAGAAGTGGCATGATTATTGGGTAAAAAAACGACTTGACTGGTGGTGCGAACAGGGTATCCCAGAAAATCGTTTAAAGCTGTTTGATGTCCCAAAAGAGGACCTTTCTCATTATTCGAAAAAGACTGTGGATATAATGTATGCCTTTCCTCATGGCGAAGAAGAGCTTGAGGGGATTGCCAACAGGTCTGACTTTGACCTAGGCTCACACACAAAAAACCAGTCTGATTTTGAAATTCATGCAAATGTTTCCGAAAACAAAGAGTCTACAGCAAAGTTAGCGGTTCAAAACAGCAACGACAAAAGCTGGGAGGTTCCTTATGTTATTGAGCCATCTGCTGGTCTGGATAGAGGTTTTCTTGCGGTGCTTAATGAAGCATACAAAACCGAGTCTTTAGGGGGCGATAAAGAAAGGCTAGTTTTATCATTAGCTCCTCATCTGTCTCCTGTTAAGGCAGCAATAATCCCCCTCAAAAAGAACAACGAAGGCCTTGTTGCTTTGGCAAAAAAGATAAAGCAGTCTTTGCAGTCGCTTAGGCTAGGAAGGGTGGTTCTTGAAAACACCGGCAATATTGGCAAAAACTATAGAAGGCACGATGAAATTGGTACTCCGGTTTGCATTACTGTTGATTTTGACAGCCTAGCTAATGAAACGGCAACCATAAGAGATCGAGACTCGATGGAACAAAAAACTGTGTCCATTGATAGCCTTGAAAACATGCTTACTAAAACTGTTTCTAAATAGGCTAGAGCCTATGTCGCTCATATCACTATATTTAAGGTCGTTTATTTATACGATTATTATGTTTCTGAGTTTTATAATATTGTGCTCTGCTGCCCTAATCCCCCCTCCTCTGATGAGCGAAACCAGGAGATGGTCGATAGCTGTTCTTTGGTCTGAAGTTAATATAGCCTCACTAAGGGTAATTTGTGGTCTTGACTATATTATTAAAGGTGCAGAAAACATTCCTCCAGATAAGTGTGTTATCTTTTTTAAACACTCGTCTGTTATGGAGGCATTTATAGGGTTAAAACACTTTAGTCCATCTTCATGGGTGGCTAAGTATGAACTTATGTATGCACCTTTGTTTAGAGGAGCAATTAAGCGGTTTGGTCTAATCCCAGTAAAAAGGGGCATGGGGAGTAGCGAGGTTGATAAGGTTGTAAAGATTGGGAAGGAGCGATTACTTGAAAACAAGTGGATTATAATCTTTCCTGAAGGTACCAGAATGCCCTACAAGCAAACGAAAAGATATGGATTATCTGGCGCTGTTCTTGCAAAGGGTTCTGGGGTTGATGTTTTACCGATATCTCATAACTCAGGAAAATACTGGAAAAGAAGAGGTTTTTTAAAACATCCTGGGACAATTGTTTTTAGTGTGGGAAAACCAATAAAAACAAAAAATAAAGGCATAGACAAAATAAACAAGGAAGCCCAGACATGGATTGAGTCTGAAATAAGGGCGTTTGAACAAAAATAAAGCAATAATCTCGTTTTTTTACCCTTTTTAATGCTTTTCTTGTTTATTTATCTTGTTTTCTTGTGATTATATGTCAAGGTTAGAGACATTTAGTGCGTTTTCTTCTATAAATTCTCGTCTAGGTGGCACTTCGTCACCCATTAATGTGTCAAATGCCTCTTTAGCAATATCATAGTTATCATCATCAACATTGATCTTAATGAGTGAGCGTGTGCTTGGGTCAAGTGTTGTTTCCCAGAGTTGTGCTGGATTCATTTCACCAAGTCCTTTGTATCTCTGGATGCTTTGTCCTTTTTTTGAGTTATGAAGAATATAATCTAAGCACTCGCCTATAGAATTAAATTTTGTGTTTTCTTCCCCGTTAGAAAGAGAAACTTTTTTAGGGAAATCTTTGTGATATTTTTGGTATGCGTTGAATACCTGATACTCTGCAGATTTCAAAAATGTTATAGGTAAGGCCCTTTCTGTTGATGACCCGTTAAGTCCCTCCCTGATAGATATATAAGGTATGCCGTCTTCATCATAAGCGAGCTTAATGTTTATGTCGTTATCTTTTTCTTTAGCTAACTTTCTTGCGGCTCTCGAGAAACCCTTAACCCAAAGTTCAAGTTTTTTGTTGTTGTTGGTGTCAGCTTTTGAAATAACTTTATACCGAGAAAGGCTCAAAGCAGCTGCATCTCCAATTTGTAAAGCTAGCTTATTTATCAGGGATGATGTTTCAATTTGTTGCATCAAAATATTGAAAAGTCCGTCGCCTTCAAGGCCTTTCTTTTTGCCTGGTTGGGTTAGCTTAAGCCCCGTAATAGCATTATTTATGATTAAGTTGTTTAGTTCTTCGTCACTATTTACGTACTCCTCCTTTTTTCCTCTTTTAACTTTATAGAGAGGGGGTTGTGCAATGTAAACGTGTCCTTTTTTTACCAACTCAATGAGCTCATTAAAGAAGAAGGTTAATAGTAATGTTCTTATGTGAGATCCATCTACGTCTGCGTCAGTCATAATGATAATTTTATGGTATCTTAATTTTTCGATATCAAACTCATCTTCCCCAATGCCACAGCCCAATGCTGTTATAAGTGTTGCTATTTCTGTTGATGAGAAAATTTTGTCTTTTTGTGCTTTTTGAACATTTAATATTTTGCCTTTTAGGGGAAGTATTGCCTGAGTCTTTCTGTCTCTGCCCTGCTTTGCTGATCCGCCTGCTGAGTCCCCCTCAACTAGAAATATTTCACAAAGATTGGCGTCTTTTTCTTGGCAGTCAGCAAGCTTGCCTGGCAGACCAGTCATTGAGAGAGCTCCTTTTCTTGTCATTTCTCTGGCTTTTCTGGCTGCTTCTCTTGCCCTCGCTGAGTCTAATATCTTTTGGATAATAATCTTTGCCTCTACTGGGTTTTCCATTAAGAACTCTTTAAGGTGTTTGTTAACAATAGACTCAACAACCCCTTTTACCTCAGATGAAACAAGCTTATCTTTTGTTTGTGATGAAAACTTAGGATCTGGGTGCTTAACAGATATAATCGCAGTCATACCTTCACGACAATCGTCGCCAGTAACAGCTGTTTCGTTTTTAAACTCCTTATCAATATAAGAATTAATTGTTCTAGTTAGGGCGCCTCTGTATCCAGCTAAATGGGTACCGCCATCTTTCTGTCTTATTGTGTTAGCAAAACAATACATGTTTTCTTTATAAGCTTCGTTCCATTGTATTGCTATTTCTACATTAATATCTTTGAGGGTCTTTTCAATATGTATTACGCTTTCGTGAATCGGTTTTTGAAGTTTGTTTAAATGAGATACAAAGGCTTTAATCCCGCCTTCAAAGAAAAAAGATTCTTCTTTCTCGTCTCTTTCGTCTGAGAGGTTAATTGTTAGCCCAGAGTTTAAGAACGAAAGCTCTCTTAGCCTTTTAGCCAGTATTTCAAAACTGTATTTGGTGTTTGTAAATGTTTTAGAGCTAGGTTTAAAGCTAATTGTTGTGCCGTTTTTTTCTGATTTGGGACCCTTTTTAAGTGTGCCGTTTGGTTTTCCGTGGGTATAGTCTTGCAGGTAAACATATCCGTTTTTATGTATCCTCAAATTAAGAGACTCAGATAGAGCATTTACAACAGACACCCCGACACCATGAAGACCTCCAGAAACTTTGTATGAGTCATCGTCAAACTTGCCGCCCGCATGAAGAACGGTCATAATTACTTCAGCAGCAGATTTCTTTTCGCCTTTATGCTTATCAACGGGTATACCCCTACCATTATCCTTAACTGTAATTGAATCGTCCTGATGGATGATGACATCAATATGGGTGCAGTGTCCTGCTAGTGCTTCGTCTACAGAGTTGTCAACAACCTCAAAAACCATGTGGTGTAGGCCAGTTCCGTCGTCGGTGTCGCCAATATACATTCCTGGGCGTTTTCTAACAGCGTCTAGGCCCTTTAACACCTTAATGTTTGATGAGTCGTAGTTTTTGTTTGTTTTTGACTTTGTTTTGGTTTTTGCCATTGTCTATGTTTCTAGTTTGGAAACACTTAAATTATATCAAAATCTTCTCTTTGTTTTTGGCTTGCTGTTAATATATTTCCTCTGATCATGTTAACAATATTGTGATGAGGTAGTGATGTTATAAGTAATTGATTTTGAAGGCTTTTTAACATGTTGATGAGTTTTGAAGTTGAGCTTACATCTAGACCGGATTCTGCTTCATCTATTATTATAATTGATCTGCATTTTTTGCGCTTTTCAACCGCTAAATTTAACCCAATCATAAATGAGATTGCTGCTAGCTTTTCTTGTCCGTGAGAGTAGTATCCTTTTATCTTGTTGTCAGTTGTTTTTAACAGATAATCATCTTTTTGTGGTCCTGATGATGTTCTTTTAATAATCATGTCTTTACTAATGTTCTTTTTCAAGCTCTCTAAATAGCTTTCCTCTTCCCACCCCTTTTTATATTTTATGCTTAGGCTTTTTCCCAGCAGTTCTTTTGAAATCATTGCAATGTTCTCTTGGGACTCTTTTATGAGCCCTCTTCTAGCCTTGCTAATGTTTTCACCTACCTCTGCAAGTGTTTCGTCCCAGGATTGGATTGTTCTTGTGTCTTCGCCCCTTATAATTGCTTTGTTTCTCTGAGATAAGCATTTTTTTAGCTTTTTGTGGTTTGTTACGTGTTCTGGTTCCACGTGGAACACCGCCCTATCAAGAAGGTCTCTTCTATAGTTTGGTTGGCCTGAAGATGCTTGTGTTATGTTTGTATCAATAAGGCACAAGGGAAAGGATTTGTGGGCTTGCTGTTGTCCTAAACGCTTATTATTAAGCTTGTGAAGTTTTTTACCATTGTCAAACAATAGTGATATGTCGTCGGTTTTTTCTTTTTTGTGTTGCACGGTACCGCTTAATCGAAAAGACCTTTTTTCTTTGTTTGAAAGGTTCTTTATGGGAGCTCCTTGAAAAGAGCGTCCGTTAAGAAGCATAACAGAAGCTTCAACAATTGAGGTTTTACCAGAGCCGTTTTTGCCTATAATGTGGTTAACGGTCTCAAGCTTCTTGGCTTCGTCGTTTAGCCCTCTATAGTTTTTATATATAAGAGACCTTAGTAACAAGGCTTAGAGCCTCATAGGCATTACTACAAACTTAGAATCAGGATCGGTTGGGTCAGTAATAAGAGCGCTGCTGTTTTCGTCATTAAGGCCTATATTAACAAGCTCGCCCTCACAGGCGGTAATAGCGTCTATAAGGTAGGAGACATTGAACCCAACTGATAGTGTTTTTCCGGTGCTGTCTATTTGTATTGTTTCTTTTGCCTTTTCTTGCTCTGGGTTTTCTGACGATACAGTAAGTTTGTTGTCTGCTAGGTCAATTCTAACGCCTTTAAACTTTTCATTAGCTAAAATAGAAACTCTTTGAAGTGCTGGCTTGATGTTTTCACCCTTGATAAGCATATTTATTGACGTTTCATCTGGTATGACCCTACCATAATCAGGAAAACTGCCGTCTATTAGTTTTGTTATCAGCTTGACACTGCTAAGGGTAAAGGTAGCCTGGTTATCGGTAAATGTAATTTTTGTCTCGCCGTCGTCTTGTATGATTCGTTGGGCTTCCTGTATTGCTTTTCTTGGCACAATAAAGCTTGCTTCTTCAAGGTTTGATTTGTCTATCTTGGTCTGAGATTTTGCTAATCTATGGCCGTCTGTTCCTACAGAAGTTAGTGTGTTTGGGCTTGTTTCAAGCAATAAGCCATTAAGGTAGAACCTAACATCTTGCTGAGCCATTGCAAAGTGTGTTTTATGAAAAAGCGCTCTTAGGTGGGATTGTTTAACTACAAAACTCGTTTCAGCTGCGGTAGCCTCAAACAATGGAAATTCATTGGGTGGATATGTTTGCAGTTTAAATTTGCTACTAGCTGACTCTATAGTCATGTCTGTGTCAGTTATAGAGATTATCAGTTCTTTGTTGTCTAACGATCTAATGATTTCATATAGTTTTCTTCCAGGGGCTGTTGTTAGAAAGTCGCCTGCTTCAGGGTTTGATTTAATTTCCGTGCTTAGTTGAACCTCAAGGTCCGTCGAAGTAAGGGTCAAAGTGCCGTCACTACCCTCAATCAATATCTGACTAAGTATGGGCATTGTCTGCTTTCTTTCAACAACACCAATAATTTTTTGAAGGGCCTTGGAAAGTTCGTTAGAGTTTATATTAATAGTATTCATATTATTTTATATTATTATTATTATAGTTAGTGTTAGTATGTATAAAGTTCTGTTTTTCTTACGTATTTCAATTAGTTATAAGATTTAAATATTTAATATCATGTTAACAAATACATATATATGTGAATAAAATGTGTATAAATATATCGTTAATTTTTATGTACACTTTATTCACATTAACAACAATCTTTTTATGTTGTTATAATCTTCTAGAACCTTTATTTCTGTGTTTTTTAGTTCTGCGACTTTTTTACATGCATGTATAACCGTTGTGTGATCTCTACCCCCAAAACGATCTCCAATTTCTGGAAGACTGTTTTTTGTTAACTCTTTCGATATTGACATAGCCACCTGCCTCGGCCTTGTTATAGACCTGCTCCTTCTTTTTGAATGAAGGTCAGAGACACGGATATTATAGTATTCAGCAACAACTTTTTGAATGTTCTCAATGGTAACCTGTCTGGACTGTAAAGATAAAAGGTCTCTCAGACATTCTTTGGCCAAATCTACAGATACCTCCCTACCTGTAAAGGTGGAGCTTGCTATTACCTTTCTTAGGGCTCCTTCAAGTTCTCTTACATTCGACCTAATGTTTTTTGCGATAAAAAACGCAACATCTTCTGGGAGATCAAAGTTTTCAAGTTCAGACTTAACCATTAGTATAGCCACACACGTCTCCATTTCTGGGGGGTCAATAGAAACAGTAAGGCCCCAGCCGAACCGAGACCTAAGCCTTTCTTCTAGGCCCTTTATTTCTTTCGGGTATTTGTCGCTAGTTATAATTATTTGGCTGTTGCTCTCTAAAAGAACATTAAAAGTATGGAAAAACTCTTCTTGAGATTTGTCTTTACCGGCAAAGAACTGTATATCATCGATCAGCAGAACATCTAGAGAGCGGTAATCGTTCTTAAAGACATTGAGAGCGTTGTGTTGAAGTGCAGAAACCATTTCTCCAACAAACCTTTCAGAATGTACGTAGGCAACTTTCTTGTCGGGATGGTTTTCTTTAATTGCGTTACCAACGCTTTGCATAAGATGTGTTTTTCCTAGACCTACCCCACCATATATGAAAAAAGGGTTGTATGATAATCCAGGGTTTTCTGTAATTTGTAGTGCAGCTGCACGCGCTAGCTGGTTGCTTTTTCCGCCAACAAAGTTATCAAAAACATATCTATTATTTAGCGGTGAACCTACAGGCGTCACAACCTTGTTTTTTTGTTTGGGCGTGCTTGATCTTGTATACGGTTCATCTCCAATTGATATTGCTACAGTAGCCTTCCCGTCCAATCTTTTTGAAGCAACCGTTTTTATTTTCTCTAAGTAGTTTTTTTGAACCCAATTAACGACAAACTTATTCGGAGCAAGGAGAGTAAGACTTTGGGCTTCCTCGTCTTCAATAACAGATAACGGCTTTATCCAGGTGTTGAACTGAGATTCTGTAAGGTCTGATTTCAAAATTGTAAGACAATCATCCCAGACCTTGTTTTGCATCTTTTTTCCTTTTTTTTGAGGGTTTTTTAAAAAATTTGTAAGAAAATAAATACTATACTTTTAAAGGTAACTTATCCACAGGTTGTTTTTTAGTTGACATATTCTGGCTACTTAAATAACCTTCTATGCCCTAACCATCATTTGTATCATATTGTTTTTAAATAAGGTTTTAGTCAGTCATGAAAAGAACATACCAACCAAGTAATTTAAAAAGAAAAAGAACACATGGCTTCAGGTCGCGCATGGCAACCAAAGCAGGTAGACTCGTCATTAACAGAAGGCGAGCCAAAGGCAGAAAAAAGCTGTCAGTTTAATCAACAATGCTTCGCTCTGCTGATATAGACTTCAACAAAGTCATCTCTAGTAAACCTACAAGCAAAGACAAAAACTTCATTGTGCACACACTTAAAAATAAGGTGGGACAGTGTAGGCTAGGAATTAGCATACCTAAAAATAAGGTTAACAAGGCAACAGAAAGGAACAAGCTAAAAAGGACCATTAGACATCAGATGTTTGGGCTTGAAAAAGCACCAATAGACATAGTCATGGTTTACAGAGGCACAGCAAACAAATATGATGCTAAACTTATTTCTAGCAGCCTTCGGTTTCACAAAGAAAACATTATTAAAACAACAGAAAAATTTTGGAAAACCTCAGAGTAATTTTATGGATGGGATTTGCTGTGTTGCTTTACGCAACATATTCACAATGGACCTACGTCTCTGCACCACAAACAAACTATGTCGAACCAGAGCCAAGAGAGCAAAGGGTTGAGACAACAGCAGAATCAGACAACGATGTCCTGGGCCTTTCAGACACACTACCCTCTATTGAAAACAGGTCCATCAGCCAAGAAACATCGTCACCAACAGTAAGAACAGAGAAACTAGAAAACAACGTCATTCAGTTATACATAAACCCGAGCAGAGGCGCCGACATAGTAGGAGCCAAACTAACTAAGTATCACCCCTCCAAGCAACAACAGGAAACACCGGTCGAGCTGTTAACGCTTGACCCAGACGCTTACCATTATTTTCAGACCGGCGTTCTGTCTTTAGAAAACGAAAACGAAGCCAATCACACACAACCATTTAGAAGGCTTTCAGGACCAACACAGAGAGACGGTAAAACCAGCGTTAAATATATTTGGCAACAAGGCGACATTGAGGTTATCAAGACCTACAGCTTATCAGAAAACTCCTATGCAATTTCTCTTGAGCAAGAAGTAATCAACTACTCTTCCCAGGGCTATTCTTTTGTTCCCTATGTTCAGCTGGTGAAAAGAAACGCAGAGGTGGATAGGTCAATGTTTGATGTAGAAACATACTCCTTTGACGGCGGCATTGTTTATGACGGCGATAGCTACGAAAAGATCTACCCAGATGACTTGAAAAAGAACCCATACAACCAAACACACAATGCTGGATGGGCAGCCAATATAAAACACCACTTTTTGGTTGCCTTCGTCCCCCCCACCGGAGAGGCATACAAATATGAGGCAACACACACTGAGGCAGACAGACTTAATAAAATCTCTGCAATCTCTCTAGAAACAAGAAGCGTTTCATCAGGCCAAAGCGAAACCGCGACAACAACGCTTTTTATAGGGCCAAAACTTCAAAAGCAACTCAGATCAACAAGAGACGGTTTAGAGCGAAGCGTTGACTACGGGAAGCTTTCGTTCCTAGCCTCACCGCTGTTTTGGTTGCTTGAAAACATTTTTGAATATGTTGGCAACTGGGGGCTTTCAATTATCTTGGTAACGCTGCTCATTAAAATTATCTTTTTTAGGCTCACAGAATCTAGCGGCAAATCCATGGCGAGAATGAGAGAGCTTCAACCAAGACTCAAGGCAATACAAGACAGATATGAAAACGACAAACAAGCACAAAGCAAAGCCATGATGGACCTCTATCAAAAAGAGAACGTTAATCCCATGGCAGGTTGTTTACCCATGCTAATTCAAATACCTTTCTTTATTGCTTTTTACTGGGTACTACTCGAAAGCGTTGAGATAAGACAAGCACCTTTTTTTCTTTGGTTGAACGACCTTTCGTCTAGAGACCCATACTTTGTTCTACCAATTCTGATGGGCCTCGGAATGTGGTTTCAGCAGAAGCTAAACCCAGCGCCACCAGACCCAACACAGGCCAAAGTTATGACAATTCTTCCAATAATGTTCACAGGCTTGTTTGCTTGGTTTCCTTCCGGGCTGGTGCTTTATTGGCTAACCAACTCGTTGCTCTCAATCGCACAACAATGGAGAATTAATAAAAGGATCGAGACAGCAAAACCCGGCGCAAAATAAAAAAGATTGTGAACACCAAGATTCAAAGACTTTCTGGAACAATAGCAGCCCAATCTTCAGCACAAGGAACATCTGGGGTAGCTGTTATAAGGGTTTCTGGCTCAGGGGTCAAAACAATAATCAAAAAAGCCATAAAAAAAGAACTAGAACACATGAAGGCAGAGCTCACACCGTTTCATGACCAAAACGGTAACGTTATTGACCAAGTAATAACCCTCTTTTTTCAATCACCGTCTTCATATACGGGAGAAGATGTTCTCGAAATAAGCTGCCACGGAAGCGTGGCTATTGCAGATGAAATTCTGAGCTCTTTATATCAACAGGGAGCGAGACCAGCTAATGCAGGAGAGTTTACAAGAAGAGCGTTTCTTAACGACAAGCTTGACCTTACTCAAGCCGAAGCTGTCGCAGACCTTATTGAGAGCAACTCAATAGAGGTTGCAAGAGCCGCCAAAAACTCACTCGAAGGCGCTTTTTCAAAAAAAATCTTTTCTATTCTAGACTCTCTGGTTGAGCTTAGGAGCACTATAGAGGCTTCGCTTGATTTTCCTGATGAGGATCTAGAGGAAACAGACCACAACAAAAGACTGGCAAAGCTTTTTAATGAAACAAGAAACAGCTACCAAGCACTCCTCGAGGAAACTAGAGTCGCTTGCAAAATAAGAGAAGGCCTGGTTGTTGCTATAACCGGAAAACCGAATGTTGGTAAATCAACACTGCTTAATCAGCTTGCTGGTCACGACAGAGCCATTGTCAGCGAAGAGCCCGGAACAACGAGAGATACCATAGAGGTAAACACAACAATTGACGGCTACTCTGTTTCATTCATAGATACCGCAGGGGTCAGAAAGACAGACAACAAAGTCGAAAAGGAGGGTATTCGAAGAGCAATAGAGGCCACAGAAAACGCAGACCTAATTATAGAGGTTAAAGACGCAACCCAAGAAAGCATGGTTGATGTCAAGGAAGCCAACGAGAACCATTTGGTCGTTTACAACAAAGCAGACTTGTTAAACAACAAAAAAAGGGCCAGCGCTACAAGCAAGGGCGTTTTTCTTGTTTCAGCACTTCAGGGCATAGGGGTTAACAAGATCGTTGACAATTTAAGCAATAGGTTTAAGAACACAAAAGATATAGTCTCTACCATAACCGCAAGAAGAAGACATTTAACCAGCCTCAAAGAATCATTCGAGTCGTTTGATATTGCCAGCAAAAAAGAAAAAAACAACGAGGCAGGCGATATTGTTGCAGAAGAGCTGCTTCAGGCGCAAAATAGTCTTTCCGAGATAACGGGCGAGTATTCAAGCGAGGAACTGCTCGACTCAATCTTTAATAAATTTTGTATAGGGAAGTAGTTTGGGAAAAAAAGTAAAAAACTATGATGCAATAGTAATCGGCGGCGGACACGCAGGAACTGAGGCCTCCGCTGTCTTGTCTAGGATGGGACACAAAACCCTGCTCTTAACCCACAACAAACAGAGCGTGGGACAAATGAGCTGTAACCCAGCTATTGGTGGCGTCGGCAAAGGCCACCTTACAAAAGAAATAGACGCCCTTGGCGGGCTAATGGCTAGAGCGGCTGACCTTGCGGGCATACACCTTAAAACACTAAATGCGAGCAAGGGCAAAGCTGTTCAGGCAACCAGAGCACAGGCAGACAGGAATCTTTATAAGCAAGCAATCCAATCACAACTAAAGGAACACACAAACCTCTCTTTGGCTGAGGGCGCAGCCTCTAAGGTTTTGCTAGAAGGCGATGCCTTAAGGGGGATAGAAACAGAGTCAGGAGAGCGTTATTACTCAAAGAAGTTAGTGCTAACTGTTGGAACATTTTTAAACGGCGTGATTCACACCGGAAGAGAGCAAATCAGCGGCGGCAGGAAGGGAGACAAGCCCTCCATAGTTCTTGCCAAGCAGCTCTTAGAAATCTCACCAAGAACAGGAAGGCTTAAAACAGGAACACCACCCAGGCTACTAAGGAGCAGCATCAATTTTGGGTTACTCCAAGAACAAGCCGGAGACATTCCTAGGCCTGTTTTTTCGTTTATATCTTCACGAGCAGATCACCCAGAACAGGTTAGTTGCTACATCACACACACCAACGAGGAAACCCACAAAATTATAAGAGACTCGCTGAAAGACTCGCCCCTGCACACGGGAGCAATTGAGGGCGTGGGCCCAAGGTACTGTCCATCAATAGAAGACAAGGTAGTTAAGTTTGCAGAAAAAACCAGACACCAAATATTTGTAGAGCCCGAAGGCTTGGATTCCAAAGAAGTTTACCCAAACGGGATCTCAACAAGCATCGAAGCTGAAAAACAAGAAGAATTTGTCCGAAGCATTGTTGGCTTTGAGAATGCTGAAATTACACAGAGCGGCTACGCAATAGAATATGATTATTTTGACCCCAGGGACCTAAACCCAACCTTTGAAACAAAGACCATAAAAGGCCTTTATTTTGCAGGACAAATTAACGGCACTACAGGTTATGAAGAGGCAGCAGCGCAGGGGCTAATAGCAGGAATCAATGCTGGGCTAGCCATTAACGATAAGGACCCTTGGGTTCCAGAAAGAAGCGAGGCATACCTTGGTGTACTGTCTAGCGACCTAATTACTAGAGGGACAAGCGAACCATACCGAATGTTTACAAGCAGAGCTGAACACAGACTGCTACTTCGGGAGGACAACGCCGACCTTAGGCTAACACCCACCGGAAAAAAACTTGGAATTGTCTCAGAGGAACGCTGGAGTGCTTTTAACCATAAGTCAGAAGTTTTCAACAAAGAGAAAAAGAGACTCGACCAGACGCACATTAAGGCATCAGATCTTGCGGGGTTGAGCCAGAAACACCAAAAGGACAACAATAAAAAACAAGCATACCAATTCCTTAAAAGGCCCGGGGTTACATATGCCACGATCACAAAGGCTGTCGGCGTAAGGGGTGGGTATAATAAAGAACCCGAGATACTCAGGGAGTCTATTGACTCACTGATTGAAACTGAAGCAAAATACGAAGGCTACGTGAATAAACAAAAAAGAGAAATTGAAAAGCACAAAACAAACTCAAACACCGAGTTACCCAGAGACATTGACTATTCTACAATGCCGGGGTTATCAAACGAGATAAAACAAAAACTCACCGAGTTTGCCCCAAAAACAATAGGCCACGCAGCAAGAATTGAAGGGGTTACACCAGCCTCGCTCTCAGTGCTGTTGGTGCACCTAAAAAAACAAAAAATGAAAAAAGCAGAGGGACTATGAAAAAACTATCAACAATTATCCTAAGCTCTTTTTTTCTATTAAGCTGCGGGAGCGAAGAACAACAAGAGTGCTTAACCAATAACAACGAAATAATTGTTGGCGGTTCAAGCGGCTTTGAGCTTTCAGATATTCAAGTCTTCAAGAAAAACAATGGTGCCGAGCCAGGGACATTAGACCCACATAGGGCAGAAGGCGTTCCCGCATCAAACGTTCTAAGAGACCTCTATGAGGGGCTAGTCGGAGAAAAACCCAATGGCGAGTATATTCCGGGAGCAGCCGAATCTTGGGAAATAAGCGAGGACTCTAAAACCTACACCTTTAAAATAAGAAGGGACGCAAAATGGAGCAATGGAGACGACGTTGTTGCCGAAGACTTTGTTTTTTCATTGCGAAGGAGCGTTGACCCACAAACGCTGTCAAACTATTCAAGCATGCTCTACCCAATAAAAAACGCAAGACAAATAGTCTTGGGTAACCTAGAGCCAGAAGCCCTCGGAGTATATAGCACCGACCAAAAAACTTTCGTGGTTGAGCTTGAGGAGCCAACACCTTATTTTTTATCTCTGCTCACACACTCAACAACCTATCCGGTTCACCCAAAAAGCATAGAAAAGCACGGCGCCAGCTTTACAAGACCAGGCAATCTAGTAACTAACGGCGCCTTTGTCTTGTCTGACTGGAGGGTACAAGACTATATAAAACTAGACAGGAACCCAACATATTGGGACGATAAAAACACAACACTTGAGAGCGTCTACTACCTACCTCTAGATAACCCAGACTCATCGCTAAGAAGATATAGGGCAAACGAGCTAGATTTCACAGACACAACTCCAGCCGAGCAGCTCCCTTGGATTAGATCTTGCTTGGGCCCAGAGCTTAATATTTCTCCTTACTTTGGAAGTTATTACTATGGCTTTAATACAACCAAACCGCCTTTTAAAAATAACGTTGAACTAAGGCAAGCCCTATCGATGGCGATTGACCGCTCAGTGATAACCGACATTATTTTAGGCGCTGGACAAATACCCGCCTATGGTTTTGTGCCTCCTGTCAAAACATACTCAGGCGAAAAGCTCAATTGGGCGGAGTGGTCACAACAAGAAAGAGAAGACGAAGCACTAAGGCTATACATAGAGGCCGGCTATTCTTCAGAGACCCCTCTGGAGATTGAGGTTGTTTACAACACATCAGAAAACCACAAAAGAGTTGCTCTCGCTATTGCTGCTATGTGGAAGCAGACCTTGGGCGTTAAAACAACCCTTAGAAACCAAGAGTGGAAAGTGTTTTTGGAAACCAGAAGACTAAAGGAAGACACAGAAGTATATAGAGCTGGGTGGATAGGAGACTACGACGACCCATACACTTTTTCAGAGTTGCTGCACTCAGAAAACGAAATGAACCACTCCGGGTTTTCCAACCAAGAATACGATGAATTTTTAAAAGCGGCGTCTGAAAAGAATGCCGGAGAAGAAAGGTTGAGCGAACTAAAAAAAGCAGAAAAACTAATGTTAGAAGAAATGCCGATAATTCCTTTATATTTTTATGTCAGTCAGCACCTCATAAAACCCTGGGTAACAGGCCTCGAGGGCAACGTGATGGATCACCATTACTCAAAGTATGTCAAGATATTAAAAACAGAAACAGTAAATAGTGAATAACATAAAGTTTGTTTTAGGCCGCTTTTTGGGAGCCATACCAACCCTCTTGGCTTTAATATGTCTCGCATTTTTTTTGGTCAAGGCAGCACCTGGAGGACCATTTGATCTAGAGAGATCGCTTCCAGAAGAGGTTGAGGCGAATTTAAGAGCAGCCTACAACCTAGATGATCCGGTATACAAACAACTCTATAAGTATATTGGCTCAATACTCCAAGGCGACTTTGGCCCCTCTTTTCAATACAGAGACTATACTGTCACCGAGCTTATAGCTAGCGGCTTCCCGGTTTCTTTGCGCCTAGGGGCTTTCGCAATACTTTTGGCGTTGTTATTTGGGACAATCATTGGGACAACAGCAGCCCTAAACCAAAACACAAAACTAGACTATAGCGTTATGTTTTTCGGAATGATCGGGATCTCAATACCTAATTTTGTAATGGCCCCTTTGTTGGTGCTTCTTTTTTCAATCGTGCTTAGCGTATTCCCAGCCGGAGGCTACAACAATGGGGCGTTTTTAAACATGGTTCTTCCTGTAACCGCACTCGCTCTTCCTCAAGTGGCCTACATAGCCAGATTAACAAGAGGGTCAATGATCGAGGTGCTCTCAAGTAACTTTGTAAGAACAGCTAAGGCCCAGGGTATCCCGATGAGGAACATAATATTCGGCCATGTTTTAAAGCCAACACTGCTACCCGTGGTGTCTTATTTGGGACCAGCTACAGCAGCTATTATCACAGGGTCTGTTGTGGTGGAACAAATTTTTGGTCTGCCCGGCCTTGGAAGATATTTTGTTCAAGGCGCTCTGAATAGGGACTACACACTAGTAATGGGCGTTGTCGTTTTCTACGGGTGTTTAATTATCGCCTTTAATCTGATTGTAGACACTATTTATGGTTTTATAGACCCCAAAATAAAAACAAGCAGATGAAACAAGACCATAACAATTCCTTGCTTTCGGATGCCTGGTCCGCACTGAAAAAAAACAGGGCCTCTCTTGTCTCCGCTTCGGTTATGTTAAGCATGGTTGTTTTGGTGCTGTTTGGTCCAATGCTTAGCCCGTTCGCAGTTGACCAAACCGACTGGTATCAAATTTCAACTGCACCCAACCTTATGAATGGACACATCTTCGGAACAGACGATCTTGGGAGAGACCTTTTTGTGCGTGTGATGTACGGCGGCAGGATATCCTTGATGGTCGGCCTTGTTGCCACGCTTGTTAGTGTCTTTATTGGGGTAACCTATGGCGCCGTTTCTGGTTTTTTGGGAGGCAGAGTAGACGCGTTGATGATGAGGGTGGTTGACGTCCTCTACGCAATGCCGTTTTTATTCTTTGTAATTTTGTTAATGGTCTTTTTTGGTAGAAGCATATTTCTTATTTTTGTAGCAATAGGCGCCGTCAATTGGCTTGATATAGCGAGAATTGTAAGAGGACAAACCTTGAACCTCAAAGGAAAAGAGTTTGTCGACGCAGCCAAAACAGGCGGTGCCTCTACAATAAGAATAGTATACAAACACATTGTTCCAAACTTGCTAGGCATCGTTGTAGTTTATGTCGCCCTAACGGTTCCACAAGTCATTCTGGTTGAGTCGTTTTTAAGTTTTTTGGGTTTGGGCGTTCAGGAACCAATGACCTCCTGGGGGGCTTTAGTTAACCAGGGAGCAAGACAGATGGAGTCTTCACCATGGATGCTTCTTTTCCCTGGGCTGTTTCTTGCGACAACACTGTTTTGTTTTAATTTTATTGGCGACGGCCTAAGGGATGCCTTAGACCCCAAAGACAGGACAAGGGGTAATGAGTAGTCTTCTCTCAGTTAAAAAACTAAACGTCTCTTTTAGCAGCAGAGGCGAAACAATACATGCTGTCAACAACCTTAGTTTTAACCTAGATCAAAACGAGATCTTGGGTATTGTTGGGGAATCTGGCTCTGGAAAAAGCCAAACCGTTTTATCAATTATGGGGCTTTTAGAGAGCAATGGTAGAAGCAGCGGTAGCGTCATATTTAAGGATACAGAGCTAATTGGCCTTTCATCTGCTGAGCTGAACAAGGTTCGGGGGAATAAAATTGGGATGATTTTTCAAGACCCAATGAGCTCTTTGAACCCATATATAAGCATAGGACAACAAATGTCGGGGGTTTTGAGACAACATAGACCTGATTACGCGAAAGCCGAAACCAAAGAGCGGTGTATAGAGTTGTTGGATTCTGTTGGGATACCAAAACCAGCTCAGCGCTATGAAGGTTATTCGTTCGAGCTTTCTGGTGGAATGAGGCAAAGAGTGATGATAGCCTCAGCTCTTCTAACAAACCCAGACCTTTTAATAGCAGATGAACCAACAACAGCCCTAGATGTCACTGTTCAAGAGAAGATTTTAGATCTTATCTTGGAGGTCAGAGAAAAATTCTCAATGGCGGTTATTTTGATCACTCATGATTTGGGCGTTGTGGCAAGAACTTGCCAAAACGTTTTAGTGATGAAAAACGGCGACCCTCAAGAATACGGCGGTATCAACCAAATTTTCTATAGCCCAAGATCAGACTACACGAAAGAGCTGCTTGAGAAGTCGAGAGAGGTAAGCATCTATGAAGACCAAGAAGAAGAGGCAAAACCCAAACAGAACAAAGATGTCGTGGTGTCCGCAAACGAAACCACGGTCAGTTTTGAGATGCCAAAGCAGACGCTTTTCAGCAGCAAAGAAGAGTTGATCGCGGTTAACAATATCTCAATAAAGGTTTATGACGGAGAAGTTTTGGGTGTTGTTGGAGAGTCTGGAAGCGGAAAATCCACATTAGCAAAAACCTTTTTGGCGCTACAGAAACCAACCTCTGGGTCAGTCGAAGTCTTTGGGCAGAACCTCTCAGAGATCAATAAAAGAAAAATGAAAGAGGCCCACAAAAAAACACAGGTGGTCTTTCAGGATCCGTTTTCATCCTTAAACCCAAGAATGACAGTCTACGAGATTCTAGCTGAGCCGCTCAATTCGTTTTTTTCAGCCATGAGCAAAGACTCTAAAGACAAAGACATTGAAAACGGCATTACTGAGGTTGGTTTAGGCGCAGATTATTTGGGCCGTTACCCGCATGAACTATCAGGCGGCCAATGCCAAAGGGTAGCAATCGCTAGAGCGCTAATGCCCAAACCCCAACTTCTAATTTGCGATGAAGCGGTTAGCGCTCTTGACGCTTCAATTAGAGGAGAGATAATTGATCTTCTCTTAAAGATTAAAAGAGAAAAAAAACTGACAATGATTTTTATAGCCCATGATCTAGCGGTTGTTAGAAAGATATGTGATCGAGTTATTGTTATGAAGACCGGAGAAATAGTTGAAAAAGGAACGACAAGCCATGTTTTTAACAACCCCGAAAAAAACTACACCAAAAACCTGTTAAGCTCAGTGCCGCTTCCTGATCCTGAGCTAGAGCAAAAAAAATATAAAGCTAGAAGAGCACGCTCTAATTCGTCTTCTGATAGTATGTAGCAAAATAAAAACAAGGAGCAAACAATGCCTAGTGTGCCGAGCAAATTTTTAGCACTAAGAATTCACGAAGAAGACGAAAAACCCCAAGCAAAACTAGAGCAAATTTCTCTAGAGGATCTTACTGACGGCGAGGTTGTTATTAAGAACAGCTATTCTGGAATTAACTACAAGGACGCACTGGCCGTCACAGGCGCAGGAAAGATACTCCGAAGCTTTCCCTTGGTCGGGGGCGTAGACGTTGCCGGAGTTGTTGTTGAATCAAAAGACCCGAGATTTAAAGAAGGGGATCCAGTAATTGCCGCATGTTCAGGGCTTAGTGAAACAAATGATGGCGGCTATGCAGAGTATTCAAGGCTTACCAAAGAAGCAGCGATAGCGCTGCCAGAAAAAATGGATCTTAGGACATCTATGGCAATTGGAACAGCAGGGTTTGCAGCAGGGTTGGCAATTTATAAAATGACACTAAACAACCAGAGGCCAGACATGGGACCTGTTGCTGTTACAGGCGCATCAGGAGGTGTTGGCAGCATTGCAACCAACATGCTTTCTTCTATGGGGTATGAAGCAGTCGCCATAACAGGAAAAAAACAAAACGAAGAGTATTTAAAACAATTAGGCGCATCTTCAGTAATTATTGCCAGCGAGAATGAGATTGGAACACGCCCACTAGAAAAAGCTGTCTTTGGCGGAGCTATAGACAACCTCGGAGGAGAAACACTTTCTTGGCTTCTCAGGGCAACACAACCAGAAGGAAACGTTGCAAGCATCGGGCTTGCTGCAGACTTCAAGCTTTCAACGAACGTAATGCCCTTTATTTTAAGAGGGGTAAACCTGCTGGGGGTTAACTCCACAATTCTGCCCAATGATTTCAAACAAATGATTTGGGAACAGATTGCTGAGAAAATGATCCCGGTCGATATTGAAAAAATTATCACTAAAGAGGTTCTTTTAGAAGACGCAATACCTGAGTTCCAAGGACTTCTTGATGCCAGAATTACGGGCAGAACAATCATTAAAATTTCTTGATACCACCCAACCTAAAAAAAGAGCGAGAAATCTTTAAAAGCGGACTAGAAACAATAGGCCTTTCCTTATCGGACGACCAAATAGAAAAAAATCTTAACTACCTAAGGCTTCTTTTAGAAACAAACCAAGAATATAATTTGACAAGCATTACCGACACGAAAGAGGCAACAATAAAACATCTTTTAGACTCTTTGAGTGTTTACGAGCTTATTCAGGGAGAGACAATTGCAGATATAGGTAGCGGTGGCGGGACCCCAGGCATACCCCTTGCAATAGCGTTTACAAAGAAACAGTTTTTGCTTATTGAATCCAAACAAAAGAAAGCAGCTTTTTTGGTAAGGGCGGTTAAACAACTCAAACTAAAGAACGTTAGGGTCATAAACAAAAGAGCTGAGGAAGTGGACGCAAGCAATGAACCAGAAACTATAATTTCAAGAGCGCTGGGAAGCATCGATTATTTTATAGATGTTGCCGGACACCTTCTGCCAAAAAAAGGAATGGCGATTGCCATGAAAGGGAAGGCAGAAAAGTTTAAACTACAAAAAACCTCTAAAAATTTCGAGGTTCTACAAACAAAAAAAATTAATGTACCCTATCTTGATGCAGACAGACACGCTGTGTGCATAATAAAACGAAAATAATATGCCAGAAATCATCGTAGTTGCAAACCAAAAAGGAGGGGTTGGAAAAACCACAACCTCAATTAACTTGGCCGCGGCACTACAAAGGATTAATTACAAAACCTTATTAGTCGATTTGGATTCACAGGGAAACGCAACCAGTGCCTCAGGCCATAACAGAAGCATAGAAAAGGCCAGTGTTTACGATGTATTAATGGGGCTCAAAAATATCGAGGACTGCTTTGTCACATCACAGCACGACGGTTTCACCTTGTTGCCCTCAAATAGCGATTTAATGGCAGCAGAAATTGAACTGCTTAATACCAACAACAGAGAATCTGTGCTCAAGGAAAAAATTAACAGCATCTCAAGAGAGTTTGACTATATTTTGATTGATTCACCACCATCGATGAATATTTTGACATTAAACGCGCTTGCAGCAGCAAACGAAATAATTATCCCTGTCCAGTGTGAATACTATGCTCTTGAGGGGATGTCGGGTCTTTTAGAGTCAATCTACAAAATCAAAGAAACAATAAACCCTAACCTGCAAATAAAAGGAGTGCTTAGAACAATGTTTGACTCAAGAAACAGCCTTTCGGTTGAGGTTTCAGCACAACTGAAAAAATATTTTGGCGACAAGTTATTTTGGACGTTTATTCCTAGAAATGTTCGCTTGGCAGAGGCGCCTAGCCACGGCATGTCAGCGGTTTCTTATGATCCAGAATGCCTGGGCTCTAAGGCCTACCTGTCTCTCGCTAAAGAGGTGACAAAAAAAACCATGGAATCATAAAAAGATATAGATAAACTGGAATTAAATGGCAGAAAAAAGAAAAAGCTTAGGTCGTGGTCTTGACGCTCTTTTGGGTGGGGCAGCCCAAGAACAAGAAAAACCTAACCCAAAATCTCTAAGCGAGCTACCAATTGAAGAAATAGGGCCTGGGCCATTTCAACCAAGAAAAAAAATAAACGAGCAGCAGCTTAAGGAGCTTTCAAGCTCGATCGAGGCACAAGGCGTGCTTCAACCAATAGTAGTAAGAAAAAGAGCAGTCCAAGACTCCCAAACGGGCGTTAGATATGAAATTATTGCTGGTGAGAGAAGGTGGAGAGCCGCCCAGTTGGCCAACTTAGAAAGCATTCCAGCCGTTGTTAAAACAATTAGCGACTCAGACGCTGTGGCAGTTGCTCTTATAGAGAACATACAAAGAGAAAACCTAAACCCACTAGAGGAAGCAAACGCATTTAATCGGCTGATTATTGAGTATGAAATGACCCACCAAGAAGTTGCTAACGCTGTTGGAAGAGCAAGAGCAAGTATTTCTAATATATTGAGATTATTGGATTTGCCAAGCGGGGTTCAAGAACTTCTAAACAACGCTAAGATTAATATGGGGCACGCTAGATCGCTCCTATCTATCCAAGATCGTGTTATGCAGCTAGAGGTCGCTAACCTAGTTGCCGAAAAAAAGCTTTCAGTAAGAGAAACAGAAAAACTCGTAAAGGGGGTTGTAGAAGGCAAGACAAAAAACACAAAACAGAAGCAACCCAAAGACCAAGACATACTTAATCTTGAAAAAACCCTGACCTCTAGATTTGGAGCAAAAGTCAGCATAAAGCATAACCGCTCAGGGTCTGGAACCCTATCAATAAACTACTCCAGTTCAGATGAGTTAGAGGGTATCCTTAATAAAATCAAATAAAACGAGTCAAAATGGACGCAGCTAGCCCAAGAAAAATATCAATTGGTATTTTGTTTTCACAGCTAGGGATAGGTTTTCTTACAGCGTTCCTTTTTCTCATGTTTTCAGATTTTACTAGCGCAAAATCATCACTGTTAGGCAGCCTTATTGCGGTTATAACATCAGTAAACTTTATGAATATCGTTCTTCAAAAGAGACACCAAGAACCAAGAAAAATCTTAAACTCTCTTTATCTTATGGAGGCCTTTAAGTTTCTACTAACAGGGGTTTTTTTTGGAGTTGCTATTATCTTAATAAAAGCGATGTTTTTCCCACTAATAATAGGTTATATTGTTGCCGTTTTTATATATTGGTTATCTTTATTAGCGGCATAAAAATAAAAAATGTTCAAACTTCTTAACACCAGCGTTCTATTGTTTTTGATTCTTTTTGCTCCAACAAACTCGTTTTCCGCAGAAACAGAAGGCTATAGCTGTTTTGGAAAGCCTTATGAGACCGAGTATTCTGCGAATGAATACATCACCCACCACCTTTCTCACTGCGTGGTAGATTCACCTCTTGGCCCAATACATATAGACAGCGTTTTTTATTCGGTTTTTATGGCGTTTGTGTTTCTATTAACTTTCTACGCCTTCGCCCGAAAGGCAAGCGCAGGAATACCAGGAAAAGGGCAAAGCTTTATAGAAATGATCATCGAGTTCGTGGATGAGCAGGTTAAGGACACATATCACGGCTCCAGCAAAACAATAGCCCCCTTGGCGCTCACTATTTTTATATGGGTTTTTCTTATGAATTTTATGGACCTCTTGCCTGTCGATATGCTGCCAAAAGCAGGGGAGATGATGAATATTAAGTATATGAGGGTCGTGCCCAGCGCTGATCTGAATATAACATTCGGTTTGTCAGTAACAGTTTTTTTATTAATTCTGTATTACAGCATCAAAATTAAGGGGCTCGGCGGTTTTGCAAAAGAGCTTGCTTTTCAGCCCTTTGGTAAGGCAATGCTTCCTTTTAACTTGTTGTTAAAGGTGATTGAGGAGATAGCCAAACCAATTTCTTTGGGTTTGCGACTCTTCGGTAACTTATACGCTGGAGAACTAATTTTCATGATCATTGCTATATTTACTGCTGGACAGGGAATTACCTACTTGTTTGATATTGGCGTCATCCCTTACGCGCTGATGCAGTTTGTTTTAGGGCTAATCTGGGCACTCTTTCACCTAATAATAATTTTGCTACAGGCTTTCATATTTATGATGTTGACCATCGTTTATTTAAGCATGGCGCATGAGGAACACTAATTTTAACCACTAACATATAAGGAGATAAAAATGGAATTTGTACAAGGCATGACATTAGTAGCGGTAAGCATACTGATCGGAATGGGCGCCTTAGGAACAGCAATAGGCTTTGGCCTACTTGGCGGAAGGTTTCTTGAGGGCTCTGCTAGACAACCAGAGATGGTTCCAATGCTACAAGTCAAAATGTTTATTGTTGCCGGCCTATTAGACGCGGTGACAATGATAGGCGTGGGTATTGGGCTATTCTTACTTTTTGCGAACCCATACCTCTGATAAAAACAAGATAACACTAAACGGAAAGAAGATATGAGCTTAAACGCAACATTGTTGATTCAGATGACCGTCTTTGCGGTTGTCGTGCTTTTTAGTATGAAGTTTATCTGGCCAATGATCATGGAGGCCATTGAAGAGAGAAACAAGAACATTTCTGATGGCCTAGCGGCAGCTGAACAAGGACAAAAAAAGCTTAGTGAAGCAGAAACAGAAGTAAACACACTAATCAAAGAGGCAAAACTACAGGCAACAACAATCCTTGACCAAGCGAACACAAGAGCATCAAGCATTGTTGAGTCAGCCAAATCTGAGGGCACAAACGAGAGAGATAAAATTATTTCAACCGCACATGATGAGGCGGCTCAAGAACTGTCCAAACTGCGCGAAGGATTAAGAAAAGAGGTCGCAGGGTTGGCTGTAAGCGGGGCTGAAAAAATCTTGTCTAGAGAAATCAGCGCTTCAGACCACCAAGAAATGCTCGATGACCTAGCTAAGAAACTGTAATTATGTCTGAAATAAAAACAATAGCTCGACCCTATGCAAACGCCAGTTTTGAAGTGGCTAAAACAGATGGACAAACAGAAGATTGGCTTTTGTTTCTTGAAGCAGCAGCTACTGTTGTTCAGGATGGCGCAATGTTAAATCTTGTTAAATCTCCTACCACCGACAAAGAAGCGCTCACTAAGACTATTTTTAGCATCTCCAATAAAGCATCAGGCCTTGAACCTTCCGCAGACAGAATGAATTTCTTGTCATTGTTATCTCAAAACGGCCGATTGGAGGCATTGCCAGAAATAAAACAACAGTTTGAACTAATGAAGCAAGCTTCTGAAAAAGTTGTTGAAGCAACAATTACAGCAGCTAGCCCAATCAATGAAGATTCATTGGACAGCATTCGTGCTGCGCTAGAGGGCAAATTCAACCAAACGGTAAACATAACGACCAAAACCGATGAATCTTTGATCGGCGGAGCTAAAATCCAGATTGGAGACAATATGACCGACGCTTCTGTTAGATCCCAGATAGATGAACTGAGTCGAATTTTAACGAACTAATGAAATAAGGATATAAAGATGGCAATTAAAGCATCTGAAATAAGCGAACTAATAAAACAACAAATTAAAGACTTCGAACATGAAGCACAAGCATCTGATGTAGGCACAGTCGTGTCTGTAACAGACGGCATTACTAGAATACACGGATTAAACGATGTCCAGTATGGGGAAATGATAGAGTTTCCAGGCGATACTTTTGGTCTGGCACTAAACCTTGAACAAGACTCGGTCGGCGCTGTGGTTTTGGGGGACTATACCCATATTTCTGAGGGAGCCGAGGTAAAAACAACAAACAGAATTCTGGAGGTTCCAGTTGGAGAAGGCCTACTGGGACGCGTTGTTGACTCATTAGGAACACCTCTTGATGGGAAGGGGCCAATTGCCACCGAGCAAACAGCACCAATTGAAAAAGTTGCTCCAGGCGTTATCTCTAGGCAATCAGTCGACCAACCCGTTCAAACGGGCTTAAAATCAATCGATGCCATGGTTCCAATCGGAAGAGGCCAACGAGAACTAATCATTGGAGACAGACAAACAGGAAAAACAGCAGTTGCTGTTGATACCATAATTAACCAAAAAGGCACGGGCATCAAATGTATCTATGTTGCAGTCGGACAAAAAAACTCCTCCGTTGCAAATGTCGTGAAAAAACTAGAAGAAGAAGGCGCGTTAGAGCATACCATTATTGTTAATGCCGCAGCATCTGATTCAGCCGCAATGCAATACATTGCCCCATACTCTGGCTGTGCGATGGGAGAATATTTTAGGGACAAAGGCGAAGACGCATTAATTATCTATGACGATTTAACCAAGCAAGCATGGGCATATAGACAGGTTTCACTCCTATTAAGAAGACCTCCTGGAAGAGAGGCATACCCAGGAGATGTTTTTTATCTTCACTCAAGACTTTTAGAAAGAGCCGCGAGGGTTAATGCAGAGTATGTTGAGAGAGAAACAGGCGGAAAAACCAAAGGCAAAACAGGCTCGCTTACAGCGCTTCCAATTATTGAAACCCAAGCAGGAGACGTTTCCGCGTTTGTGCCAACCAACGTGATTTCAATTACAGACGGACAAATATATCTAGAGAGCGACCTATTTAATGCGGGTATAAGACCAGCAATAAATGCAGGCTTATCTGTTTCTCGGGTAGGTGGGGCAGCACAAACAAAAATAATTAAAAAACTTGGAGGAGGTGTTCGACTGGCGTTAGCACAATTCCGCGAACTTGCAGCATTTGCTCAGTTTGCATCCGATCTTGATGAGACCACTAGAAAACAGCTTGAAAGAGGCCAAAGGGTAACCGAGTTGATGAAACAAAAGCAGTACGCGCCTCTCACCGTTGCTGAGATGGCTGTCTCTTTGTATGCAGCAAATGAGGGCTATCTTGATGATGTGCCAGCTGATAAAGTTGTCGATTTCGAAGCAGCACTTCACGCAAGCTTTATAGATGGAGCTCCAGACCTTGTTCAGAAGATCAATGATAAGGGAGACTATAACGATGAAATTGAAGGCGAACTAAAAAAATTCATCGAGGGCTTTAAATCTACCGGAACCTACTAGAAGATGGCTAACGAAAAAGAAATACGAACTAAAATTGGGAGCGTAAAAAACACTCAAAAGATCACCAAGGCTATGGAAATGGTGGCGGCGAGTAAAATGCGTAGAACTCAAGAAACCATGAAAAAAGCGCTTCCTTATTCTGACAAGATAAGAGCAGTCATAGGGCATATTTATAAAGCAAACCCAGACTACAAACACCCATTTCTTGAAGAGCGAGAGATTAAAACAGCAGGGTATATTGTGGTCAGTTCCGACAGAGGATTGTGTGGCGGCCTAAATGTGAATATGTTTAGAAACCTTATTGCTGAGCTGAGAGAAAACAAGAACAAACAAGTTAACTCTAAGCTCTGCCTTGTTGGCGCAAAGGCCGCTCAATTCTTTAGATCAATCGATGTTGATGTTGTGGCAGCGGCCACGCATCTTGGAGAAGACCCACAAGTTGAAGACCTGGTTGGCTCTATCAAAACCATGTTGGATGAATACATTGAAGGGAATATTGATCAGCTCTTTATTGTGCATAATAATTTTGTGAACACGATGACCCAAAAACCAGAGGTTAAAACACTTCTTCCAATCGAGCCACAGGACAGCGAAGAAATGCAAAAACATTGGGACTATATATATGAACCAGACTCAAAGGAGCTGTTGGATTATATATTAATGAGATATATCGAATCCCAGGTTTATAGAGCCGTTGTCGAAAACGTAGCCTGTGAAATGGCCGCAAAAATGGTTGCCATGAAGAGCGCAACAGACAACGCCGGAAAGTTAATTGATGAGCTTGAGCTGGACTACAACAAAGCCAGGCAGGCGGCAATCACCCAAGAAATTTCAGAAATAGTTGGCGGCGCAGCTGCAGTTTAAATAGAAAGGATAATAAAAATGAGCATAGGAAATATCGTACAAGTAATCGGAGCAGTAGTGGATGTTGAGTTTCCAAAAGAAGCAATACCAAGCGTATACGACGCACTTACCCTCAAAGAAGGGGATTTGGTATTTGAGGTCCAGCAACAGCTTGGTGATGGCATAGTTAGAACCATTGCAATGGGAGCAAGCGAGGGCCTTAAAAGAGGACTTCAGGTTGAGAACACCGGAGCAGCCATCAGCGTGCCCGTTGGACAAGAAACCCTAGGAAGGGTTCTAGATGTTTTAGGAAATCCGATAGATGAAAAAGGACCTGTTGGCGCTAAGGCAAGCAGACCTATCCACGCAAAAGCACCTGCCTTTGAGGAACAATCAACAGAAGCTGATGTGTTGGAAACAGGAATTAAGGTAATTGATCTTCTTTGCCCTTTTGCGAAAGGCGGCAAGGTTGGTTTGTTTGGCGGCGCCGGTGTAGGCAAAACAGTAACAGTAATGGAGCTGATCAGAAACATCGCTGCAGAACACGATGGTTTCTCGGTTTTTTCAGGAGTTGGAGAGAGAACAAGAGAAGGAAATGATTTTTACCATGAAATGATGGAATCTAATGTGCTTGATAAAGTTGCCCTTGTTTACGGTCAAATGAACGAGCCCCCAGGAAACAGACTTAGAGTTGCTTTGACAGGGCTGACGATAGCTGAGAACTTTAGAGACGAGGGAAGAGACGTCCTTATGTTTATTGATAATATTTATCGATACACTCTTGCAGGCACAGAGGTATCGGCATTACTTGGAAGAATGCCCTCAGCGGTCGGCTACCAACCAAACTTGGCAGAAGAGATGGGTGTTCTCCAAGAGAGGATTACTTCTACAAAAACAGGATCTATCACATCAATTCAAGCTGTATACGTACCTGCAGACGACCTAACAGACCCGTCTCCAGCAACAACATTTGCTCACCTTGATGCGACCGTGGTATTAGCGCGATCTATTGCAGAATTGGGTATTTATCCCGCTGTTGACCCATTGGATTCAAACAGTCGACAGCTTGACCCGGGAGTTGTAGGCCAAGAACACTATGATACTGCAAGAGCGGTTCAACAGGTTTTACAAAGATACAAGGAGCTCCAAGACATTATTGCGATCCTTGGTATGGATGAGCTATCAGAAGAAGACAAGCTTACTGTTCAAAGAGCAAGAAAGATCCAAAGATTTTTATCCCAACCGTTTTTTGTCGCAGAAGTGTTCACAGGTTCGCCCGGACAATACGTATCATTGAGGGACTCCATTAAAGCTTTCCAGGGAATTGTTGCTGGCGATTACGACAACCTACCGGAGCAAGCGTTTTATATGGTTGGAACAATTGAAGAGGCGGTAGAAAAAGCCAAAAAAATGTAGTTTATGAGCGCAATCAGACTAGAAATTGTTAGTGCAGAAACAGCCATTTTCTCTGGAGAGGCAACCATGGTTATTGCTCCAGGAAAAGATGGCGACTTGGGCATTGCTCCTAAGCATACACCGCTGCTCACAACACTTAGACCAGGAGAGGTTGAGGTTCATAAAGAAGGCGAAGACAAAGAATATATCTATGTAACAGGCGGCATCCTAGAGGTACAACCACATATGGTTACTATACTCGCAGACTCGGCAACTCACTCTGATGAGCTAGATGAAGAGGCAGCGCTTGAGGCAAAAAACCAAGCAGAGCAGACTCTACAAGGCGCAGACAAAAAAGAAGATTTAGAACAAGCGCAGGCCCAGCTTGCAGAGGCCGCAGCTAGATATAGCGCTGTCAAAAAACTAAAGGGAAAAAAGTAACCTTATTTTAAACCCTTAAAACTAGTAAACAGACACAAATTCTATGTAAACTAGTGCCCCCTTTTTTTATTATTAAAAGTAGAATTATGAGTATTTCAGTAATTGTTTTGGCGGCAGGACAAGGAACTAGAATGTCCTCAAGCAAACCTAAGGCCCTGCAAACCTTGGCAGGTAAGCCTATGTTGTCTCACGTTCTATCAGAGGTAGAGAAAACCAAACCAGATCAAACAATCGTTGTTCATTCTCCAGGGCATAGGGATTTAGTAAAAAACGTAGCAACCAACTTCAGTGAAATAAAGCTTGTAGCCCAAGAAAAACCCCTGGGCACCGGAGATGCTGTCAAAGCAGCAATCCCAACCCTTGATAAGGGTAATAATATTTTAGTCTTACTTGGGGATGTGCCAATGATAAGGGCAAAAACACTTAAGCTCCTAAAAGAAGGGGTTGAGAAGGCAGACATCTTGGTTTTAACGACAAAGCTTGAAAACCCATACGGCTATGGACGCATAAAAAGAGATGAGCAAAACAATGTAATGGCGATTGTAGAGGAGACAGAATGTAATGACGAAGAAAAAGAAATTAATGAAATTAACTCAGGGATCATTGCCTTTTCAAGAGAGCACATTGAAGAGCTTCTTTCCGGCTTAGGTGCGTCAAACAAAAAAGGAGAGTATTATCTTACTGATGCTATAGAAATGGCCCACAACAAAGGGCTTAAAGTTGACACAATTATTACAAGTAGCAGCGAGGTATTTGGAGTGAATGACAAAAAAGATCTGGCAGAGGCTGAAAGATTAAAAAGAGCAGAGCTAACAGATGCCCTAATGGAACAAGGCGTTACGATTTGCGACCCGTCAAGAATAGATATTAGGGGGACCCTCAAATGCGGCAAAGATGTTTATATTGATGTAAACACAGTATTTGAAGGAGATGTTGAGTTATCCGACGGGGTCACAATAAGACCGTTTGCTTCAATATCCAACAGCTATATCGGAGAAAACACCGAGATTAAACCATACAGCACAGTAGATAACAGCAAAATAGGAAACAACTGTATTGTAGGACCATACGCAAGATTAAGACCTGGGTCAGATCTCAAGAATGAATCAAGAGTCGGCAATTTTGTTGAAATAAAAAAGTCAACCATAGGAGAAGGGTCAAAAGTACCGCATTTGACTTATGTGGGCGACACAACGGTTGGCAAAGACAGCAATATAGGCGCAGGGACTATTACTTGCAACTATGATGGCGCCAACAAACACGATACCCAGATTGGTGACAATGTTTTTATTGGCTCTGGCGTAGAGCTCGTTGCACCAGTTTTAATAGAAGACGGGGCAACCATCGGAGCTGGATCGACAATATCTAAGTCTGCACCCAAAGGAAAGCTTACGCTCGAAAGATCCAAACAAAAAACCATCGACGGCTGGCAAAGACCTACCAAAGACAAGGATAAAAAATAATGTGTGGAATTATTGGTGCTACCTCTTCCAGGAGCGTGGGTAAAATCCTAATAAAGGGCTTACAGTTAATGGAGTATCGTGGATACGATTCAGCAGGAATAGCGCTAAACCAAAAAGAACAAGTCTTTAGGTTAAGAGCATTGGGCAAGGTATCAAACCTTGAAGAGATGATGGTTGAGCATAAACCTAAAGCAAAAACAGGTATAGCACACACAAGATGGGCAACTCACGGCGAACCCTCAGAGGATAACGCACACCCTCACGGATCAAATGACGAGGTTTACATTGTTCATAATGGCATCATCGAAAACCATGAGTCTATAAGAGCCAGGTTAAAGAAAGAAGGTTACAAAATAATCTCACAAACAGACTCCGAGTTAATCGCACACTTAATCCACTTTTATAAACAAAAGTTAGGAAAGACCACGCAAGCAATGATTGAAGCCACCAAAGAGCTTAAAGGCGCCTATTCCATAGCTGTAATTGACAAGGATAAAAAAGGAAAGGTTTTTGCTGCCAGACAAAAAAGCCCGCTTTTGATTGGAAGGGGTATAGAGGAAAATTTTGTCGCATCCGATCCTTTAGCTATAGCTAGCGTTGCTGAAGGGTTTTATCTTTTGGAAGACGGCGATTTTGCTGAGATTAGCAAAGACAAAATAAAGATATTTGATGAGACCTCCAAAGAGGTTCAAAGGAATGAAACTTTGATAGAAGCAACAGCTACAGCAACATCTAGAGGCGGCTACAAACATTTCATGGAAAAAGAGATATATGAACAACCTGAATCAGTGGGCAACACAATCAACGGTAGGCTTGGTGAAAACGATGTTCTAAATAATATTTTTGGCCTTGGTTCAAGCGATGCTTTTAAAGAGGTCAAACGAATCCAGTTTGTAGCTTGTGGCACTAGCTTGCACGCAGCCAAAACAGCAAGAAAATGGTTTGAGGATATTTGCGAAACACCTTGTTATATTGATTTTGCTAGCGAATATAGATACAGAAACCCATTGGTGGAAGAAAACACCTTGTTTGTTTCTATTTCCCAGTCTGGAGAAACAGCAGACACGCTTGCAGCTTTAGAGTATGCAAAATCAAAAGAATATCTAGGCGCCGTTTCGATTTGTAATGTTCCAACAAGCACAATGGCAAGAGATGCAGACTGGAAAATGTTTACCAATGCAGGTCCTGAGATAGGCGTAGCGTCGACAAAAGCTTTTACTACCCAACTCGCAGCTTTACTAATGCTCGCTATTTCAATTGCTAAAAGCCAAGACATAAATAAAGACAAAAGAGCAGAAGCAACCCAAGATTTAAGAAACACACCCTCATTATTACAAGAAGCTTTTGCCCTTAAGGCAGACATAGATCAAATTACAGAAAATATTGCCTCAAAAAATAACGCTCTCTACTTAGGACGAGGAATGTTTTTTTCTATAGCTCAAGAAGGGGCTCTAAAACTTAAGGAAATATCTTACATCCATGCAGAGGCATATCCAGCCGGCGAACTCAAACACGGGCCACTAGCTTTAGTGGACGACAAAATTCCAGTTGTAGCTTTGGCACCAGAGGACAGCTTGGTAGAGAAATTACTATCTAACCTAGAAGAGGTAAAAGCTAGAGGCGGAACTTTATATGTGTTTGGCAACGCTAAATCTAAAATAGAAATTAAAAGAGGTAAGTTTATAAAAATGCCAGAGTGTGGAACATATAACGCACCAATTGTTTATACGGTTCCACTTCAGTTGCTGGCCTACGAGGTTGCATGTCATCGGGGGACAGACCTTGATCAGCCAAGAAACTTAGCTAAGTCTGTTACTGTGGAGTAGAAGAAAACAGATAATTAAAAAGGATAAACTATGGATACGGTAAGGAAAGTCATAATTTTCATACCTATGTCATTGTGTTTCTTGAACTTTGCTTCTTGGTTATTAGCAGCAATACTAATTTACTGTGGAATCTTGGCTGGATTCTTTATACCAAATTTAATCCTTGGAAACTTACTAGGTTTTTTGAATACACTTGGTGACAACGGACTCATTGGATTAGTTGTGATCGCTGAACCATTTATTGCTTACTATTTATATTTATTATTGAAAAGACGATATGATTCTATAGGCACTGCAGAAAAGATCACTTAGGTGGTGGAGTAAGTCACAATAGTAAATTAAACATGAAGCATTTTTAAGGGAGAGATAAATGTCGATATATGACGGGAAAAAAGTATTAATTACTGGGGCTTCTGCAGGCATAGGATATGCCTTATCTGAAGAATTAGCCAGAAGAGGATCAGAAGTAATAGTCACCGCAAGAAGGAAAGACAGACTAGAAGCATTGGCTCAAAAAATTGAAAATACTGGAGGAAAGGCCCACATATTTGTCGAAGATTTATCACTGCCTGAATCCGGTAAAAAATTATATGATCAAATCAAATCCGCAGGTTTAAATATTGATATTCTTATCAATAATGCTGGTTACGGTCGTTGGGGAGAACTGACAAGCCATGAAAGAGATGACTATTCAAAAATGTTACAGCTTAATGTAACCACCCTTACTGATCTTTGTCATTTATACATTCCGGATATGGTGACACAAGGTGGCGGAGGTATTATCAATGTTGGATCGATGGCATCTCTTTTGCCAATTCCTTACGCAAGCGTTTATTCGTCTTCAAAAGCATATGTTTTAATGTTTTCAGAGGCAATTCGTTACGAGTACCAAGAAAAAGGAATAAAAGTAATGGCTCTTTTGCCTGGGGGTACGGAGTCAGAATTTGCAAGCGTTGCTACAGAAAAATCGGAAAAACTTACTAAAAGGTATCAAAAACGAGAGGGCTCAGCGGCTGGCGGTGCTATGCAAACCTCTCCAGAAGTTGCCAATGAGTGTTTAGAGGCTTTTGAGAAAAACAAGCAATACGTTCTTTGCGGCGGTAGAAATCGCTTTTTATATAACCTAACAAGAATCATGTCTCGCCAACGTGTTCTTGAGATGACAGGTGGAATATTTAAAAAAATAGCAGGCTAGCTTTGAAATTATTGTTTACTGTTCCAAAACAGCCCGTTACGGTGGAATAATCTTAAACAATGATTAACAAACTAAAACTTAAAAAATTTATGCTTTATCTTAATATTGGAATGATAATCATTTTAGTTATGATTGGAGTAAAGGATTATTTATCAGAAGAATCTTTAGGTATTGATTATTGGGCAACAATTATAATGCTTTTTGCTATCCTGCCTGGAACCATCCATATACAGAATAAAGAATGAAATTAAACCACTGTTTAAAAACACTCAATGACGACTAAAATTAACCTTAAATCAAAATTTGATAAATTCCATGAGCAATGGTCTCCGAAAATTATTGCAGAGATGAATGATTATCAATTTAAGTTGGTCAAAATAAAAAACGATTTTATATGGCATCAGCATGAGGATACTGATGAGGTCTTTATTGTTGTTGAAGGAAAAATTGGCATTGAGTTTGAACATGAAACTATTGAAATTAATGAAGGAGAAATGATAGTTGTCCCCAAGGGTAAAAAGCACCGACCTTTTGCTAAGAAAGAAGCAAAGATAATGCTGATTGAACCCAAGGAGGTAGTAAACACGGGAAACATTGAAAGCGAAATAACGGCACCAAGCGACCAGTGGATATGATTCGCTATTAAAAAGATGAAAAAAATAATACTCATAATCTTGTTGATGTTTTCACACAATGGCTGGGCCCAAGAAAAACTTAATGCTCTCTTAGATGGCCTTCACCAGGACGCACACGAAGGTAATTTTCAGACATACTTTGCCCGCTATAGCCCAGATGCCGTTTTTTTGGGTACAGACAAAACAGAGCGCTGGACCATAGAGGAATTTAAAACCTATGCCAAACCAGCGTTTGCAGACGGTCATGGATGGACCTACGCAGTAGTCGAGCGCAACTGGGAGGGAGATGGCAATACACGCTGGTTTGATGAAATTCTGCTCAATGAAAAATTAGGACATTGCAGAGGGACCGGGGTTGTCCAGCTGATCAACGGCGAATGGAAAATAGCTCACTACGCCTTGACCATGCTCGTCCCCAACACCATCGCCGCAGACGTCGGTTCGCAGACCCGTGAAGCTGATAAACTATGAAAAAACCTTTATCAAAATAAGTTTATGAAAGAGTATTCAGGCGGCTGTCATTGTGGGGACATAAAATTCAAATTTTATACAAATGAGCCCGTCGAAATCTGGAAATGTAACTGCTCAATATGCAAAATACTTGATTACGAACACCTTTTTATCAACCACAAAGATTTCAAGATTATTCATGGTAATGAGCTAATAACCGACTATTCTTTTGGCACGAAACAAGCAAAACATTTTTTTTGCAAAAAATGTGGAATAAAGAGTTTTTATCAACCCCGCTCACACCCAGACTCTTACAGCGTCAACCTAAAATGTGTGGTAGAGCCACCCGAAATAAAAAACACAGTTTATTTTGATGGAAAGAACGAGTTTTCTTAAAAGAAGTTCTTTTTAAGGCTTACAAAAAAATAAACTTAGCTAGGAATACAACCAACAAAAACCAGGCACCCGAGGAAATCTTTTTCAGATCACCCACAGCTATCTTGATCGATACATAAGCTATAAACCCTAACGCAATCCCATTGGCAATTGAGAAAGTTAGCGGAATCATAACAATCATAATTAATGAAGGGATCAACTCAGTAGCATCAGACCAGTTGAGTTTTTCCATGCCGCCGAGCATTAATATCGCCACATAAATAAGCGCTCCTGCAGTCGCGTATGCAGGCACGATTGCCGCTAAAGGAGAAAAGAAAACTGCAACCAAGAAGAAAACCCCAACCACAACAGCAGTAAGCCCAGTTCTACCCCCCGCCTCAATACCAGCTGAACTTTCAACATAACTCGTCACAGGCGCACAACCAAAAAAAGCACCCACAACGCTTGAAGTGCTGTCAGCTTTTAAAGCCTTATCTAAACCAGCTGCGCTTCCATCCTGACCGACTAATTTTGCACGATTAGCAACACCTAAAAGCGTTCCTGTTGTGTCGAAGAAGTTTACAAAAAGAAAGGACATTATTACGCTTATCATCGCGAGATCAAGCGCCCCCATAATATCTAGTTTCATAAAAGTAGGCGCTATATCTGGAGGTAGCGCTAACACCCCTTGAAACTGAACAAGCCCTAATAAAATACCTCCCAGGGTTACCGAGAGTACGCCAAGTATAATTGCACCAGGAACTTTGCGAATTGAGAGTATGGCTATTAGAAGAAAACCCAAAGAGGAGAGCAATGTTTCTGGTTTTGTAAAATCACCTAAACTTAAAAAATTTGCCTCATTAGCAACAATAAGACCGCCGCTTTTTAGCCCAATAAAACCAATAAAAAGACCAACACCTGAACCCATCGCTATTCGAAGATTTAAAGGAATGCTATCCAACATCCATCGCCTCAAGGGCGTAACACTCATAATAACAAACAAAACTCCTGCTAAAAAAACAGCCCCTAGAGCGACCTCCCAGGAATAACCCATTTCATTGACCACGTTATAAGTGAAAAAAGCATTAAGACCCATCCCAGGAGCAAGCCCAACAGGCCAGTTGGCATAAATCCCCATAGCAATACAAGCGAAAGCCGCGGCTAGACATGTGCCAACAAAAGCAGCACCCTGGTCCATCCCGCTTGCTGACATCAATTGAGGGTTAACAAATATAATATAGGCCATGGTTATAAAAGTGGTAAACCCAGCTACAAACTCCTTTAAAGGAGTGGTGTTGTGAGACTCTAACTTAAAAATTTTTTCTAGAATTGGGCCCATTTTTTTTGTCCTAGTTTGCAGTCTATATAAAAAAAAGCGCTTTTGTGCAGAATCATCGATTGAAGAGCTTTTTGTTCCCTAGTATGATTAGTCATGTTGGTTAATTTCCTTAACGCGCAAAAAATATTTGGTTCAAAACCGAAAATGAGACGCAAGTAAGCGGAAGCTGAAGAAACGGATTCGTTTATCTCATAATTCGTTCTTCTATCACCAACAAAAGTTAACTATGTTTTGCAACCAAAAGGGGAAAATCTAAAATGATATTACGAAGCGTTTTAAAACAAACTTATTTACTTTCACTTGCCTTAATAATGAGTTTCAATCTTGTTGCTCAAGAAAGCGGAGCTGTCTTCGAAGAGATTATTGTTACAGCAGAAAAACGAAGCGAAAGCCTCCAGGATATATCACAAGCAGTTACCGTATTAAGCGGCGACGACTTGGATAATCGACAAATTTCAACTTTTGTCGACATAAGCGCCATCGCACCCGGTGTTAATGTTGCCAAAAATGAGGGGTTTAAAACGGTTATTACAATTAGAGGCGTGGGCTATGAAACTAACCAAAACGCAATTGCAACACCCTCAGTTTCTTACCACCTCGACGGAATTTATGTGGCCTCGCCATACTCACTCCAAACAGATTTTCTCGACCTTGAACGAGTCGAGGTATTACGCGGACCACAAGGAACACTTTTTGGCCAGAACTCAACTGGGGGAGCAATGAATGTTATTACGGCAGCGCCTTCTACTGAGGAAGTTTTTGGTTCCGCTGATTTAACGCTAGGAGACCATGGACTAACCAAGCTTAGATCGTTTATAAACATACCCCTTAATGATAAAGCAGCAGTGCGAGCTTCATTTATTTCAAACAAACGAGACGGGTTTACAGACAACCTTACAAACGGGCAAGATTTAGATGATGCAGACAGTATCTCTGCGAGAGTTCGGTTTAGTTATGAGCCACGCGATGATTTTCGAGCAAATTTTACCGCACAAGTTTTTGATGAAGATAGAAACGGGTCTGCACAAAAAGGACTATTAGACCCAACACCAGATCCCAGGAAACTCCGACAGAACTCTACAACAGAGCATAAATTAAATGCTGAATTATATAGCGCTGTTTTGGAATGGGATTACGACGGCTTTAGTGTTAAGGCCCTATCAAGCTATCAGGTTGATGACATTTTAGTTCGAAGAGATAATGATCGAAATGATCTGAACTACCTACCACCTTTTGCTCAGCTACCGAGCGAATATGACCCGGAAACCAATAAACAAACAACAACAACCCAAGAGATTAACTTTGTTTCTTCAGAGCCGCTCTTCGGGAAGTTGGACTGGATAGCTGGGCTTTTCTATCTTAATACTGAGATAGAGATCAGCATCTTAGAAAGACTGGATTTTGGTTTTGACGGCACCTTTGACCCTTTTACTATCGATGATGTTTTCAGTTATAGCGGTGATTTTGGTTTTATAACAAACTCTACACCAGAGCGGGATTCAGTATCTGTTTATAGTCAGGGCACATGGAACCACAGCGAATCATTGAGAACGGTGTTCGGCCTGCGGTACACCAAAGACGAGGTTTATAGCGAGGTGACCAACTTCTATGGTAGATCTGGCACCGATATTCTGGAAACCGACGGCAACAAGGTGACAGGAAGGTTGGTTGTCGAAAAAGACCTCGATGACAACACAATGGTTTATGGTTCTTACACCACCGGCTATAAACCCGGAGGCTCTAATTTAACCTATGGCCGAGAAAATGTAATCGCACCTATTGTTGTTCTTCCTACATTCACAGAAGAAGAAGTTGACGCGTTTGAACTAGGACTAAAAACAGATTTGGCAGATGGCAAGGTTCGACTAAACACAGCTGCTTTTTATTATGATTACAAAGGCTTACAGTACCAAGCGACAGACCCAGAAGTGTTCGAAGGCGGGGTAGGCAACATTCCTGAGTCAGAAATCTATGGTGCTGAACTAGAGCTCTCAGCCTTACTATCTGACTCAATGGTTCTAGAGGTTCGAGCAGCATGGTTGAACACTGATATAACGTCTGACCACTTGGCTCTCGATAACGTGGAATCAGACAAGGCCACTAATGCCCTTCTAGGCCAAGGCATTGGTTTGTTTAGCAACGATGTACAAATAGCTCGAGCAGGGCAAATACAAAACGTAAGAGGGAATGATTTGGCTAAAACCCCAAGCTTTACAGGAAACCTCGCGCTTAACTGGAACACAGACCAAAAATGGGGAGAAATGACAGGGTCATTGCAATACACGTACCGAGGTGATTTTAAACATCGCGTGTTTAATAACTCTCAAACCGACATTGTTCCAAGTTACGATGTGCTTGATTTAGTTCTTGGTTTTTACCCAAACTCAACAGACAACTGGCACGTTGAGTTAATCGCTAAAAACATTACAGATGAAGACGGCATTAACGCTAGATTTACAGATGTTTTTGGAGTCGGAGCAACTGGAGATGAGCTAATAGGCCCACGTCAATTAATGCTACGATTAAGCATGGACTTCTAATAACGATTCTCCCTGAGGTTTTGTCTTCAGGGAGATTCTTTGGCTAATAAACCCTCATGGATAAACTATTCATCAAAGCAGACAAGCTACTTGAGGATTCCTTTAAGTTGGCTTGGGAGGTCTACGAAAGCGGCTATCGTCCAAATTATATTATTGGTGTTTGGCGAGGAGGAGCACCTATTGGGATTGCTGTCCAAGAATTCCTTAATGTGCTTGGCGTTGCATCAGATCATATTGCTATCAGAACCTCATACTACACAGGTATTGATAAGAGGGATAAAAGCGTCAGAGTCTATGGGCTTAACTATATGATTAAAAAACTACAATCAAAAGATTCTCTGCTCATAGTGGATGATGTCCACGATACGGGCCTTTCAATTGATCAAGTGATTTCCGATCTAAAAACCGCTTGTCAACAAAACACACCAGAGATAAGAATTGCTACCCCATACTTTAAGCCAACTAAAAACAAAACCAACAGACAACCAGATTACTATATATATGAAACAGACAAGTGGTTAGTTTTCCCCCATGAGCTAGAGGGGCTGACATTAGAAGAAATCAGAGCTAACAAACCAGAGCTCGCACAATTAATGAATGAGATCGAGCCGATTTTAAAATAATTTTTAATACAAGCTTTAGCAAAATAAGTGACTACAATTTGAGGAAAAAAGGCGAGCAATATAGTTAAAAGCACATTGATGATATAAGATACAACCATTACACAATAGGCGAAGAATGAAGATTAATATAAACGACATTGGCGGAGCTCTTGTTAAAGAAGACGACAGATATGTGGTAAAAGATAATAAAGACCTAAAAAATCTTGTTGTAAGTAGCACAGACTTGAACCCAGGCAAACAAACAACAGGACACTCCCATGCCGGCCAGGAAGAGGTCTATATCTTTGTTCAAGGAAAAGGAAGAATGCTTCTTGGTTCTCAAAAAGGAGACGATTTATCTATTGAGGATGAATTCCCAGTTAAGGAGGGAGATGTTGTTTTAATCGAGGATGGTAAGTTTCATAGGGTTGTTAATGACTCTGAAGATAAACTATATTTTGTTTGTGTTTTTGACGGCAACAGAACTCATCAATAGACGACAGACCTAAACCAAAAGATGAGCAAAGTATTTCCAACTGCCATTGTTGTAAGCACACTTTTTTTATTCATTTATTTCGTGTTAGCTACAAACGGAATTATTTTATCGTATGAACCCGGCCTTTCAGCAGGAGATATTTCAAGGTGGTGTGAAAGGGTTACCAACGGTATTTTTAGAGAACCTGCCAACGCTTTGAGTAATCTGGGTTTTATGTTTGCAGGGCTCTGCATGTTTAGGGTTCTAAGCATTGATTCTGCGGCTAGCCAAAAACACAACACATTTATGGGCTTAAACAGAGTCAGCATTCTTTATGCAGGAGCAGCAGTATACCTAGGACCAGGATCTATGTTGATGCACGGCACTCACACGGAGTGGGGCCAGTGGGCAGACAACCTAAGTATGGTGATGTACATCATTTTTCCTTGGCTGTATAACTTGAAAGAAATGGGTCGCTGGAGCCAAGAACGCTTTCTTTTAACCTATGCAGCTATTGTTACCCTTTATGGTTATGCAAGATGGGTTTATGGAGATGATCTAGGGATTGGCCTAGACTTATTTGGTTTATCTATAGGCCTTTGGATAATTTCTGAAGCACTATTTAGGTTTTGGTCACCGTCATTCAGGTGGATATCAGGATTTGTGGGCTTTGGTGTAGCTGCAATTTTTGGTATTTCTCCGAATGAAATATTATCAAACACAGCCGAGTACTGGTGGGTTGTTTTGTTTTGGCTCCCCGCCATATTCGCCAAGAGCCCTCCTAGAGCTAAACGAATATATACCCCCTGGTTTTACCTTGGCGTTGTCTCCTACACAGCGGCTTTCACTATTTGGTTGAACCAATGGTCAGATCTGCTTTGTGACCCCGATTCTTGGATCCAGCCGCACGCTATCTGGCACCTTCTTAGCGCGGTCTCTACTTGGTGCTTCTTTAAGTTTTTTAGAACTGAAAAAGAATTAAAAGTAGAATAAACAACCAACCAGTCTTTTGTGATTATGGATAAAGAGTATTTAATATACGGTGCTGAGCTTTCACCTTATTCTGTAAAGGTGAGGTCATACTTTAGGTATAAAGAGATTCCACATAAATGGATTGTTCGTAATGCGGCGACACAGAAAGATTTTGACAAGCTTGCCAAGATACAGGTCGTCCCCTTAGTAGCAACACCTGAAGGCAAGGTATTACAAGATTCAACGCCTGTAATACAAAAAATGGAACAGGTGTTTACACAAAAGAGTATTACTCCTAAAGAATCGGAAACAGCCTTTATAAGTAGGCTTATAGAAGAATATGCTGATGAGTGGGCAGTAAAACAAATGTTTCACTACCGCTGGCGATATCCTAACGACCAGAACTACGCCAGCCAGCGATTTGGCGAACTGTTTGTGCCAGATTGGGCAAATAAAATCCCTCTTCTGAAAACAATACTAAAACAAGTCTTTGCCAGCATTTTTAAAAAAAGAATGAGGTCAAGACTATGGGTTGTTGGTTCAAATAAAATAACCGAGGGATCGATTGAAGAATCATTTTCGAATTTAATTAATTTGCTAAACAAGCACCTAGAAAAAAGAAAATATCTTTTTGGGGAAAGGCCAGCATTAGCTGATTTTGCACTCTGGGGGCAGGTTTACAATGCATGGACAGATGTTACAGGCAAAAAAATTATTGAAGCGGATTCTCCCAATGTAAAAAGATGGATACATAGAATGCTAGATCCAAAAAAAGAAGGTGATTTTGAGCAGTGGGCTTCTCTAGAGGACACATTAATGCCTATTCTCGTCACAGAGGTTGCTCAAACCTTTTTGCCTTGGGTTGCGGCTAACAATAAAGCTATTAAAAATGGAGACGATCATTTATCAATAACGCTCAACAGTAAGCCCTTTGAGCATAAAATTACATCAGTTCAAAAATATCATGCCAAGTCATTCACAGCTTTATTATCTGAATATTCGGATATTCCAGACAAAAATAAATTAAACGAGTTGCTTGAAGAGGCAGGGATATTGAGTTTTTTAGAAGAGTAGAAAATGCAAAACTTAAAAATATATCAATCGTTATGGGCTATGGAGCAAAGACACCCCACAAAAAAAGAACCCTCTGATGAACAGAACTTTAAAAAAATAAAAGACGCAGGCTTTAGTGGCGCCACCATTGATTTAGCGGCACATGAGATAGAGGAGTTTCAGAAGAAAAAACAGCATTTTGTTGAGAATAATTTAGGCTGCATGGTCAACGCTTTTCCATACTCTAAAGAAGACCTTGGCCCACTATTGAAGCTGGCCAAAGAGTTTGATGCTTGTTTTGTAAACATAATTGGCGGTGTTATGCCGATTGATTACAAAGACGCTATACCCTTGGTTTATGACTGGATGGAAGAGGCTGATAAAGCAGGGGTTAAAATCTTATTTGAAACCCACAGGGACAGCTTGTTAAACGATTTGTATTACTCTCTTCAGCTAATTGAAGAGGTTCCTGAAATGAGGCTAACCGCAGATTTGTCCCACTTCGTGGTCGATAGAGAGATGTGGACACCAATAAGTGAGACAGATCAGCAATACATTTCAACCATCCTTGATCGTTCAGACTGTTTTCAGGGTCGAGTAGCTTCTCGAGAACAAATACAAATCCAGTTAAGCTTTCCTCAACACCAAGTCTGGGTTGAGATTTTTAAAAAATGGTGGTCAGAAGGAATCAAAAAGTGGCAAGACAGAAACTCAGGCGATGAAACCCTGTATTTTTTGTGTGAGCTTGGCCCTCCAGGTTACGCCATTACCGATGCAGACCAATTAGAGCTCTCTGACCGCTGGGAAGAGGCCTTGATAATAAAAACTTGGGTCGAAAGAATATGGAAAGATACAGAAAAGAAATGAATAAGCCTGAATTTTCATACCCTGTTTTGCAACACCCAGCACCTCAGCTTACAAAAAAACAAGCAGAAGAAATATTTTCTAATTGGTTTGAGAAGGCTGTTTTTTTAAACCCTTTGTCTAGTGAGAGGGACCAAAACTTTTTATTTAAAAATAAAAATGAAACAAAGTTTGTTTTAAAGATTTCAAACTCAAAGGAATCCTTCGAGGTTCTTGATTGTCAAAACAAAGGTTTGGAGCATTTAGAGTCAACCACTAACTTGAATATCCCAAAAGTTATCCCAGACAAAAACAACCAAAGACTCAGCCAGATAGAAGTGAACAACAATAAGCATTTTCTTAGAGTTGTCTCTTATGTTGAAGGTGTCCCTGTGGGCGATGCAAGCGAACCAAAGAACTCGAAAGCTTTGTACAATAATATGGGCGCGTTCTTAGGGCTTTTAGGTAAAGGGTTGAAGGACTTCTCACACTCAGGCGCTAACCACAAACTTTTGTGGGATGTAAAAGAAACAGAAAGCCTGTTCGATATACTTGAGTTTATTAAGAATCAAGATAAAAGAAACCTGGCTCAGAAGACCCTGGAATATTTTTCAAAACACATAAGCCCCAAGCTTGATCAGATAAGGACACAGGTTATTCACAATGACATGAACCCAGACAACCTTTTGGTAAAAGAGAGCAACCCACAACTGGTTTCGGGCATCATTGATTTCGGTGATATGGTAAACACACCACTGGTTAATGATTTGGCTGTAGCGGCCGCTTACCAAACCGTTAAACAAAAAGACCTCTTTGTGGGCACTTGCGATTTATTATCAGGCTATCAAGATGAATACCCTTTAACAGAAGCAGAGATTTCATTATTACCAGGATTGATTGTTAACCGCATTGCCATGTCTTTGGTTATTTCTGAGTGGAGAGCCTCGGAGCACCCAGAAAATCGAGAGTATATATTAGGTTCTGTCGAGAAAACATGGGGCGCGCTAAAAGATATAGTAACAAGCGGATATGGCCACTCAGCAAAGGAACTAACCGACTACCTAAAAAAGACCTAAAAAAACATGGATCTAAAAGAGAGAAGGAACAAACATTTAGGCAATGCTGAGAAGTTTTTTTACGAAGAACCTCTGCATATAGTTAAAGGAGAAGATGTTTGGCTTCAAAGCTCTAATGGCAAGCGATACCTGGATGTTTATAACAATGTTGCCCATATAGGGCACTCTAACCCAATAGTTGTAGAAGCAATAGCATCACAGGCAGCCACTCTTAACACAAACACACGTTATATACATGAAAACATTATTGAGTTGGCCGAAGAGATAACAGCTACATTTAATAATGAGCTGGAGATTTGTTACTTTTGTTGTAGCGGTAGCGAGGCTAATGATCTAGCGTTACAAATAGCAAGAGCACACACAGGACAAAATGGCTGCTTAGTTACCGAAAACGCGTATCATGGAAATACCACAGCAGTTTTTCAAATGAGCCCAGAAGATTGTCCTACTGAAAAAAAAGAGGAATGGATAGGTTTGGTTGGTGGACCAGCCAAGTATTTGAACGACAAAGAAAAACATATATCTGAAAGTCTTAAAACTGCAGAAAAACTTAAAAATAACGGGTCAGCACCAGCAGCCTTTATAGCAGATAACATCTTTAGCAGTGAGGGTATTTTTACAATCCCAAAAGGTTACCTTAAAAATATGTACAACCTAATCAGGTCCTTCAACGGGTTAGCTATTGCTGATGAGGTTCAGTCTGGTTTCGGCAGAACTGGAAAATATATGTGGGGGTTTCAGCACGATAAAGTTGTTCCAGACATAGTGACCCTTGGTAAGCCAATGGGAAATGGTCACCCCATAGCTGCTGTTGTGACAACTCGTGAAATAGCAAAATCATTCAACTCAAGCCACGGTTATTTTAATACTTTTGGCGGAAATCCTGTCTCTGCTGCTGCGGGCTTAGCAGTGATAAGATTTGTCAACAACAACAAACTGATAGAACACGCAGAAAACGTGGGAAAGCACTTTAAAAAAGGGCTTAGTTCAGTGGCAAGAAAATTAAGAGTTATCCAAGAGGTTAGGGGCAGCGGTCTTTTTATTGGGGTTGAGCTAGAATCAAAAAGCATAACCTCCCAAGCAATAGAGGGTCTTTTATCAGAGGGTATTTTAGTAGGTCAAACAGGGCCCCAAAACAACGTAATAAAACTTCGCCCACCAATGACCTTTAAAAACGAACACGCCGACCAAGTAATTAAAGCGATAGAAAAAGTTTTAAGTTAGTTTAGCTCGATCAGAACAGGCGTATGGTCCGAAGGTTTTTCTTGGCCTCTGGGTGTTTCATCAATGTAGCCTTTTACACAGCTTTTTTTAAGTGCCTCAGAGATCAAAATTAAATCTATTCTTAAACCCATTTTTCTTCTGTAAGCTGCTGCTCTATAGTCCCACCAACTAAATAAACCCTCCTTTTGTTCAAATAACCTAAAACTATCTATAAAGCCCAAACCCATGATCTTGTTAAGCCATTTTCTTTCGTCATCGCTGCACAACACCTTATCCTTCCATAGCTCTGGGTCATGGACATCAGTATCATCGGGAGCGATATTAAAATCTCCTAAAACCACTATTTTATTGTTGGTTTTAAGTTGTTGCTCTAGAAGGCCGTGAAGATTCTTTAACCACTTCATTTTATAGTTAAATTTGTCAGACCCAACATTTTGTCCATTGGGAATGTAAACATTAACCATTCGAATATCATCATAGGTTCCAGAGATGACTCTGGTTTGCTCATCCTTATAACCAGCTATACCCACAACGACATTTTCTGGCTCTGATTTTGCTAATAACGCCACACCATTATAAGATTTTTGACCGTAGATTATAGACTGATACCCGATCTTCTCAAAGGCCTCAAATGGAAACATATCATCCATAACTTTTGTTTCTTGCAAAGCCAAGACATCAGGCTGATTTGCCTCAAGCCAACTTGTGACATGCTCTAATCTTGCCCTTACTCCGTTTACATTCCAGCTTGCTATTTTCATATTTACCTTAAGACACCCATTTTTGAATATAATAGTGTGTGTAATAAAAGTTTAAATTAAAAATAATTTATTGAAAGAATAATATGAAGGCCGAAATTTTTGGTAAACCAGACTGCATACATTGTGAAAAAGCAAAATTTTTGTGCAAGCAAAAAGAAATAGAGTTCACCTATCAAGAGCTAGGGAAAGATTTTGAGATGGGGTTTATTTTGGAGAAATTTCCAGGTGCCAAGACCTTTCCACAAATTACTGTTGATGGCGAGCATGTAGGCGGCTACGATGATCTATTAGTTTTTCTTAAAGAATAAACGCTTATAAAGGAGAGAATAAATGAAAAAACTTATCTTAATCAGTTTTATGTTTTTAGCTGGAGGCTCAGTATGGGCCGGGGGACATGAGCACGGACATGATCACGATGACGATTTGATTAGTAAGCAAGACTGCAAAGAGATGAAGCAAGGCATTGGCGAGCTTTTAGGAATTGCTGACTATTTTTGGAATGAGATCGAGAAAGCATCAGCAGCAGGAAAAGAGGCCAACACCGGAGACTATGAAGGCGCAGCCTTCTACTCTCAGCAAGCAGCAAATTATTCTGTTGTGTATGACGTGTGGTGCGATTAGTTTTTAGTTTTCTGGCTCTGAGCTTAATCTATCAATGATCTCTCTGGTTTTGGGGCGAATACCGCGCCAAATATAAAAGGATTCCGCAGCCTGTTCAACCAACATACCCCAGCCTTGGATTGATTTTTTAGCTCCATTTTCAGCAGACCATTTTTGAAAAATGGTTTCACCATAGCTGTAATTAACGTCATAGCAAACAGAGTTTTGTATTGCTACAGGGTTGATCTCAGGCAGAGTCCCCTCAAGATGGGCAGAGGTCGTGTTAATCACAATATCAAAGTTTCTGTTAATTAGCCCTCCCTCCAGGCAAGTGATATCCAACAAATGAATATATTGTTCTTTTAGGCTTATAGCGTTTGCCATGGTTCGGTTTGAAAGTGAAATCTGCTGAGCACCATTCGTAACCAATTGAGGAATAATGCTTTGAGCTGTGCCACCTGATCCAACGATTAAGATCGACTTGTCTTCGATTACAACCTCGTTGCTTTTTAAATCTTCTATTAAACCAATACCATCAGTGCTTTCTCCAGATATTCTGCCATCTTCAGAAAAGCTTAACGTGTTAACTGCGCCACATTCTTTTGCGTTGCTGCTTAAATTGTCGCTCATAGAAAAGGCTTGTTTTTTAAACGGCAATGTTACGTTTAAACCTTTCCCCCCTTTAGTGAAAAAGCTCTCTACGTGTTCTTCAAAGGATTTTTCATCAGCTTCTAGTTTCTTATAGGCTATCTCATGACCCAGATCTTCCGCGAACATGTGATGAATTGTTGGCGACCTGCTATGAGCTATGGGGCTGCCTATTACTGCGTAGTTATCCATTCTATTTTAGAAAGCACGTATAAATATATAACATTGTTATTCTCTAATTTCCTGCCCAGTTAAAATATTCACAATAGTCGATGGCCTGCTAAAGGACCCACATTCACCTTCAATAATATAATCTAAATCAGAGGACATTTCTAAAGACACGTCTTCGGTCTTTCTTAAAGGCTCTTGTCCATGATAGTTAGCGCTGGTCGAGACTATCGGGAAGCTTAAGGCTTCAGTTAATATTGCTATTATTTTTGTGTTTACAAAACGAAAGGCTAAGGTGCTGTGTTTGCCGGTAATCCAGTAAGGAGCTTTTTCGGTAACAGGAATTAAATAAGTTGTGGGTCTTTTTGTTTTACTAAAGATTTGCTCTCTATCTTGATCTGTCACATTTATCCATGATTTGAGTCCCGTTAAGTTTGAGCCTACTAAAATAAGCCCCATATCAACGGACCTTTTTTTTATTTTTAACAATCTTTTGACTGCTGATTCGTTTCTAGGATCACACCCAAGCCCAAAGCAGGATTCAGTGGGGTAAGCGATAACACCTCCACCCAGCAGGAGAGAACTTAATTCTTCGAGGCTTTGGATTTTTTAACTCTCCTTTTTTTAGCAGGCGCTTTATCAAGCAGCTCAAGACACTCATTTAACTCCATATCTTCTGGGGTTTTATCTTTCGGCACGGAGACGTTCTTTTTACCATTTGTGATATAAGGACCCCATCGTCCATCAACAATTTTTACTGGTGAGTCGTCAAAGGTTTTAATTGCTCCTGAGCCTTTATTGTTTCCAATCGAGGCAAGAGCCTCATCTAGATCCATAGTAAAAGGGTCGGCACCTTTCCTGGCCCTAAAGTTTTTACTGCCCCTTTTTAGATAGGGACCATATGGGCCTATAGTAACCAAAATACTTTCTCCAGACTCAGGGTCTTTGCCAAGCTCTTTTGGTAAGCTTAGGTACTCTAAAGCTCTATCTAATGTTAGGTTTTCTAAGTTTTCTGATGGCAGCACCCCTATATATCTAGGCTTATTCCCATTGTCTTTTGTGCCTAATTGAATTGTTGGGCCATATCTCGCTACTCTAGCAATTATAGGTTCACCTGAATCAGGATGGTGACCCAGAACATTGTCTTCTTGTTTTTCAAAAAGGGCGCAAGCATCCTCTAAAGTAATGGCGAACAGAGATTGTCCCTCCTTTAAGGAAGCCCATTCCAATTTATCGTCAGCATCAATATCACCAATTTGAACCGCCGGACCGTTTTTTGTCATCCTAGCAAACATTGGTTTTTCAGATTCAGGATGCTGTCCCAAAGGACGCTGTGGATTTACATCTTTTCTTGTGACGGTTTCACTTACTTTATCAATCCCTTGTATTAGCGGCTGCCAAAACTGATCTAAAACCTCTGTTTTTGTTTTTGTGCCGCTAGAGATTGCATCCAGATCACCTTCCATTTTGGACGTAAATTCGTCATTTACATATTCTGAGAAGCTTGTGTTCAAAAAGTTACTGACAAGCCTTCCCATGTCTGAAGGCTGATAACGCTTTTGTTTAAGGAGAACATATTCTCTTTCAGTAAGTTTTGATAAAATTTCCGCATAAGTTGACGGCCTTCCTATACCCTTCTCTTCAAGTGTTTTAATCATGCTTGCATCGTTATATCTGGGTGGCGGGTCAGTAAAATGTTGTTCTGTTTTGATGTCTATAAGTTCCACTGTTTCATTTTCTTGAATGTCTGGAGGCTTATTGTCTGTTACTTGCTCATTCGTAGCTTTGAGATAGCCAGGAAAAATAAGCTCTTGATCTGAAAACGTGAACACAGCAAGGTCTTCATTATTGCTGGGCCTAAACTCAACCGTGGTTCTTTCAAACAAAGCATCTTTCATTTGAGAGGCAATTGTTCTTTGCCAAATAAGTGTATATAACTTATGTTCGTCTGCATTAAGCATATTGATGGTTTGCTCAGGGGCTAGGGAAATATCCACAGGAGTAATGGCACCGTGTGCTTCTTGTGTGTTTTTTGCTTCTTTTTTGTTTTTAAAATACCTTTTTTCAAGATACTCATTCCCATAGAGTTCAATAACTTTGTCTCTTATGCTTGGGACCTTTCCTTCATCAATTTCTATAGAGTCTGTCCTGATGTAAGTTATTAAACCACCACCTTCTCTTGCATATAGAGATTGAGCTATTTGCATCGTTCTTTTTGGGGTGAAGCCAAATTTATTTGAGGCTTGCTGCTGAAGCACTGACGTCCTAAGAGGCGACTTAGGCGATCGTTTAATGTTCTTTTTTTCAATGTTTTTTGCCAGCATCTTGCCTTCTGAGGCTAGCTTTATCCCATTAATTTTTTCATTAACCATTGATTGAGATGTAAAGGTGAATTTCTTTACTGGCTCATCACCAATTTTTGATAGCTTCGCCTCAAATTTATTTGCAGACTGAAGCTCTGCTGAAATTGACCAATATTCTTCAGGAATAAAAGACTCTATTTCACGCTCTCTTTCCACAATCATTCTAAGTGCTGGACTTTGAACTCTCCCTGCAGAATGGTTGTTACTAGGAAACAATCTCCAAAGAAGAGGCGATAGTGTAAAACCAAAATGCCTATCGAGAGCTCTCCTGGTTTCTTGAGACAGCACTAAGTCCATTGCTATCTCGCCAGGGTTAGCTATGGCTTCATTTACTGCTTTTTTACTAATTTCATAAAAAACAGCACGACTAATTTTCCTTTTGTTGTTAGCGGCCTTATCTTTAGGGGTAAGTATATCTGCTACATGCCAAGCTATAGCTTCTCCTTCCCTGTCAGGGTCTGTTGCTAGAATAATTTCATCACAGGTTTTTGCAGAAGACTTTATTTTCTTCACAGCATCTTCTTTCCCTGGGCTGATGATATAACTCATTGAATAATTGTTTTCAGGGTCTATAGCGTTTTTCTTTGGAAGTTCTCTGATATGCCCAATAGTAGGAAGTACTTGGTATTCAGGACCCAAATACTTTTCTATCGTTTTCGCCTTCGCAGGCGATTCAACTATTACAAGTTTGCTCATAATTACAGTTTCTTATTAGGACAACTATTCCCAGAGGCAATGATTATAAATACAAAAGATTGATTAATTCAACGTTTTTGGCTTATCAATTGAGTCTTCTCCACCATATGAATGGAGCCTTACTTCGATGGATTGTTCTTGAAACAGCATTAGAATGCTAAGTGCTTTTACTACCTCTATATCCATTGGCTCAAAACCAATCGAGGTTAGTTTGTCAATTAAAAGCTCTCTTTTTTGAGGAGTCAATAAACCGAATTTTTCTAATCTTGTAATATAGTTTTGACATTCTTCATCTAGAAGGGCTCTTTCTTCAGCGGCAAAGATTCTTGTTGAAAGCTTACTAGGACTAGCGATTTTTGATTTGTTAGATGAGTCTTTAAAGATTTCTACCCAATCCATAGCATGATCGATGGCGTTTTCTTCAAAGCCCGCACCTAATAGGTGCTTTCTTATTTCAAAATTACTTCCAGATTCTCTATCTGGGTCTTGAGAATAGTACTCGAAAAGATAAAGCAGTATGTCTAGGAAGTCTTCTTTTAAGTTTTGATTCATTTGATAGAAGATATAGTTTATAGGTTGAGCATGTATCAAAAACTGAACAAGGTCAAACTCTTTTTACTCAGATAATTTTCTAGGGAAAGTAGATGTTTTGGAAAAAAACAACAACATCGTGATATTATATTTCTCCGCAATTTTTATGGCTGGTTAAAGGAATGACAGTAGGTATGCTTAAAGATATGGAGTTGTTACAGTTTCCAGATGAAAGGCTAAGAAGACTTTCTGAGCCTGTGGAAAATTTTGATGAAGAATTAAAGCTTTTATCAAAAGAAATGTTAAAAATTATGTACCAATCCAATGGTATTGGCCTCGCTGCGCCACAAATTAATAAAACAGTCAGAATGATTGTTCTTGATGTGAGCGAAAAACGAAATGAGCCAATGGTTTTTGTAAACCCTAGGCTGGAGAAGGTCACAGGGAAAGTTGATAGCAGCGAAGGATGTCTTTCAGTTCCAGAAATAAGAGCTACTGTTGAAAGATATAAACAAATAGAACTTTGTGCACAAAACATCGATGGCTCAGAAATCAGAATGAAGGCAGACGAATTATTATCGATTTGTATCCAACATGAGATTGATCACCTAGACGGAAAGCTTTTTATTGATTATGTTCCAAACGTAAAACTCCAAAGGCTTAGAAAAAAGATAGCCAAACAGAAAAAACTATCTTCGCAGAAACCACAGGGAACTAGTGTAAGTATAGTTTGAGTTAGGGTTAGCTAATGATTTCAGATAAAACCATAATATTTGCGGGCTCTTCCCTCTTTTCTTTGCCAATTTTGAAAGCGACAGTTGATCTAGGCTTTCAGTCAACAATAGTTTTGACTCAACCGCCAAAAAAACAAGGAAGGGGCCTAGAAAAGAGACCTAACCCAACAATGGAGTTAGCTGAAAAGCTAGATCTTGAGACGATAACTATTGAAAACTTTGATGATGAGCAAACTAAAAAAATATTTAGTTCTTTGTCACCCGATGTTTTTTTATCAGCAGCATACGGTAAATTAATTCCTGATTGGTTCTTCGAGCTTTTTAGTTCAGAGATTTTAAACGTTCACCCTTCTCTATTACCTGCATGGAGAGGCGCTTCACCAATACAATCTGCAATACTCAATGGTGATAAAGTTACAGGCGTATCGATTATGAGGATGACAACACAGATTGATGAGGGACCTGTTTTTTTGTCAGAAAAAATAAACATTGATAAAACCGATACCTCGATAAGCCTTTCTGAAAAGCTATCAAACTTAGCTGGGAAAATTATAAAAAAATCATTAGAAAAAATACTGTCCGGGGAAATAGAAGCTCAGGAACAAGATCATGACAATGCAACTTTTTCAAAAAAGATACAAAAGTCTGATGGTAGAGTTGATTGGGAAGACACAGCAGAATCTATAGACAGAAAGGTTAAAGCTTATAACCCTTGGCCAATAGCGTTCACCCATCTTGGAGAACAATACCTTAGGATTTGGGACGCAGATTTATCCTCAGATATTAACAACTATAATAAACCAGGTTCTGTGATAGAGCACAACAAAGATGGCGTGTTGGTTTCAACGGGCGATGGAAACCTGCTAATAAAAAAAATTCAACCGGCAGGAAAAGAGTCTATGGACGCTTCAGCTTTTGCAAGAGGCGTTAATCTAAAAGACAAAACATTTCATTAAACAATGCTTAGTTTTAGAAAAGTTTTACATTTCAATATAGCCTTCTTCGCTCTAACAAGCGGTATTGCTCTAAAGGCAGAAGGAAGTGGTTCATCTTATATAGATAGCGGGGTTTATTATAGCGACATAGAAATACCATTTAACCTCGAAAATGAACAAATTAAAGCACTTGAATCAGGCATCGTTTTTAACTTAGAACTTAACCTTAAAATTGTAGATATTAGAAACTGGCGTTTAGATAGAGATGTTGGAGAGTTAACACAAATCTATTCAATAGAGTTTAACGCTTTTACTCGTCGTTACACAGTTTCAAACAAAAACACTGGAAGACAGGCCTCTATGGCTATGATAGAAGAGGTGAGCGAGTATTTAAGCACAATAAAAAAGCTGCCACTTGTTGACGATTCTCTGTTAGACCTAGATGCTAATTACACTGTAATTTTAGATTCTAGGCTTAGGGCACAAGGAATGTCTCAGTGGATGAAAACAATTTCATTTTGGAGAGAAAGTCTTGACTCAGATTTGGAGCAAATTCAATGGCAACTATTCAGATAAAAGCTAAAACAACAAAAAGAATAATATTTTCTCTTATATTCTTAAGCGTGGGCTCTCTTCTGGCGCTAATGTTTGCTGCAGACAATCCTAATGAGTTAAACAGAATGCAATCATCTCTTTTGGTAGTGAATATACTCTCTTTTGTAGTTTTTCTTATTATTGTGGTCTTAAGCGCTAAGAATCTTTTAAATGACTATAGAAAAAATAAACTAGGAGCAAAACTAAGACTAAGAATGTCATTAGCTTTTGGCGGGCTAGCAGTTATCCCTGCTGTGGTACTCTTCTTTTTTGCGATAAACTTTATGAATAAAGGAATCAGTGTTTGGTCGGACGCAGATGTCGAACAAGGATTAAATAATGCATTAATGCTTGGCAGATCAGCCCTTGATGAAAAAATACAACAAGGTTTGTTTGAAACTACAAACATCGCTCTTCAGCTTCAAGGAATTGAAAACATTGATCTCCAACTAAGGGATTTAGTCCAAAAATCTAAGGCAGAGCAATTGGTTATATTAGACTCGGATATACAGGTCCTTGCTTCTGGGTCAGACCAAATTAGCAGGGTTAGCACAAGAATTCCAACGCTTCTAGAGATTGAGCAAGCCAACCTAAAACAATCTTGGACAAGCCTGGATTCAAGCCCAGATGGTTCTTACCTAATTCGAGTATTGGTTCCTGTTCTAAGTTTTTCATCAAACCAGAAACCACTTTATTTACAGGCTTTTTTCAGTGTTGACCCAAAATTAAGCATGATGGCCGATTCAGTAGAAGAAACTTACGCTCGCTATGGCAGATTAAGCTTCATGAAAGATCCAATACAATATAGTTATATTCTAACTTTAGCCATTGTTGTGCTTTTAGCATTGTTATTAGCTATTTATGGCTCTATTGAGTTTGCAGATAGACTCGTTAAGCCTATTGAATCTCTTGAGAAAGAAGCTGAATCTATGATTAAGAACCCAAGATTTGCTGATGATAATAATTCTTCAGATGAAATTACAACACTTGTTAACTCGTTTATGCGGGCACAAAAAGAGGCGGCATGGAGTGATGTTGCTAGAAGAATGGCTCACGAGATAAACAACCCATTAACACCAATTCAATTATCAGCCGAAAGAATTAAAAAAAGATTCTCCACCTCCAAAGGCGAGGACCTAAATTTTATTATTACTTCTACAGACACAATAGTAAACCAAGTAGAAGTCTTAAGAGAAATGGTCAACGCGTTTGGAAAATTTGCAGAACAACCGAGATTAAAAACAGAAAGAATAAATATACCTAAAATAATTGACGAAGCTATAGGTTTGTATTCTAAAGATCACAAGTCAATAAAATTCTCCTCAAAATATACTGACAAGGCCTTTATTCATGGGGATGAAAAAAAAATTAGACAAATACTTAATAATCTATTAAAAAATTCAATCGATGCTTTGAGCGATATTGAAAAACCTAGAATAACTGTTGCTACAAGGGATATTCAAATCAGCAACACAGCCTTCTTAGAGCTGTCAATAGAAGATAACGGCATTGGTTTTACAGAGGAAACTGTAAGCAAAGTATTTGAGCCTTATGTATCAACAAAACCAAAAGGCAAAGGGTTAGGTTTAGCTATTGTGAAGAATATTGTTGATGAGCACCAGGGCTATATTTCAATTAAGAATAACCCAAAAGGAGCAAGCGTAATTATTACCATTCCTGTAAATCAACCCCCAAATAAAAATTTATAGATGAAAGCAAAACAAAAATTAATCTTGGTTGTTGATGATGAGGCTGAAATCAGAAATATCATTAAAGAAATTCTAGCAGAAGAAGGCTACAAAACATTAACAGCAGCCTCTGCAGAAGAAGCAAAGAGACTTCTAGATGAGCATAGACCAGATTTAGTATTCCTTGATATTTGGATGCCGGATCAGGACGGTATCGAGTTATTAAAAGAGTGGTCTTCAGATCAAACAAAAAACTTTCCAGTAATCATGATATCAGGACACGCAACCATAGAAACAGCAATAGAGGCAACAAAGCTTGGAGCAACAGATTTCATAGAAAAGCCAATTTCTATAGAGAAATTATTTAATACAATCGATTCTGTTTTTGTAGAAAAAACCCAAGAACAAGAAGAAGATATCCTTACTTATATAATCAAGCATAGCAAAAAATTCTCTGATATTTTCAAAGCAACTATTACCGAAGAAATCAAGCAAACAATGGTCTTCTTATTAGGAGAAGACGGCACAGAAAAAGAAGGTTGGGCTAAATATTTACACTTCAGAAAATACAGAAACTATACAAACTTTTATGTTATGCAACTAAACCTGCTTGCTATAGATCACAAAGAGCCAAACAATTTCTTTGAAGAGCTTGATGCTAGCCTTAATAAATTAAGGGAGGCTGAAATATTTATTGAGGGGATGCATTTGTTAGATACTGCTTTTCAAGATGAAGCAATAAACGCTATCAAAAACAATAAAGATAATAGCTTAAGTTTTTATATAAGCTTAAATAATGAAGAAATGATAACCAGATTCTCTTTTATACAATATCAGTCTGTCAATATACCTCCATTAAGAAGGTACCTTCACGATGTACCTGAACTACTCGATCTTTGTGTTGAGTTTTTCAATAAAAAAGAAGATCTAGCCTACAGAAGATTTAGTTTGGCAGCACAAAATATGCTCACGAAGTATCCTTGGCCGGGAAATATAAAACAACTCATTGATATGGTTCATGCTTTATTGGCCAGAAAAGACAAAGAGATTATAAACGTGGAAGAAATAGAGGAAACACTTACACTTCAAGGGCCAAAAGGAAATTTACTGATAGAGAGCAATATTATGACCCTCAGCATGAAAGAAGCTAGAAGACAGTTTGAAAAAGCTTTTCTAGTTAGGCAGCTAGAGTTGGTGGGAGGAAAAATTAGTGAATTGTCTCGCCGAGTAGAAATGGAGAGGACAAATCTTTATAGAAAGCTTCAGTCACTAGGGATTGAATACAAAAAGAAAAAATAATAGATTACATCTTAGAGGGAGCTGAGACCCCAAGAAGGCTCAACCCATCCTTGATAACAATTGAAACACAACGCAATAAAATAACCCTAGCGTTTCGTGTCTCATCTTCATCAATTACGAATTTCTGTTTGCCATAATAAGAATGAAATAATTGAGCAATATCTTTTAAGTAGTTAGAAAGCTTATTAACAGCCCTCTGTTCTGCCGAGGTTTTTATAATATCAGGATATTTTTGAAGCATGGATATAATCTCAGATTCGTGCTTACTATCAAGGTAACCTATATTTTTTATACCTAAGCCGTGATCATTTTTGTAACCCTTTTTTTCTATTTCTTTCATCACACTAGAAATTCTTGCATGGGCATATTGAATATAATAAACAGGGTTTAGGTTGCTTTGTTCTTTTGCTAGATCCAGATCAAAATCTAAGTGTTGGTCATATGATCTATTCACGTAAATAAACCTTGCTGCATCAATGCCCACTTCCTCATAGAGTTCTTTCATTGGAATGAACTCCCCAGATCTTGTGGACATTTGTACCTTCTTTTTGCCTCTATAAAGTGTTACAAACTGCATTAAAACTATCTCTAGATCCTCAGGATCAAAATCCATAGAAGCAAGGCCACCTTTTAGTCTGTTTATATAGCCATGATGATCTGACCCAAGAATATTTATTAATTTGTCAAAACCCCTCTCTTTTTTATCAGCATGGTAAGCAATATCAGAAGCAAAATAAGTGCTTCTTCCGTCATCTCTTAAGACAACCCTATCTTTGTCGTCACCATAATCAGTGGTTTTTAACCAGGCGGCACCATCTTTGTTAAACAAAGCTTTTTTTGTTTTTAATTTTTGTAAGGCTAAATCAATTTTAGAATGCTTAATCATAGTTTTTTCTGAGAACCAATGATCAAATTCAACACCAAAATTACTTAAATCTGACTTAATTACTTTTAGCATCTTATCCACAACAGCCCCTGTAATTTTTTCAAAAACAGATTCACCAATAGAAGCTTTAATTATTGAAATAAGAGCATCTGCCTCACTATCATCATCAGCTTCTTTTAGCTTGAGGTCTGAAAGCGAGAGTTTATTGATTTCTGTAATAGCTTGCTTGGGAATAACCTCAGTAAGGCTGCCTATATAAGACCCTTGGTAGCAAGCATTTGGGACCGTTAATAAAGATTCTTTTTTATTTATCAAGGCCACTAAAACACTCAGAATAAGAATATCAATTTGCCTTCCTGAGTCATTTATATAGTATTCACAGCTTACAGTGTGGCCTGCTTTTCTTAGGATTTTTGCCAGAGAGTCGCCATAGGCAGCATGTCTACCATGACCAACATGAAGGGGCCCTGTTGGGTTTGAGGAAACAAACTCAAGAAGAATAGAATCCTGTGAATTAGCTGGGAAGGAGCCATAGTTGTTTTCCTGTTCTATGATAGAAATTAAAAGATCGGCTTTTGTTCTGTCATCCACATAAAAATTTATAAAGCCTGGTGGGGCGACTTCAATTTTTCTAAGCCACTCTGGGCGCTGTATTGTTTTGCTTATAATTTCAGCTACTTTAAGAGGCTTCATATTGGCTTTACCACTAATTTTTAGTGCAATATTCGATGAAAAATCACCATGGTCTGATTGAGTGGATTGATTAATCTCTATTTCAAAAGTATTGATTAAGTCTTCTTCGATAAGAGCGCTTTCTTTTAGGGATACATGTATTATTTTTTTTAGTTTATTTTTCATTTTCTAAGCTAGGACATATCCAAAGGATCTATATCAATTTGCCATTTGATCATCTTATTAATAATATTTTTTTCTAAAAACAGATCAACTTTATTAATCGTGTTGTGAAGTTTCTTTTTATTTGTATCCAATAGTAATATTTGACCCCTGTATTTTCCTAGTTTTCTTTCTATAGGCGAGGGAACGGGGCCTAAAATTAGAGTGGTGTTATTTGGTATAGCAGTGCAAAAACCAGCTATTTTAGACAAAAAGTTAAACACTCTTTTTTTATTTATAGATTCTGCTCTTATTAAAACAGCGCCATTGTATGGCGGCCATCTCCCTTTTCTTTCCAGAATTGCATTTGAATAAAATGACAAATAGTCTTTGGTGATAATTTCTTTAAGCAAAAAATTATCAGGATTGTTTGTTTGAATCACTACCAACCCTCTTTCATCTCTTCTGCCCGCTCGGCCGGATGCTTGAAAAAAATGCTGGGCAAAACGCTCTCCGCTTCTAAAATCACTTCCGAAGATACCTTGATCAGCATTTACTATTGCAACCATTGATAGGTTTGGGAAGTCATGTCCTTTGGTTAACATTTGTGTTCCTACAAGGATTCTAGCTTTGCCACTTCGGGCCGTATTAAAAACTTCTTCTCTTCTTTTTATAGAGCGTGTTGAGTCTCGATCTATCCTGAGGACAGTTTCTTTAGGAAACTCTTCTCTCAAGCATTCTTCAATCTTTTGTGTCCCTTTTCCGATAACAATATTTTCAGCTTCACAGAGATTGCATGAATCAGAAGCCTTTTTTTCAAAAGCACAATGATGACATCTCAGAAGCATACGTTGTTTATATAAAACTAAACTGCTATCACATCTAGGGCATTCCTCTATGTGTCCACACTCACTACACATAGTTAAAGGGGCATAACCTCTTCTGTTTAAGTAAATTAAGACTTGTTTGTCTTTTTTTAGTTGGTTTTTTATATCGTTAATCAGCGGTTGAGCTAACCCTTTATTTGTTTGATGAACACGTAGATCAACAACTTTTGTCTTCGGCGAGGGTGTGGAAAAGACCCTTTTGTTCATTTCAACGGAAACATACTTTTTATTATCCACGTTGTGTAAAGACTCAAAAGATGGCGTAGCTGACCCTAAAACTACACTAGACCCATGTTCTTTTGACTTAACTACGGCGAGATCTCTTGCTGAATACATAAGGCCGGTTTGTTGTTTATAGGATTGATCATGCTCCTCATCGACAACCACTATCCCAAGTGAAGCAAAAGGGGTAAAAACAGCTGATCTTGTTCCAACTACCAGTTGAACTTTCCCCTCTTTTGCCCCAAGCCATATTTCCGCTCTTTTTTTCGCGCTTGTTCCAGAGTGTATAATTTTTACCATATCACCAAAGCGGTCACCTAAGACGAATGAAATTTGAGGGGTTAACCCAATTTCAGGAACCAAAAACAGAGCTTGATTGCCTTTTGATAGCTCGCTTTCTATCAGCCTCATATATATTTCAGTCTTCCCACTTCCAGTGATCCCATTCAGTAAAACAACTTCATTCATTTTCAAATGTTTTTTACATTGAGCTAAAGCAGTCTTTTGGGTATTGGTTAGAGTTTTTCTTTTTTCCTTAAGCGAGCTAAATAAAAAACTGCCTATTTCTTTCGGGTATTTTGATTCTCTAAGATATTTTGGGACAGCCCCAGCATATATGTTTCCAATTGGATAATGATAATATTTTGAGCACCAATCTATTATTGCCCTGGTTTTTTTATCAATTATTGGCTCTTTATCAATAATCTCTATAAAAGGCTTTAATTTAGAACTCTCTACGTTAGATTTTTTGCTTATAGAATGGATAAATCCAAGCCTTTTCTTTTTTCCAAATGGAACTAAAATACGCTGACCAATTTTCGGTTTTATTTTAGATGCGTGATTGATTTTGTAGTCAAAAAGAGTTTTAACAGGAGCTTGGATAGCGACATTTAAAAAGGCTTTATTCAATACACTAAAGAGACTTTATGCCCTCACTTACCCTATCTAAACCTGCAGATAAATAAGCAGCTTCCGACCCTATGCCAAACCGCAAATAACCATCCATACCATAACAGTCGCCCGGTACTATCAAAACACTTTGTTCAGTTCTAAGCTTGTGTGCAAGCTCCATGCTATTAATATCCATTTTGTATCCAACAAACGCCATTCCACCAGCCCTTGGCGGTACAAATGCAAATAAACCATCATGGCTATCGAGCCATGACTGGAATAATTGCAAATTCTCTTTCAGCATCTTGCTTGATCTTGATAAAACTTTTCCCCTGGATGATTCAGCCATTATCTTTATTGCTATTTCTTGAGATAGAACTGAAGCACAAATTGATGAATAGTCCTTATGCGCCCATATTTCCTCAATTAGTTCCTCATTGGCTACTAACCAACCAATTCTTAAGCCTGGGTGTGCAAAAGATTTGGATAAACCACAACTAACAATTGCTTTTTCATAAAATTCTATAAAGCTTTTTGTTTCATCTCCCTGAAGCTCTGATCCTCTGTATACCTCATCAGAGTGCACATAAGCATCATTGGATCTCGCAATATCTGCAATTGCAGTCATTTCATCATCAGTCATCACAGACCCTGTTGGATTGTTGGGGTTACATAGTGAGATAAGTTTAGTTTTTGGTGTCACAAGGCTTTTTAATTCATCGAGATCAAGGTGCCAACCCAACTCTTCTTTTAGATTGATTGTCTTTATTTCAGCGCCAAAGTTTTTTG
>CACPJA010000002.1 GCA_902634075.1 uncultured Gammaproteobacteria bacterium
ATAGCATCTATAATGGCTCCAGTGATTGCAGAGATTGCTTCCTCCTATGATTATGTGCTTGCACCCTCGACAACCTTTGGAAAAGATATAACACCTAGAGTTTCTGCTCTTTTAGATGTGAGTCAGATCACAGATATTATGGAAGTAATAGACAGCAGAACATTTAAAAGACCAGTTTATGCAGGGAATGCAATCGAGACAATAGAAGTTAATCCAGACCAAAAAGTTGTTGCCACTGTTCGGCCAGCTTCTTTTAAAGATATCGGAGACTCCAATAATGCTTCGGTAATAAATTTAGATCTTCCATCTGTTGAGATTCCTACCCACACCAGATTTAAAGGAATACAGTCTGAAGCAAAAGAGCGACCAGATCTTCAAGTAGCCTCAGTAGTTATCTCTGGAGGACGAGGAGTTGGAAGCGCAGAAAATTTTGAGATACTTTACAAGCTTGCTGACAAATTAGGTGCATCTGTTGGCGCTTCTAGAGCCGCAGTGGATGCAGGATATGTGCCTAATGATATGCAGGTTGGACAGACAGGAAAAATAATTGCACCAGATCTCTATTTTGCATTTGGAATATCAGGCGCCATCCAACATATTGCTGGAATAAAAGATGCCGGAACTATTGTTGCAGTTAATAAAGATCCTGATGCCCCTATTTTTGAAATAGCCGATATAGGAATTGTTGCTGATCTTTTTGAATTTATTCCGGATCTTCTCTCAAAATTGGACTAATCCTTCCAGTGCCAAGAAATCGACCCTCAACTCTGTTGCTAGGTTTTGCAAGTGGCATGTCGCCTTTTGCAATGGCTCTAGTTGTCCCTACTTTGGAGCTTTTTGCTCAGCAATACGATGCTCCTTATTCAAAAATACAATTTATTATTTCTGCCTATTTATTTGGTTTAGCTTTAGCTCAACCGATTGTCGGATTTTTATCTGATAAGGTTGGCAGAAGACCTGTAATGATTTACGGCATTATTCTATTTCTAATTGCTTCGTTTATCTGCCTGAAAGCCGAAACCTTAACAACATTAATTCTTGCTCGATTTATGCAAGGCCTTGGTGCTAGCGTTGGAACTGTTATGTCTAGAGCCATTATCAGAGATACAACAACGGATAATGATTCTGGTAAACCATTATCGAGAGTAGTTGCCATTATGGGTATGGCACCGATGATAGCGCCCGTGGTTGGTGTTTTAGCTTTGGAATTTTTTGGCGATCCAAGCGGAATATTTATAGTTACACTTGTTCTGGGAATTCTGATCATCTTCCCAGTGATTCTTTTATTACCCGAGACACTCGATAAGAATTTGCAAAGGTCTAGAGCAGAGCCTCTCTGGCACCAAAAGTATGCTTTACTTCTTAAATCAAAGATATTCATAGGGTCAACCATGGTTTATGGGTTCACCACAGGAAGTTTTTTTGCATTATTGGCTGTTGCCTCAACAGTTTTTGCTAATGATTTGGGAATTGGTGCAAGAGGTTTCGGTATAACCTGGAGTTGCATGACTTTGCTTTATGCGATTAGCTCATATATCGGTGGAAATTTATCAACACGTATTGGTTTGATGAAGGTTATGAATTATGGCGTAATAATTAATCTTGTTGCTGGTTTTTCAATTTACCTCTTAGTTAGCTTTCTTGGCACTAATCTGGTCAGTATTTTAATACCTCTGACACTGATGTTTTTTGCACATGGCTTTATCGTCTCAATGTCATTAACAAAAGCCGTAAGTAATCGACCTGAAATAGCAGGATCAAGTTCCGGGTTATCAAGTTCAATGGGTCTGGTAACCGGTGGTTTGTTCAGTATTTTATCAGGGGCACTTTACGCAGGTCAGTTCTTGCCCATTGCATCATTGGTCACTTTATCCACTATACTTTGTGGTCTGAGTTACCTTTTGATTGCTTCAGGCGAGAAAGAAAATAATAGTTAATTAATCCTGAATTCAATAGTTTGCTCTATTACAGAAGCTGTTTGATTAACTGGTAATTTCCCTGGCTTAGCAACCCCTATCCAGACTTCAACTAAAAGAAGGAACCATATTGTTAAGACAAATATTCTAGCCTTGGATAAACTCTCAGCCATAGCAATATCGTCCTCTTCATTGATTGTGTCATTAACAATGTTATGGATCCCTTTTATAAACCCACCAATGTATTTTCTAATCATGATTCCGCAAAAGATTAGTCCAGCAAAAACAATTAACTTAGCTCCTACCCAAGGATCAGCATCAAGTCTGTCAGTGTAATTGAAAGCATAGAAAACTGAGGCAAGAAGAGTAAAGACCATGATCCAGCGAAAATAGTAATCAACTGTGGTCATTTTTTTCACCAAGTCAGTGCCTTCATTAAAATGTATGTATATCAATGCACAAGTCCAAATTGGCCCAAGTAAAATAATGCCAACCATCTGCCAGAGTGGATGATCAATGCCGTAATAATGAGTCAAGATACCGCCCACTGTGAGCATCATACTCAAGCATAGCCTGGGAATAAGATCTAAATTCATCATGATTTTGCCCGCGGTTTGCCTAGCTTCTCGCGTGAGATTTTTATTGATAGCAAAACCACTGGAATAAAAGACTCCAATGTCTCCTCCTAACCAATAAGCAAAAAGTAATAGATGCATTAATAATGCTATATCTTCTCCTGACATTTTAACCCCCTAATATGTTATTGAATTGTGACGATGGTTTTACCAAAGTTCTCTCCTCTCATCAGCTTACAAAATTGAGCAGGAGCGTTATCTAAGCCAAAAACCTCATCCTCTATATAATCTATTTTACCTGCTTTTAACCAATCAGAAGCAATAGAAATAAAATCATCTTGTTTATCGTAATGATCGTATACAACGACCCCTCTTATAGTAGCTCTAGATCCAACAATAGGCCCTAGATTTGGACCAGGTGGTGGAGAATCTAGATTGTATTGGGTCATGAATCCGCATAAAACTATTCGAGCATGCATAGCTAGATTTCTTGTCATAATATTCAGTGTCTCTCCACCAACATTATCAAAATAAATATCCACACCTTCTGGGCAAAGATCTTTGAGACGATCTTCAATGTTTTCAGTCTTATAATTAATGCAATCAATGAACCCAAATTTATCTTTGACAACAGAGCATTTCTCTTCACTTCCAGCTATACCAATAGCCTTGGCACCATATATTTGTGCAATCTGGCCCACCATGCAACCGACAGGACCACTAGCTGCTGAAACCACCACGTGATCACCTTCCTTTGGTTCTCCATACACTGTCAATCCTGCGTAAGCAGTCAACCCGGGCATTCCCAAGATGCCTAAGGCGGTGCTTAAGGGAGCCATTGACGGGTCCAATTTTCTTACGCCTTCACCATCGGAAACACCAAATTCTTGCCAGCCATTTGAGCAAACGACAATATCCCCTTCATTGAAATCAGTGTGATTAGATTTGACTACTTCAGAAACTGTCCTGCCAACAATTGTGTCTCCCACATTTACTTTTTCTGAGTAAATGTGTCTTCCAGTTATTACTCCACGTATATATGGGTCAAGAGAGAGATGAACGGTTTTAGTTAATATTTGGTTTTTGGTGATTTCAGGAATGTTTGTTTCGATAGTATCGAAGTCGGTAACTTCGGGAATCCCTATAGGATTCTTTTTAAGAATGATCTGTTTATTGGTGCTCAAGTTGAACTAGAGTTGATCAATCATATAATCACAACTACTGACTTTAAATTCACCACCGTCCTCAATATTTAGAATTTCCACTTCTCCGTCATTCACCACTATAGAGAATCTTTGTGATCGAGTGCCCATTCCAAAGCCAGAGGCATCTAATTCTAGGCCTAATGCTGAGGTAAATTCTCCATTACCATCTGAGAGCATTAAAACTTTTCCTTCTGCGTTTTGACTTTTCCCCCAGGCGTCCATAACGAAAACATCATTAACTGCCATACAAGCCACAGTATCTATTCCTTTGTTGGTGAGCTCATCAGCCTTTTCTACAAAACCAGGTAGATGTTGAAGAGAACAAGTTGGTGTAAAAGCCCCTGGAACAGCAAATAAAGCCACTCTTTTACCCTCAAACAAATCTGCATAGCCTACAGGCTTAGGTCCTTCTTCACTCATTGTTGTAAAATTCACATTTGGAATTCTATCTCCTACAATTATGGTCATTATTTTCTCCTTAATTTTTTCTCTAGACTGGAATGAGTCTATAGATATTTTATTACACTGGCGTTCATTCAACCATAAATAATGCTATTTTAGGCACAAAAGAAACAATTAATAATCCAGTAAGCATGATCAGCAGAAAAGGTATTGTTGCTTTGCATACCGTCCAAAACTTTTCTTTAAAAACTCCCATAGCCACAATTAGGTTAAGACCTAATGGTGGGGTTAAATAGCCTATCTCGAGGTTCATGACCATAATAATTCCAAAATGTACTGGGTCTATACCTTGAGAGCTTGCAATGGGTCCTAACATTGGAGCAAGTATTAATATCGCTGAACCAATATCAATAATGCAACCTATCAGAATCAAAAATAGGTTGATGCCCAATAACGCTGTTGTGGGATTATCAATTCTCTGACTCATCCAGCCTACTAAGTTTTGTGGGACTTCTTCATAGGTTAGAAAAACATTTAAACTTAGTGCAATCATTAACACTGGAAAGAGAGATCCAAGAAGCTTAGTAGTTTCTGCTATGACATCAAACAAGATTTCCCATTTCATCTCTTTATGGATAAATGTTTCCACAATAATTGAATAAACAACTGCAACAGCAGCTGATTCCGTAGCAGTAAAATAGCCCGTATATATACCGCCCAAGATAATGATGGGCATCAATAAAGCCCAGATTCCTTTTTTGAGAGACGTTAGTATGTAATTTAAGTTCCATGAACTTTCTCTGTGAGAAAAATTTTGCAGCATTGCATACCCAAGCATCAATATTGTTAAAAGTAACGCTGGACCAATACCAGCAATGAATAAATCCCCTATCGAAGTTTGGGTCATGATCCCGTATAAGATAAGTGGAATACTTGGGGGTACAACTATGCCAAGTGTCCCCGCTGCACAGAGAGCTCCTAAAGCAAAACTTTTTGGATAACCGGCATTAATAAGCGCTGGATACATGAGTGTTCCGATAGCCAGTAAAGTTACGGTACCTGATCCAGAAACTGCAGCAAATGCGGCACAGGAGAGAATCGTTGCAATAGCTAGGCCTCCCGGTATTGGTGCAGTAAGTGATTTCATTAAGTCAATTAGTCTTGAAGCCATCCCTCCCCTCGACATTATATTTCCAGCCAGAATAAATAGAGGGATTGAGAGAAGAATGTCTTTATTGGCAGCGTCCCATGCATCGACAACAATATTACTGATTACCCCGTCACCAAAAGCCCAATAAGCATAAGCAGTTGCTGTTCCAAGGATCACAATAAGGTTTTGTCTTAAAAGGAATAAAACAATAATAATAATAGGTAGAAAAGCTGCTGCCATCAGACTTCCTCCGAAACAAGCTCTTCAGTTGCGTTGTTTATAGGTCTAAGGCTAGGATAGAAGGTGTAGATTAAATGTCTTATAGAGGTAAGAAAAAAAGCAAGGGGAATGATAGCTTGAAAGGGCCATATCGCTATTCTTAAGACAATCGATTGAACATTATCATCAAAGGTTTCGATCACCACCTGAGCAGCAACTATTGAAAATAATAAACAAAATACAAACATTAACCCTTCTTGGCATCGCTCAAGAAAGGGTTCCCAAGTTTTAGGAAGCCAATTGTCTGCAAATTTTGGCCTTAGGTGTGCAGCTTCTGACGAGGCAACACCAAGGCCAAACATAACAACAAAAAGGTTTGCGTAAACACCAATTTGTCTTGACCAATGTAATCCTGCTCCTGTTAGCTCTCTTAGAGCGACATCTGCAAACATAACAGTAACGAGGATCATAAATGCAGCAAAAGTGATCCATTTTTCAAATTGAGTTAATTTATTTAATATTTTTTCTGCCACGATATTAATCTGGGATAAATCTTAAATCATTGTAAACTATGAACTCTAACAATTTGAAATAATGAGGTAATCATGGCAGAAGCTCAAGAAATCAATATATCTAATCAAGCAAGAGAATTTTTGGATTCCAATCACCAGCTCCTAATTAACGGTGAATGGGTTGCATCAAAATCAGGCGATAAGATTGCAGTTATCGACCCAGCAACAGAAGAACAGATCTCAGAAGTAGATGCTGGTAATGCTGAAGATATTAATGATGCAGTAGCTGCAGCAAGGTCAGCTTTAACAGGAGAATGGTCAAAGATCCCTTCTCACGATCGCGCTCAAATATTGAATAAATTAGCAGATGAAATTGAGATGAATTTTGATGTTTTATCTGAACTTGAGGTTTTAGACAATGGAATGCCGATGCCTTTGGCTCAATACTCCATAGCAAGCCATGGAACTGCTCTCTTGAGATATTACGCGAGTTGGGCAACGAAGATTCATGGCAGTACCATACCGGTTTCGCCTGGTGGTGCAATGAACGGTGAATCTATTACATATACTCGTCGTGAGCCTATTGGAGTGGTTGGTGCAATCATTCCTTGGAATTCACCTCTAATTTTTGCCATCTTAAAATTAACCCCTGCTCTAGCTGCAGGATGTACCGTGATTCTAAAACCCGCAGAGTTAACCCCAATGACAGCACTTTTTTTAGGAGAACTTATAAGGAATTCAGGAATTCCTAAGGGTGTTGTCAATATAGTTACTGGATATGGAGAAACTGCAGGAGCAGCTTTAACTGAACACCACGATGTTGATAAAATTGCTTTTACTGGGTCAACTGAGGTGGGAAAGAAGATTGTTGAGGCTTCAATTGGCAACTTAAAGAAGGTTACCCTTGAATTGGGAGGTAAAAGTCCAGTGGTTGTTTTTCCTGATGCAGATTTGGAGAAAGTAATACCAGGTGCTGCCAGAGCTTGTTTTTTCTTGCAGGGACAAAATTGTATGGCAGGAACAAGACTCTTTGTTCATAAAGATATCTATGAGCCTGTTTTAGCAGGAGTAAAAGAAATGGCAGAGGCTTTTACGATAGGACACGGTTTAATTCCAACCAATGACTTTGGTCCATTGATATCAGCGACTCAAAAGAAACGAGTTATGGAATATATCCAAATCGGTAAAGACGAAGGCGCTGATCTTTTATCGGGCGGTGAATCAGTTGGCGATAAAGGTTATTTTGTTCAACCAACAATTTTTTCTAATGTTAAAGGCGATATGCGGATCGCCAGAGAGGAAATATTCGGCCCGGTTCTATGCGCTGAATCATTTGATGATTCAGACCTTGAAACTATTGCTAATAAAGCCAACAACACCAGTTACGGTCTATCTGGAAGTGTTTGGACACAAGACATTTCTGTTGCTCATAAGATGGCAATGTTGATTGACTCTGGTCAGGTAAGCATTAATTGTCACGCAGCTGTTGATCCAGCGATTCCTTTTGGTGGTAATAAACAATCGGGTTGGGGTAGAGAATTTGGTAAAGAAGGACTTGAGCCTTATCTTAAAACTAAGGCAACTACTGTCATTTTTTAGCTTACCACGCGACCTCTTCCCCAAATCGGTCTAAGAATTTTCCGCTATCTTTAGCTGTGATGTTCTCAAACATTTCTTGTTGTTGCTCGACGCTTTCTGCTGGCTCTATTTCAGCTTCATCACCGCCCAAATAAGTTTTACACCAACCGGGAGCTAAAGCAATTACAGTTAGATCATTCCAGTCAACAGACATGCCCTTTGAGATGATATTTAAAGATGACTTACTGGCACGGTAGGAGTAAAAACCGCCAAAGTTATTCTGTTCTACAGAGCCTAAATCGCTAGACATCATAATAAGAATCTTTTTATCGCTTCTAGCGACATGGTCGTGGAAGGCAGTTGCAATTTTAAAAGGCGAGAGAAGATTTACTTCTAGAATATCTCTCCAAATCTGATAATCCATGCTATCTATTTTCTGGTATCCCATTGCACCCGGCACACCCATAGGTCCTGTTGTCCCTGCATTATTAATAAGTATGTCAATAGCTTCATCACTGTATTTTTCAGCTAACTCCTCTATTCGATTATGATCAACAACTTCAAGCTGCTCAATAATGAAGCTATCGCCATGTTTTTTTTGGAGTTCTTTTAGCTCATTGGCTTGTTCTGGGTTCCTAGCACAAGCAATTACTTTCCAGCCCTTTTCGGCGTATTGTTTTACATGTTCGTAACCGAGTCCCCTATTGGCTCCTGTAACAAAAACGGTTGGCATTATATTCTCCTTTAAGCAATTGGTATAAGTATAATAATATCAAGAAATAATATTTAATGATGATACTTAAATGAGGAAAAAAAATGACACAACCTAAACACATATCTGCCTTAAGCATCACCCAGAATATTGATACCACAAGCTTAAAACAAGAAACCCAAGACTATTTTGATTTATGCAATGAAAAACTAGGGTTTGTGCCTAATGTGTTACTGGCTTATTCACACGATGAGGCTAAACTCGATCACTTTATGGGCTTTTATAATAATTTAATGTTAAGCGAATCTGGTTTAACAAAACTTGAAAGAGAAATGATAGCGGTTGTCGTGTCTTCTTATAATCATTGTTACTATTGTCTCGTAGCTCATGGGGCAGCAGTTAGGCATATGTCTGATGACCCGATGCTGGGTGAACTGCTGGTGATGAATTATCGAGCTGCAGAATTATCAGAACGCCATAGAGCCATGCTCGATTTTACCTGGAAATTATCTGAATCACCTGAAAAAATTACTGAGGAAGACAGAGAAGCATTAAGAGAAAAGGGATTTAACGATCAAGATATTTGGGATATTTCAGCAGTTGCTGCTTTTTTTAATATGACAAATAGAATGTCTTTAGCCATAGATCTTATGCCTAATACTGATTATCATGCTAAAGATAGGGTATAGATAAATGGAAACAGAATTTACAAAAGATATGATTAACTCTTTGATTGAGATTGGGAGTTCTATAGGCATTAGTCTCTTAATGGCACTGGCAATTCTTATTGTTGGCCGACAGCTTGTTAAGCTCATATTAAGGTTAATCACAGTCGCACTAGAGAAATCTAAGGTTGAGGACACAGTTCGGATATTTGTTACCAATTTACTGAACACCCTTTTAATGATCTTGGTTTTTATCGCTGCAATAAATCAGCTTGGAATTGAGACAACATCAATTATCGCTGTACTCGGCGCGGCTGGATTAGCAATAGGCTTAGCACTGCAGGGCTCATTATCAAACTTTGCTGCTGGAATACTCATCGTAATTTATAGACCTTACAAGGTAGGTGATTATATTGAAGCAGGTAACCATGCTGGAACCGTTAAGGATATACAGATTTTTTCAACAGTCCTTAAAACACCAGACAATAAAATTGTAGTTGTGCCTAACGGAAGCATAATGAACGGTAGTATTGTTAATTACTCAGATCAGGATACAAGACGAGTTGACCTTATCATTAGTTGCAGTTATGAAGACGATATAGATAAAGTTAGGTCTATCTTAGAAGACATCCTAAAAAAGGAAAAAAGAATTCTTAAAGATCCAAAGCCTCAAATTGCAGTGACAGAACTTGCTGACAGCAGTGTGAACTTTATCTTTAGACCTTGGGTTAAAAGAACAGACTATCTTCCTGTCTATTACTCACTCTTGGAAGAAGTTAAGAAACGCTTTGATAAAGAAGGGATTTCAATTCCCTACCCCCAATCAGACGTGCATATCCATAATCACAAAGAGTGATATAAATTACTATTGCTTTGAGGAGCTACAGCAGTTCTTTAAGAAGCAGTCATCCATTTCTGGAATTTAGGATCAGAGGGCGCCTCTAGTCCAGTCTCATCTTTGCATCTTGCCTTCAATTCTTTGATTGATGAGAAGCCTTTATCAAATAGCTTAACTTTGCCTCTGGCTTTTGATTTCTCAGCTCTAAGTTTAACCGTAGCACCTTTATTGATACTCAAGTCTTTTCTTAAAACGACACCGTAATTTTCTTTGGCACCTTCTCTGGTAACAAGACCAGCATCTACATCAAACTGAACTCTTTCAGGCTCTCTAGTGAAAGGATCTCCACAGCCTCCTCCACCCCATGTAACGTGATAAAGTTTATCCCCTTCTTCGACAGCAATTCTGTCACATTTAGATTGGAGAAGTTCAGTGTCACCGTTTTTTCTAACGAGTGTTTTTGTGCTTCGTTCTCCAGGAAGGCCACCGTTTACTCCCCAAGGATAGGTTAGCCATCTATCGTCATGAATAGAGACTTCGCCCGGTTCCAAGAATTTATAAGTTGTACACAGAGCATTCCCTCCTCTGTTGTAGCCTGCCCCTCCACTGTCAGGAACGGTATAGTATTCTTCAATCACTAATGGAAAATAACTTTCTAAGAATTCATTCGGGACGTTAGTAAAGCTGGGCCATAGTGAGTGTCCGTCTGGACCATCACCCATAGGTTTACCAGGAACGCCACCAAAACCAATCATATAGAGTTGATACCATTCACCGTTTTTATCATATCCTGAATACATTAAATGAGGACTGTCTGAGAATCCTGCGCCGCATAAGAATTCTGGAGCTCCTTGACCTAGAAGTCCGCCTAATACATCAAAGATCCTTCCCAAAGCATGCGTTCTGCATGATAAAGCGGCAGGATAGTTTGGTTTCAGCAATGTCCCTTCAGGAATTTTAACCTCCATCAAGTCATAGAAGCCGTCATTAAACATAATGGCAGGATCAAAAACCATAATCATATAAACACCACAGAACATTTTGAACATTTCTTCATTCAAGAAAAAATTCACAGAACTTATTGATTGTGGATCTGTTCCTTCGAAATCAAAGATGACTTTCTTGCCTTCTCTCCACATTGCACACTTGATTCTATAGGGGCCCATTTCTAGACCATCATCGCAAATGTAATCTTCGAAATATTGTTTCTCTGTTGGAACTGTGTTCATAATAAGTTTACCCATAGCTTTTTTATTTCTATCAAGTAAATCTTCCAGGGCTGAGTAAAAAATATCATCTCCAAAACGATTGGCCATCTCAATAACGCGTTTCTCAGCAGTTCTTATTGAGGCTACAATTGCATTGAAATCACTTTTATTCCAGATAGGAAGTCGACAATTATGCAAGATGATGTTGAGAATCTCCTCTTGTAATTCATCATTTTTGTATATTTTTGTAGGAGGCACTCTAACCCCTTCTTCAAATATTTGGGTAGCATCGGTTGGCAAACTACCAGGGACTTTCCCGCCAACATCTGTCATATGACCAAACATCGCTGCGTAAGCAATAAGTCGTCCATCTTTAAAGATAGGCCTTAAAAGTAACCAGTCGTTAGCATGACTAACAGCACCATTACAAGAATATGGGTCATTAGTTAAGAACATATCACCTTCTTCAATTGTTCCATCAAAAGCTTCTTTAAAGCCATGAATAAAGCTACCAAACTGTCCAACTACCATCTTTCCGTCTAAGTTTGCAATCATTGGGAACTCATCACCCTGTTCACGGATACCCGGCGACATTGCTGTTCTGAATAGGACTGCGTCCATTTCCCATCGTGCAGAAAACATTGAATTCTCAATTACATCAAGAGTAATCGGGTCTAGCTTTACTCGTTTAAATTTTTTATTATTTTTTTGTACTATTTTTGCAGGCATGTTGACTCCCTTAACCTTGTGGCGTAATTAGTATGTTGCCAAATTTATCTACTTTACCTCTGTGTTTTGAGAGGATAACAGTCGTTGAGTCCATTTCCATTACAATGGCAGGACCTTTGATAACATTTCCGAATTTTAGTTTAGAACGATCATAGATCGTGGCTTTTTGATTTTTTCCATCCATAAAGACTTTAGCGTCATCATCGATGACAGAATCTTTTGATGGTTTAGGTCCACCTTTCTTTACAGATGGAGCTTTTAGAGACAGTGCTTGGTCTTTGACCACTGCTCTTAAATTAACAAGTTCTTTCTCTTCATCTAAAGAGAAGGTAAACAATTGTTCATGCAATTCGTCAAATTTGTCTCCAATTGCATCTAGTCCTTTTTTCTTAAGTTCGGATAATTCAAAGTCCACGTTAATTGTTAGACCTTGACCGAGATACCTAAGATCGACCTGATAAGAAGTTGTTCTCTTGCTTTTAGAAACGCCTTCAGCATCTAGTGTTTTAGATGCTTTCTTGGCTAAGTCCTCAAAAATTTTAACAACCTCTTTCTTGTTCGTGTGTGAGAATCTTCTTATGAACGACATAGATGATTCATCTTGAATATTGGTTGACACATCTCCATAGGCACATAGTACGCCCGGACCTGGTGGAATGATAACTGGCCATGAGCTAGTAAGTTTCCCCAAAGCATTAGCGTGTAGAGGTCCAGCACCTCCAAAACCAATTAATGCAAAATCCCTAGGGTCATAGCCTTTTTCGACAGAGACTAATCTTAACGCTCCGTACATATTTTCATTAACGATATCAACAATACCAGCTGCTGTCTGTTTCACAGATAAGCCAAGTGCTTTTGCGACGGGTTTGATTGATTCTTCTGCTAAGTCTTTTCTGATTTTCCAGTCCTTGTCTCCACCTAGGGCAACATATTCAGCAGGTATATATCCTAGTACAACATTAGCATCAGTTACTGTTGGTTCTGTCCCGCCTTTATCATAGGATGCTGGGCCTGGTGCTGCTCCAGCACTTTGTGGGCCAACTCTAAGAGCTCCTGTTAATTCTGGAACATGAGCGATTGAGCCACCCCCTGCTCCGACAGTTCTTACATCGACCGATGATGCTCTCACAGTGACATCACCAACGGAGGTTTCTCTGGTTTGTTCAGCAACCCCGTTTTTAACCAAAGATACATCTGTTGAGGTTCCGCCCATATCGAAAGTCATTAGATTCTCAAATCCTGCCTGTTTGGCTATCCAAATAGCACCGGAGACTCCACCTGCTGGACCACTCATGAGTAGATTAACAGGAGAATCTGAAGAGGCTTTTGCTGAGGCTAATCCACCGTCTGATCTTAAAATGCGAAGTTTCACATCTTTCATTCTTCTTTTTAGACCTTTTTGAAGATTTTTGACGTATTCCGCCACCTTTGGTCTTACATAAGAGTTTGCAACCGTGGTAATTGTTCGCTCATACTCTTGCATTTCTGGCACAACTTCAGAAGATAAAGACACTGGTATCTTAGGCAGGAGTTTTTTCTTTCTAATGACGCTTCTAATTTGCTTCTCATGCTTGTCGTTTGCAAAAGAATTAATTAGCGAGACCGTAATTGCCTCGACGCCTTTATTAGACAACTCTTTAATATCTTTAGCCAGCTGACCAACTTTAAGCTTTGATAAAACCTCACCTCTGGCAGAAATTCTTTCATCAGCTTCAATGGTTAATGAAAGTGGAGCTAGCGGATCACTTTTGTTGTAAATTACCCAACCCCCTAATCCACCAGGAACAAAGGAACGAGCAATTTGTAGTACTTGTCTATAACCTTTTGTAGTTATCAAGCCTACTTTGGCTCCTGTACCCGTGAGAATAGTATTGGTAGCTACGGTAGTTCCGTGCATAACAGAGGTAATTTTTGATGGCTCTACTCTGGCATTTTTACAAACTTTATTAATCCCATTAAAGACACCTATAGATGAATCTTCAGGAGTGCTTGGAACTTTAGCGGTCCACATCGTGCCTGTTTTTTCATTAATTAAAAGAAGGTCAGTGAAGGTCCCTCCAACATCAACGCCTAGTCGATAACTCATAATAACTCCTAATTTTTTTTACATTAGGTAATGAACAAAAAATCTTTGATCTCTTCCTAATGATTTTTGAAATCTTGCTAATCTATAAAACCTATTTAATTTATTATTTAGCAAAATAATAATACTTTTATTGCATATTAATTTCAGCATTTTCTGGAAATATTCCAGCTTTTGGAACCATTGCTGGTACGGCTCTACCTAATTGCTCTTCAAGCCAGTCAGTTGTTTTAACCACTTGCCTTAGATCAACACCCGTCTCAATTCCTGATCTATCTAACATGTATAAAAGATCATCAGTTGGAATGTTTCCAGTTGCTCTTGGTGCGAATGGACACCCACCTATACCGCCTGTTGAAGCATCAATAATGCTTACACCAGCTTCTACGGCAGCGGCAGCATTAGCTAGACCTGTGTTTCTAGTATTGTGAAGGTGAGTCCTTAATGGTATCGATGGGGCAAGTTCTTTGACCAATGAAAAAGTTCGTTTGATTTGACTTGGAACGGCAACCCCCACACTATCAGCTAATCCAAGAACATCAGGTTTTCCCTCTAAAACTTGTTCAGCAATTGATGCTATATGTTCTGGATCGATCTCTCCTTCATAAGGACAACCAAAAGAACATGCAATAACTACACTTGTTCTTATTCCAGCTGATTTAGCCTCAGCAGCGATACTCAGCCAATTATCAATGGATTCTTGGGTAACAACGTTCTGATTTTTCATGTTGTAAGTATCAGTACTGACAATAACCATTCCCACTTCATCAATACCACAGTCTCTGGCTCTCTCAAAACCTCTTTGATTCATGATTAAGCCGATATAAGTAACGTCATCGTTTTCAGGTAAGCTTTCTACTAATTTTTCAGCGTCAGCCATTTGAGGGACTTTCTTAGGATGAACAAAGCTTGTAACTTCGATTTGCTTTATTCCAGCATTAATCGTTCTAGTGATAAATTCCTTTTTTACCTCAGTAGGAAGGATCTCTGGCTCACTTTGTAAGCCATCTCTTGGTCCAACTTCAAGTATTGATATCTTTGACACTTCTCGAACTCCCCTTTTTTCTGGTTTTTTTAATCAGATCAAGTGTATACAAATATTGTAATATTCTCTATCTTTTGAATTAATAGCATTATGAACATTGGAAAAATTTCAGCTGTAACAATACCTTCTTCAGATTTATCTAAATCTGTCGAGCAATATGTTAATTTTCTAAACTATCGATTGGTTGACGAAGGACAAGTTTCAAAAGAAGAAGCCTTGGCATGGAAGGCAGAAAAAATTGAGGGAGCAGATTATATTGTTTTGCAACCTGAGAACTCTAATGATTTTGCTTTTAGGTTTATCAAACAAGAGAGCCAAGGCGAATATATTCCTTTCAAAAGCGGTGGATGGAACGCGGCTGAACTAATTGTCCGTAATGTTGATGAAATGGCAATAAGGTTGAGTAATTCAGAATTTGAGATTATTGGACCACCAGCTGACCTTTCCTTTACAGATCAAATAAGGGCAATGCAGGTTATCGGACCTTCAAGCGAGATTCTTTATTTAACTGAGTTTAAATCTAAGTTGCCAGAGTTTGATAGTCCCATAGCCCGATGCGATGTTGATCAGACCTTTATAGTTATTCTGGCCGGTTCTTGCATGGATCAAATGCAAGAGTTTTACTGTGATAGTTTTAATTTAGAAAAAGCAGCTGTTATGGATTCTCGAATAAGGGCTATTTCAAGAGTTTTTGGCAACCCTGAAGATACAAAGTATAAATCTGCTGCAATACCAATAAAAGATCAATGCTTGATAGAGATTGATGAATTACCAGATGGGTCTGACATAAGATCTTCTAAACCTGGTTATTTGCTTCCAGGTATCTCTATGGTTAGTTTTCTTGCTGATGGCAATCTACACAAAGATTCTTTAAGCTATGACTGCAATTTAACTCATCTTAAGGGTAAAAAATGTTCAATTATCCATGGGAATCAACAAGAGATTATTGAATTGGTACTTAGATAACTTTTAACTCTTGCAGCGTTTTTTATGATTTTTTGTCTTTTTGAGATAGAATTACACCACTACTTTTCCATTATTGGAGGAATATGATGAAAGTAAAAAAACTAATTGTGCCTTTTATTGGTGGATTATTTGCTTTAGCAATTAATTTCAATGCTTGGGCACAGAATGCAGGAGCTTTAGAAGAGATTGTTGTCACTGCTCAAAAAAGATCAGAATCTCTGCAAGAAGTGCCAATTTCTATACAAGTCTTTTCTTCAGATGAAATTGATCGACTTAATATAGGAAATACTATCGACCTAGTAAAAAATATCCCAGGAATGACAGGTGTTAATAATGTTGGAATGCCTCAAGCAGCAGCTTACTTTATAAGAGGCATAGGTCAAGATGAGTCAGTTGCTTCTCTAGATCCAGCTGTCGGAACATTTGTTGATGGTGTTTTTATTTCGAGACAAATCGCTAACAATTCTAGGCTCTATGATGTTGAGAGTGTTGAGGTGTTAAAAGGACCCCAAGGAACTCTTTATGGGCGGAACACAACTGGCGGTGCTGTTAGAATTATTACCAAGAAACCTTCTGATCAGACAGAAGGCCATATTGATATTGCTTACGGTGAATATGAGACAATAGAAATGTCAGCCGCGTTGAATGTTCCTTTAGCAGATAATATTTTTGCAAAAGTTACTTCATTCTATCTCGATCAAGGTGAAGGGTTCTTGTACAACGTGACTCTTGATAGAGACCAATGGAAAAGAGATGCTAATGGTGCACGAGCTCAGATTCTCTATACACTAAGTGACAGAGCTGAGTTTTTATTTACAGCTGAGTATACCAATGACGAATCAGGCGGCCTTGTTGGTGCAAATGCTTTGAGTGCTTGCTGTGGTGATGATTTGTTTGTTATTGAAAGTGGGCTCGAAAATACTTGGGCAGCAACTGAACAAATGGCATTGAGTATGAAAGCCACAATAGACTTTGATAATTTCCAAATGGAATTAATTGCAGCAGATCGTGACTTAGAACACAGTTTTAACAACGATTACTCAGACCAACCAACACCAGCTTATTCGATTCCTAATCTAAGTGATCACATACAGAAAAGTATTGAGTTAAATTTCACTGGTGAGGTTGAAAGCAATAATTATGGAACTATTCAGTGGGCAGCAGGCGCATCTTATTACGATGATGATAATGCTGTGTTATTTGGTGACGCCCTATATCTATTTGGAGGTGTTGTTGCAGGCACTTATATGCGAGATATGACTAACGTCACAGAGGCAAGAGCTGTTTACGCAGATGTTTCTATAGATCTTGGTGGTGGATGGGGTCTTACAGTTGGTGGTCGTTACACTAAAGATGAAAGACAAGCTAGTGTTGAACAGTTTGTAGATCTTAATGGTGTCCCTTGGACAGCAAGAGATAGATCTAATTATATGGATCGAAGCGGATGGATACCATCAGCAGCTATTGGTGCACCATTTGATAACGCGACTGTAGAGGCATTAGGTACTAGGTTATCAATTGATACAGATGAGTTTACTAGTCGTATAGTTGTGGATTACCAACCAAACGATGACCTTATGTTCTATGCCAGTCTTTCAGATAGCTTTAAAGGTCCAGGTTGGGCATCTAGGGTGACAAACGCAGCTGAGTTCAAAGACTTGAGACCAGAATTTGTCGATAATTTTGAAATGGGAATGAAGAGTGAGTGGAACGACGGTGCTGTAAGAGTAAACCTTACTTATTATAGTGCTAATTACACTGATCTACAGATCACAGCGATTGACCAAGCAACAGGTGGATTTGTCTACTCAAACAAAGCTGATGCTGATGTTAATGGTATTGAAGGGGAATTCCTCTACGCAGTTCGTGATGATTTAACACTCTTTGCTAATATTGCAACAATTGATGGTAAATACACTGATCTTAAGCCTGGTGCTGAAGGTATTGCTGAAAAAGATCTGAAAAGAACACCTGATTTCTCATACAGATATGGGATTCTTTATGATCGAGCAGTTGCAAACGGGGAATTTAGTTTCACAGCTGTTATGAATAGAGAAGATGAATATTTCAGTAATCAAAATAACACTGCTCCTGGCTTTAGGCCTGCTGTTAGCAAGGTTGATGTTAATATGACTTACCGACCTAATGATGGTAACTGGAGAGTTACAGCTGGATGTACAAATTGTACGGATGAAATAAATTACCACTCTACGCTGGATTTTGGCTTTCTTGGGTTTGTGACTCAGTTCCAAGATATACCAAGATTATGGAGAGTATCTTACCGATACGATTTCTAAATAATATATTTGGATAATTGCTAATATAAAGGCCGGTAGAAATACCGGCCTTTTTTCTCATTAAATTATGGAAATATTTAGTCAAATTGATTTTCTTTTATTGATTGTTACAGCAGGAGCACTCGCAGGAATCCTAGCAGGACTTCTTGGTGTTGGTGGTGGTATAGTCATCGTTCCTTTGCTTTATTATATTTTGAACATTTTAGACTATAACCAATCAATTATTATGCATGTAGCTGTAGGTACATCACTATTTATAATAATACCCACAAGCATTCGCTCCTCTGTCGAGCATAGAGTGAGAGGATCTTTTGATGAACAGGTTTTTAAATTATGGTTTATTCCAATAATAATTGGAGCAGCTTTAGGCAGTTTATTAGCAATATATTCCTCTTTTAAGTTATTAACCTTCCTCTTTGCTGTAATTGCTTCATTGGTTTCAATCCAGATGTTTTTTAGTGACTCCAATAAGAGGATCACAATACCGAAAACAATCTTTAGAGCTTCTCCGTTCTTTATTGGCTTAGTTTCAGCAATGATGGGGATTGGCGGTGGATCACTAAGTGTTCCAATTATGAATTATTCTGGAATTGATATGAAAAAAGCTGTGGGCACATCGGCTGCTTTTGGTTTTTTAATCGCCGTACCTGCATCTATAGGTTTCATGCTGGGTGGTTCTCAGATGGCTGATTTGCTTCCGCCCTTCTCTATTGGCTATGTAAACTGGATGGCTTTCTTACTGATTGTCCCTATTACATTAATGACGGTTCCTATTGGAGTAAAGATTGCACACAAGTCTTCACAGAAAGGTCTAAGAATGCTCTTCGCATTATTTTTAGGCATTACTGCTATTAGGATGTTTTCTGACTTAATCTAGAAATTAGAAAGTTAGAGCGTTTGATTCATTAGTAGCTAGAATTTCTTCAAGAGCTTTTCGCTGATTTTCAAGCATTGTAACTCGCTCAACTTCTTTTTCTAAAAACTTTTGCCAATTAGCCACTGTTTTAACAGAAGATGGAGTTGAACAACTGATTACTTTACCTTCAATTTCTTTATTCATTTCTCTAAAAGCTTTTTGAGTTTCCATTGTTACAAGAAGTTCCTCTAGGCCCATATTCTCTGCTGCTGCACAATCCTTAAGCGCTTGATCATTTCTTAGACCTGCATCAATCTTAGCGTTAGCAAAAGCTTCTTTTGCACCTTCAAAATCGGCTATTTCAAACTGACACATTCCAAGAGTGATGTAAGATTCATCAAGCCGTTTAAGATCCCCTTTCTGTATCGCAGTTTTCGCTGAGTTAGTGCAACCTTCGTAATCAGCTATATTATTAAGAGAACGAGCCAGACGAATGTCTAATTCACCATCGTCTGAGAGTTTAGCTGCTTCTCTTAGGGCAACTATTGCTGGTTCGTCATATCCAGATAAAAACCATGCTTGTGCCAGTATCTTCCAATTTTTGACTTCTTTATCTACTTTGTCTTCATCCATAGCTTTTTGAAGAAGCTTTGCTGCTTCATAGGGAGCTTCTACCGATAAGTAGAGTTGAGCCATTTGGACAAATTCAGAACTCTTTTCAAGAAACCCTTCATGATATGCAGTTTGGTAAGCGGCCATCTGTTCTTTTTCTTGTTTGTCTTGACCGTAAAATGCTGACAGCTGAGTCCAGTATTCTTTCTTAGACCATTCAACAACCAGTCTTTCTAGAGTCTCTTTAACTTTATCCATTTGTTCAAGCTCAAAGTAAGCAGCTCTTAGTAATAACCACCAATTTTCTCTGGTAGGACCTTTAGCTAAGTTTGCAGCATCTGCCTCAATACTTTTAATTGCTTCCTCAATCTCGGCATATTTATCGCTACTTTTTCTTGTATCAGCTAAGTCTTCTTGTAATTTTAATTTTATAAGTGAAGCGAGCGTAATGGAGTCAGTAGTATCTCTATCGTATCTAACTCGATATTTGCTAGCTGTTTCTCTAACTGCTTTTTCAAGACTTTCTACTCTAAATGCATTTGCCTCTTCTGCAATTGCAATAGCTTTCTGAATTATTGGTATCATTTCTTTGTATTTCTTCTGTTGATACATGGCTGTGCCTTTTAGAACGTATAAGTCTGTTCTATTGGGCTGTTCCACTAATAATGAGTCAACCGCTGCTATCACATTGGCATACTCTTCAAGTTGAAAATAAAGTTGTGCAATTGTAAATTTTGATGCTTGCACTAATCCGTCAGGGACATTAGGATCAGCAACCACTTTTTTGTAAAAAGTTATAGCACCCCTTGAATCACCTTTAAGATATCTAACATAAGCAAAGAAGTAATTAACTTGTCCTCTTTCATAGGGACTTAATTTTTTGAATTCTAATATACTGTTTAAAACAGCAACACCCTCATCAAGTTGTTCGGCATCAATAAGCTCTTGAGCCTCTCCTAGTTTTTTAGCTACTTTTTCTGTCATCGAACCTGTTTTTTTAGTTTTTCTTTGGCTGTTATCTTCTTGACCGTATGCTGTAGAAAAGTTAATTGATGTTTGGTTGACATCAACACCAATGAAGATGATTAATGCGACTAAGATAGGTATGAGCTTGTTTTTCATATTATTTTTCCAGTTCAAAGGTAATCTTGTGTTGGACACCAGGAACATCTATTGGTGTTCCATTGATTACTCTTGGTTTGTATTTAAATTTTGATGAGGCTTTAAGTGATGCATTTGCAAATAAGCTGCTTGTGCATTCAACCACTTTGCCATTTTCTACGGTTCCATTTCTGGTTACTGTGTATTCAACTATACACCAGCCTTCGATTCCTCTAGAGAGTGCTCTATTAGGGTAAATTGGTGCTACTTTTACTATCGGTAAATACTCGCCTTCTCCAGCATTAAATCCACCGATACCAGCACCTACTCCAACATTTGCATCCACTGCACCAATATTGACGGTGTCTGCAGTAGTATCAATATCGTCTAATTCCTGGGGTGTATCTGGTGGCGGCTCTTCAGGTTCTGGTGGTTTTTTTGGCTTAGCGTTTTTTGTATTAAGATCTTCATCTTTTTTAATACGAACAAAATCAACAAATCTTCCTTCATACTTTGAAGAGATGGCCCCTTTACCTGTGGCTATTAGAATCTGCATTACCCACAAGATAGCAAAAGTAGTGAAGATAGAAATAAATGCAGCTACAGCTATCCTAGTTAAAGGGTCTTCTATATTGACGTTATCTTTTATTTGTTCTGATATCTCAGCCATAGTTCAAATTTATTCACCTTGCTCAGCAGCAATAGAAACATTATAGACACCAGCTTGTCTAGCAGCATCCATAACTGTTACAACTGTTTCGTGAAAGGCTTTTTTATCCGCTTGAATTACCACAGAACCTTCTGGGTTTTCAGCGTGCAATCTTTCAATATTAGGACGAACTGCTCTAGGATCTATCCGTCTTCGATTAATCCAAATTTCGTTATTTGCTCCTATGGCAACTAAGATATTGGCATTTTCTTTTTTCACAGCTGTAGGTGCGTCAGGTCTATTCACATCTAGTCCAGATTCTTTAACGAATGAAGCAGTTACAATGAAGAAGATAAGCATAATAAAAACAACATCGAGCATCGGTGTTAAATTAATTTCTGCTTCTTCTTCTGGCGCTGCTTGAAATAGATTTTTTCTCATTTTATTTCCTCTAAATTATTTATTCATCAGATCCAAGTGAATCTTCAAGATCATCTGCTTCAGAAGTTACTTTCTGATTCAGTATTGTTACTAAAAATACCCCAGACAATGCTCCTACCATCCCAGCCATTGTGGGTATGGTGGCCTTTGAGACTCCCGATGCCATTGATCTTGCATTACCTGAGCCAGATACAGCCATTACATCAAAGACTTCAATCATTCCTGTCACAGTTCCCATTAGGCCCAAAAGTGGACAGAGAGCAACAAGAGTTTTAATAATTGGAATATATTGATTTGCTGACATATTAAACTCAGAAATCAATTGTTCTCTAATTGCATCTGATGCCCAAGATTTTTTTTCCTTTCTTTTATTCCATGATGACTGAATATTCGCTTTAAGGGTTTTAACCTCTGTTTGGAAGTAAGCTAGCCGTTCTAATATCAACATCCACATTAGGAAAATGACTAAAGCAATAATATTGAGTACCTGACCTCCCATTTCTAGGAAGTCTCTAACTGCAATTATAATGTCACCCATTAATGAATCCTATTGGTAGTCAATCATCCTGATTTTTCTGAATGATTAGCAATGATACCTGCAGCTTGTTCTTGAATAATTTGTGTAACCCTTCTACTTCTTCCACTAACAATTGTGTGCAGAAGTGTAGTCGGTATTGCCACTGTCAAACCAAGTACTGTCGTTACAAGTGCTTGCGAGATACCGCCAGCCATTAGTTTAGGATCGCCAGTTCCATACAATGTTATAGCCTGGAAGGTTTTAATCATGCCTGTAACAGTACCAAGAAGTCCCATAAGAGGAGCTACCACTGAAATAACTTTAATGATCAGTAATCCTTTATTAAGCTCTGGAGTTTCCTTGAATACTGCTTCAGCTAACTTAAGTTCAAGAGTATCGGTATCGACAGATTTATTATTTTCATAAACACCAAGAACCCTTCCTAAAGCATTATCATCGCTGATAGTGCTGGACTCAAGTTGAGCGGTAACAGCTTTATCAGCAGCTTGAAGAATAAACCAACGTTGACCAGCTATTCCTACTCCAAACAAGCCTAGGAGTATAACGAGATATCCAACAATACCACCTTGCTGGACTCGTTCTACAAGATTAGGTCTTGCTACTAATGAGGCTAGAACTCCACCTAATGTTGGGTCTAAACCAAAAGCAATCTTTTCATCTGATGGATCAAATAGGTCTGAAGTGCTACCAGTAAATCTTCTGCCTTCTGGCTGCCTTGGAATTTCAGTAACATTTTTAGTCTCTGGAGAATAATTAAGATATTTTCCATCTGCAACAATATTGAAAAGGCCAACTCTAACGACTTCTGTAGGAACCTTTGCTCCATTGGTATCAATCACATCTGCAGTAAATTTAACAACTTTTCCTGATTCAACCATTTCTTGGAGAAGCATACCCCATAGCCTTTCAATCTCAGCTATTGATGGCAGCTTTGAATTGCTACCTATTTTCTTTGCTAAGTCTTCTAGAAATGCAGTTCTGTCAGGGTACTGAACATTTGTTATTGAATTATCAAACCTGGTTCTAGCATCACCGGAAACCTGTTGCATTACACCGAAGAGTTCTTTTAGTGCACCTAATCGCTCATTGAGAGTATCCTGAAGTTCATTATTAACAACTTCATTTGCCTCGAAAATAGCTTCTAATTGAGCACTTCTATTTTCTTCATTAACTTTAGTTGTTTCAGCATCAGCCAACATTTGTTCTTGCTGATCTCTTTTTTGCCTAAACTCACTTTCTCTTTGTTGATTCTCTTTATTATCAGAGAGCTTACCTTGTTGAACTCTGTCAAGAAGTTGATCTATGGTGTTCGCTGATTGTTGAGCATATGCAGGTATTGATATGAGAGCTATCAGAGCAATAATAATCTTAAGATTTTTCATTATATCGCCTCCGCTGAATCTACAGGCAGAATAACAAGATCAGGTGCAACCTGCTTCTTGGCTATTTTTAAGCCTGCCTTTATACCGTTTCGATTATCATCCGCGTTTTCCCACGATCTTGTTTTTTGATTCCAAACACCTGATACATCGCCGTCCACAGATTGATACAGAAAAGAAACTCTACCAATACGAAGGAAATCTAATTCAAGGGTCTTACCGTCCACTTCCAAGGTATCTTTATAGGTTTCAATAGTTTTACCGTAATCATTTTCAATTTGATAAGCTTCAGTAACTTTTCTAAATTTTTCTGCAACAGTTACATCCTCTCTTTGCATAAGTTCATCAAGGGAGTTGACCCTATTTGTTCTCTCTTCCATTAGAAATGGAACATCCATTTGAACAAATTGATCCAATGCATCAATCATTCCTACCAAAACTGGAACAATATTTCTGTTTATCTGTGAAGCAACAAGTATTGATTGCTCAAGATCCACTTTAACTCTTGCTTGATTTTCAATTTGTAGTTCAAGAAGCTGGTTATAGATTTTAAGACCATCGATCTCTTTAAGAGCGGCTCTATATCTATCTTCCATTTTTCTGGTCTGTTCTACTACTTTATCTATTCTTTGCTGAGATTCCTGTGCCAAGAGAGTCCGCTCTGTTTGGCCATTGAGAACTTGGCTCAATGTTTCTGCAGGAACCATCATTGGCAATGTTATAAGGATCACACCACCTATTAGAATCTTTGTAGTTAGTCTATGAAAACGTTTCATATAAAATTCCCCTGAAATGATTATAGCTATGTGAGGTTTTCCCTTCCCCACGAAAGATTTGATAATAGCATAATCAAAAAAGACTCCAAAGACTAAATAATGAATTATTCATTAAAAAAAGAATTGAATTTTTATTAATTTTTCTGCATTTCTATCTAAAAAAATATATGTATGTATTAATTTATTGTTGATTTATGTTGACAATAATCCTTACTTCAAAGATGATTTGCTCCAATGAACACTAAAAAAGAACTTGATAATTTAATTCTAGGACTGCTAATTCTGCTGGAGAATAGAACTAGTGGGGCTTCCATATAGAAATAAAAAAAATTTTATTAAATAATAAGCCCCGCAACAAAGCGGGGTTTTTTTTGAGATAAGCAATTTGAAATTTGGAGTAAAAGATAATGCAGATATTTTATGATAGTGATGCTGACCAAGACATAATTAAGAATAAAAAAGTAGTTATTGTGGGTTATGGCTCACAAGGCCACGCACATGCCAATAACCTAAAAGACTCTGGTGGCGATGTTACAGTTGCTCTCAGAGAGACGTCTTCATCTTGGTCTAAAGCCGAAGCTGCAGGATTAAATGTTTCCACAGTACCAGAAGCGGTTAAAGATGCTGATATGGTTATGGTCTTAATTCCTGACGAACTTCAATCGAAAACTTATGCATCAGAGATTAACGATAATATTAAACAAGGTGCTGTCTTAGCTTTTGCTCATGGTTTTAATATACATTTTGAAATGATCGTACCTAGAGAAGATCTAGATGTAATAATGATCGCTCCAAAAGGCCCTGGTCACACAGTTAGATCTCAGTATGAGTCAGGAGCAGGAGTACCTTGTTTGTTAGCAATCCATAAAGATGTTTCAGGCAATGCTAGAGACATTGGTTTATCTTATGCTTCTGCCATAGGATCTGGCAGAGCCGGCATAATTGAAACGAACTTCAAAGATGAGACTGAAACCGATCTTTTTGGCGAGCAAGCTGTTTTATGTGGAGGGCTTACTTCACTCATCCAAACTGGTTACGATGTCCTAGTTGAAAATGGCTATCCACCTGAGATGGCATATTTTGAATGTCTGCATGAGGTTAAGCTCATTGTTGATTTGATTTATGAAGGCGGTCTTCAAAATATGAGATACAGCATTTCTAATACAGCTGAATACGGAGATTATGTAAGCGGACCAAAAGTGATCAATCAAGACACCAAGAAGGTTATGGAGTCAATTTTAGAAAGAATACAATCTGGTGAATTCGCAAAAGAATTTATGGATGATTGCAATGAAAGTGATAATGGTAAACCTGGTCCTTTGATGAAGAATTATAGAGACCAGGCTTCAAATCATTCGATCGAAAATGTAGGGCATGAATTAAGAGGAATGATGCCTTGGATTGCAAAAAATAAAATTGTAGATAAATCAAAAAATTAACAAGAAATAATGGGTGAATCATGAACCAATCTAAAGAAGTAATAATTTTTGACACCACTCTTAGAGATGGAGAGCAAGCTCCTGGCTGTAGCATGACTTTGGGGGAGAAGTTAAAAATAGCACATGCTCTCAAAGATCTTAATGTTAATGTTATTGAGGCTGGATTTGCAGCTGCTTCACCAGGAGATTTTGAAGCAGTAAATACCATTGCTAAGGAAATTGAGGGACCAACGATTTGTACATTAGCAAGATGTAATCCTGATGATATAGAGCAAGCTCATAAGGCACTAGAGGCTAACCCGAATCGAAGAATCCATGTTTTTGTTGCCACAAGTGAAATTCACCTTAAGCATAAATTGAATATGGCAAAAGAAGAGGTCCTCAAGGCAGCTTATGAGGGAGTTAAAATGGCTAAGGAGTTTTGTGACAATGTAGAATTTTCTCCAGAAGATGCTTCAAGAACTGATCACGATTTTTTAACTGAAGTTGTCAATGCTGCTATTGATGCTGGTGCCACCACAATTAATATTCCAGACACTGTTGGTTACACCATCCCTTATGAGTTCGGTGAGTTATTTAATCATCTGATTACAAATTGTGAGAACGCCGATAATGTTATTTTTAGTGTCCATTGCCATGATGATCTTGGTTTGTCTGTAGCAAATAGCTTGGCTGCATTAGAATCTGGAGCTAGGCAAGTTGAATGCACCATAAATGGTATCGGTGAAAGAGCAGGTAATACCTCTCTTGAAGAAGTGTGTATGGCTGTTAAAACAAGAAAAGAGTATTTTGATTTCCATACCTCTATAGATACAACTAAACTTTATCCAACGAGTAGACTGGTTTCGAGTATCACGGGTATGCATGTGCCTAGAAATAAAGCAATTGTTGGTGACAATGCTTTTTCACACGAAGCTGGTATACATCAACACGGAATGCTTAGACACGCTTCCACCTATGAGATTATGAAACCTCAGGACGTTGGTATAGGTAGATCAAATCTTGTCTTGGGTAAACATAGTGGTAGACATGCTTTCTTAGATAGAGTCAAAGAACTTGGTTTTGAGATCAGTAAGGATGAATTAGATCCTGCATTTAAAGAATTTAAAAAACTTGCAGATAGAAAAAAAGAAATTTTTGATTCTGATATAGAAGCAATAGTTCTTAATGCAGATACAAGCAGGCTGAATACATGGGAATTAGTTGATTTAGAAACATCATCTGGGTCTTCTTGGGGAGCCTTGGCAGATCTAAAACTTAGAAAGATTGATGGCACAGTGCATGAGTCAGCCACTGAAAAGAGGCGTTCAAGCGGACCTATAGATTCAGTTTTTAATGCCATTAATCAAATAACGGGATACAATTTGGAATTGATTAATTTTGAGATTCACAGTGTTAGTGTAGGTGAGGACGCACAAGGCGAGGTCACCGTTACTGTTAATTTTGATGGACAAGACTATAGAGGTCATGGAGTTAGCACCGACATAATTGAATCTGGTGCCCTAGCCTACCTAGAAGTAATTAATCGAATAGAGCGAAACAGAGAAAGACACTAGAGGGGATTATGCCACTAAAACCAACAAAACATATTTGGTTTAATGATGAACTTGTTCCATGGGAGGAAGCAAAGATTCATGTGTTGAGTTATGGGCTTCATTATGGCGCCGCTGTTTTTGAAGGAATAAGAGCTTATTCAACCAAAAATGGGACAAAGATATTTAGATTAGAAGACCATATTAAAAGATTATTTAATTCTGCAAAGATCTACAGGATGAATATGCCATATGATATTGAGGCAATTATGCAGGCATCAAAAAATATAATTACCACGAACAATTTAAACGATGGGGCTTATATCCGACCCATTGCTTTTCGTGGTTATAATGACCTAGGTCTCCACGCTTCTCTTGATGACGGAATTGATGTCGCAGTTGCAGCATGGGAATGGGGAGCTTATCTTGGAACTGATGGACAAGAGAAAGGTGTTGATGTTTGTGTTTCATCATGGAATAAGATTGCCCCTAATACTATTCCAGTAATGGCTAAAGCCTCTGGTAACTACCTATCAGGAACTCTGGTAGCTATTGAAGCCAAAGAGAATGGTTATGATGAAGGTATATGCCTTGACTCTAAAGGAATGGTAAGTGAGGGAGCTGGAGAGAATATATTTATGGTTAAGAATAATGAAATCTTTACCCCTCCTCTAAGCTCATCAATTCTTGATGGTATTACCAGAGATTCAGTCATTAAGATTGCTGAGAGCCAAGGCTATGAAGTTATCGAGAGAGAAATTGTTAGAGAGGAACTTTATTTAGCTGATGAATTATTCTTTTCAGGTACTGCAGTTGAAATCACTCCAATAAGGAGCGTGGATAGGATTAATATAGGTAACGGCTCTAGAGGTTTAATAACGCAAGAGATCCAAAAAGTCTTTTTCGGACTATTTGATGGATCAACTCCAGACGATTGGGGTTGGTTAGATAGTGTTGAATAATTCTCCAAAAACCCTCTTTGAAAAAATATGGGATCAACATGTCGTTGTTCCTGAGACTGAAGACACACCTGCTATCTTATACATTGATCTTCATTTGATTCACGAGGTTACAACTCCTCAGGCATTTACTCAATTAAAGGAAAGTAATTTAAGAGTAAGAACTCCCGAAAAAGTTTTAGCAACCATGGATCACTCCACACCGACTGTGCCAATCAAAACAATTAAGGATTTAGATTTAGTTGCTGAATCGGGCCCTGCTGAGCAAATCAGAGACATGATTAAAAATTGTCAAGATTTTGGCATCGAACTTTATGGTTTTGATAGTGATCGTAGAGGAATTGTGCATGTCATTGGTCCTGAATTAGGAGCAACTCAACCAGGCAGGACAATGGTTTGTGGAGACAGCCATACCAGTACTCATGGAGCTTTTGGGGCTCTAGCTTTCGGTATAGGGACAACCGAAGTTGCCCATGTGCTTGCAACTCAATGCCTATTACAAAGAAAACCTAAAACATTAGCCATTAATTTGAATGGAAACCTTAATAATGGAGTTTCTGCTAAGGATATAATCTTAAAAATTATCGGAACTATTGGAGTCGACGGTGGAACTGGACATGTTATAGAGTACCGTGGAGATACAGTTTCTTCTCTTTCGTTAGAAGAAAGAATGACAATTTGCAACATGAGTATAGAAGGTGGAGCAAGAGCAGGAATGTTTGCTCCAGATGATGCAACTTTTGAGTACTTAGAAGGAAGACCAATGGTACCAAAAGGTGATGATTGGCATGAAGCAGTTGAGAAATGGAAACAATTGGTTAGCGATAAGGATTCTGTGTTTGATAAAGAGGTTGATATTGACGTAGATTCTCTCAAGCCTATGGTAACTTTTGGCACCAACCCAGGGATGGTTATGCCAATAGATTCTGAAGTCCCGGATCATGAAGGTAACCAGAGTTTCAAGCAAGCCCTTGATTACATGAAAGTAGAATCTGGAAAACCCCTTCTTCAAAAACCGATTGATGTTGTTTTCATTGGTAGTTGCACTAATTCAAGACTATCTGATTTAAAGGACGCAGCAGAAATTCTTGAAGGCAGAAAAGTTGCCGATGGTGTTAGAGCAATGATTGTCCCTGGGTCTCAGGCTGTTAAGGCTGAGGCAGAGACAATCGGGTTGGATAAAATATTTCTACAATCAGGTGCAGAATGGAGGGAATCAGGTTGCTCTATGTGTCTTGGCATGAATGGTGACACCGTTGGCAATGGTCAATTGGCTGTAAGTACCAGTAATCGAAATTTTGAAGGCCGACAAGGCAAAGGTTCAAGAACGATTCTAGCTAGTCCTAAAACTGCAGCCGCTTCAGCAATATCAGGATTTGTTCAAGATCCAAGAATATTTGGAAACAATTAAACTATGGAAAAGATAATAAAATTTTCATCAAAAACAGTCGTGATGGCTAATGAAGATGTGGACACTGACCAAATAATTCCAGCTCGATTTTTAACACTTCCATCTAAAGAAGGAATTGGTGAATGTCTTTTTTACGATTGGAGATTCGATGAATCAGGACAGCCTAATAAAGATTTTATTCTTAACAAAGAAGAGTCTCAAAATTGTTCAGTACTGGTTGCAGGTAATAATTTTGGGTGTGGTTCCTCAAGAGAGCATGCACCTTGGGCTTTGGTTGATTATGGATTTAAAGCCATTGTTAGCACATCGTTTGCTGATATTTTCAAAAACAATTCTCTCAAGAATGGCCTTATACCTATTACTGTTCCAAAAGAGATGCATAACTGGTTAATAAACAATCCAGGAGTTGAGGTAATGATTGATTTAGAAAATACCTTAATACAAACCCAGCATGGCCATCAATCATCTTTTCCTGTTGAGTCTTTTTCTAGATATTGTTTAATGAACGGAATTGATCAGTTAGGATACATCCTTAGCCAGGAATCAGAAATTACAAAACACGAAAATAAAATATGAAAGCGACTATAACACTCCTACCAGGAGACGGGATTGGACCCGAGGTTACCGACGAAGCAGTAAAAGTTCTAAGAGTTATTGAAGAAAAATTTCATCACTCATTTACATTAAATAATGCTCTATTTGGTGGCATAGCAATTGATCAGACTGGATCTCCTTATCCACAAGAGACACAAGATTTATGCAAACAGGCAGATGCTGTTCTATTGGGCGCAGTTGGCGGTCCTAAATGGAGTGATCCCAGAGCTAAAACGAGGCCTGAAAAAGGTCTTTTAGACATGAGATCGGATTTAGGTGTTTATGCAAACCTTCGGCAAATCAGGACCTATCCTCAATTGATTGATAATTCTCCAATTAAAAAAGAATACCTTGAGGGCGTAGATATTATCTTTGTGAGGGAACTAATCGGCGGCATTTACTTTGGAGAAAAGGAAAGAAGGGATGATTATGCTAAAGATGTTTGTGAATATTCAACTTCTGAGATTGAACGAATTACAGATGTTGCTGTGAAGTTGTCTCAACAAAGAAAAAAGAAGATCATATCCATCGATAAAGCAAATGTTATGGCAACCTCTCAATTGTGGAGAGAGGTTACGACAAAATACCTAGAAGATAACTTTCCTGAAATAGAAATAGAACATATGTTGGTTGATGCGGCAACCATGCATCTTCTCTCGAGGCCAGCTGATTTTGATGTGGTTTTAGCTGATAACTTATTTGGAGATATTCTTACCGATGAAGCTTCTATGCTGACTGGCTCTATCGGAATGATTGCCTCTGCATGCCTAGGCGATAATAATTTCGGTGTTTACGAACCAATACACGGGTCTGCACCTGATATTCAAGGTAAAGCTATTGCGAACCCATGCGGCATGATTTTATCGCTGTCAATGCTCCTTAGACATTCACTAGATTTAAACGAAGAAGCAATAGCTATAGAACAAGCAATTCACAATGTCTTAAATGACGGTATTTTCACAGCTGATCTATCTAAATCTAATAGCGTTAGTACGTCTACTATGGGCGATAAGATAGCTCAAAAAATATAATTTCCCTCTACTCTTTTTACTTGCTATATAAACATTACTACATATAATGTGCTAACACGTTAATACATTGGTATATATATTATGAAAATTGATAGAGTGTTTAATAGTAAACAAGAAGAAGAAAGAGAAGAAAAATTCTACAAAGCCATCATGACGCTTAGCAATCTTGATGAGCATAAAGCTTTTTTTAACGATATTTGTACACCAGCTGAACTTCAGTCAATCAAAGATCGTTGGTCGGTGGCTGAACTTCTTGATAAAGGCTACACATATCGAGAAATTAACACACTAACGGGAGTAAGTGTCACCACAATAGGTCGAGTAGCAAGATTTCTTCATGACGGTTCAGGTGGCTATTCGCTCGCATTAAAGCGACTCAAATAATGTCAGATAAAAGGATAAAAATAGCGATTCAAAAATCAGGTCGCTTAACAGAACACTCCACTTCCCTTTTGCAAAAGTGTGGACTAATCTTCAGTCACGCTAAAGATCAATTGATCGGATATGGCGAGAATATGCCCTTTGATCTAATGTTTGTTCGTGATGATGATATTCCAGACCTGGTACAAGATAACCTATGCCAGTTAGGCATTGTTGGCCTAAATGTGGCTATGGAAAAACAAATAGGTTTGGAAGATGCAAAGAAAGCATGTGCTTATTCAATAGAACAGACACTTGATTTTGGTCAATGCTTGCTTGCTTTTGCTTATCCAGAAGATTCGGGATATTCAGCTATCGAGCAGCTTGAAGGTAAGACGATTGCTACAAGCTACCCATTTATTGTTTCCAAATACATAGACGAAAAAAAATTGAATATTAAGATTACTGAATTTTCTGGTGCTGTTGAGGTAGCTCCGAGTTTAGGTAAAGCTGAAGCAATTTGCGACTTGGTTTCCTCTGGCGCTACGCTTAAGGCTCATAATTTAACTCAGGGTGAAACTATCCTTGATAGCACTGCCGTTGTGATTCAATCAAATAATTCTTTGGGCGATAAAGAACAACTGTGGGTTTCTAAGCTTTTGGAAAGAATTAATGGTGTCCTTCAAGTCAGAGAGAGTAAATACATTATGATGCATGCTCCTAAAGATTCGATTCACACAATAACTGAACTCTTACCAGGAACTGAATCCCCAACAATTATTCCTCTGGAAGGAACAAGTGAGATTGTAGCAGTGCATGTGGTTTGCAAGGAAACAATATTCTGGGAGACCTTAGAGGACCTTAAATCTATCGGTGCCTCTTCTATTCTTGTTGTTCCAGTTGAAAAGATGTTGATGTAGTTATGAGTCTTGAAAAGATAATCAATTGGGATGAAGTCTCTGAGGAAAAAAAGGTTGATCTATTAGAAAGACCGATTCGGGTTGTTCGCCAAGATCAGAACGAGATTATCGAAAAAATATTCGCTGCAGTGATGAGTCAAGGTGATAAAAAGTTAAGAGAGTACACAAAGGCTTTTGATAATGTCGAGATCGAATCAATAGAGATGACAGTTCAAGAGATTGATGAATCAATTGCACAAACACCAAAAGAGTTAAAGGATTCCATAAGGAATGCGATTGAAAATATAAAAAGCTTTCACGAATCTTTTTCCAATACAGATGATATTGCAGTCGAAACTGTTGCTGGAGTTAAATGTAGCTCTATAACCAGACCAATTGAAAAAGTTGGTCTTTATGTGCCAGCAGGAAATAATCCCCTGCCCTCTACTGCGATGATGTTGGGGGTTCCTTCAATGATTGCTGGCTGCCCAGATAGAGTCTTGGTTTCACCTCCTAATAAAAATGGTGTCGTGGATCCAACAATTGTGACTGTTGCGCATTTTTGCAACATTAATCGTATTTTTAAAATAGGAGGAGCTCAAGCAATTGCTGCTCTTGCATTCGGCACAGAAAGTGTTCCTCAGGTTAATAAGATATTTGGCCCAGGCAATAGTTGGGTTACTCAAGCAAAAAGATTAATTTCAAGCTATGACGCCAGCGTATCAATTGATATGCCAGCAGGGCCAACTGAAGTTCTTATTATCGCTGACGGAAATTCTGATCCTTTACATATAGCTTTTGATCTCTTATCTCAGGCTGAGCATGGGGTTGATTCACAAGTTATTCTATTATCAACGAGTCGAAGACAACTTTGTAAAGTCCAGGAACAAATAAAAGAATCTTTAAAAACTTTATCGACTAGAGAGATAGCCGGGCAAGCGATGACTAACAGTAAATTTATCTTAGTCGATAACCTAGAGACAGCAATCAATATTTCCAATGAATATGCCCCTGAACATTTGATTCTTTCGTTTGATGCAGCAACTGATTGCCTTTCTAAAATAAAATCTGCAGGTTCAGTTTTTCTTGGGATGTGGAGCCCAGAATCAGCCGGTGATTATTGCAGTGGAACAAATCACGTTCTTCCAACTGGTGGTTTTACAAAATCACTTAGTGGAATTACTGTTGCAAGCTTCCAAAAAACTATCTCAGTTCAGGAGATTACAAAGAAGGGTTTAGGAAATCTATCAAACGATATAGTCAAGCTAGCTCGTGCAGAAGGTCTTGAAGCTCACGCTAGAGCAGTTGAAGTAAGGTTGAGTAAAAATGGATATTGATATCAGAAGTATAGTCAGACCAGAGGTGCTGAGTTTAAAACCTTATGTGCCAGCTAAAAAAGTTACAAATAAAGTCAGATTAAACGCGAATGAAAGTCCATTTTCTGTAACTGAAAAGGCAGAAGCAATGTCGCTAAATTTATATCCAGATGCAGTTCCTTATAAAATTAGAAGTTCAGTTGCTAATTATTTAGGCATTGTGGAAGAGAATTGTGTTGTAACGAGAGGCAGCACTGAAGCAATAGATATTTTAATCCGTACTTTTTGTTCACCTAAAGATGACGAGATTATTATTTTCCCACCGACATTTGAAATGTATCAGTTTTATGCAGCTATACAGGGAATTAATATTGTTCGCGTTCCTTTACTCGAAGATAGCAACTATCAAATTGATATTGATGTTTTTAAAAGCAAATTAAGGAAAAAAAGTAAGCTGACCTTTCTTTGCTCTCCCTCTAACCCTACAGGCCATTCGATAGATACAAGTTCTATTTACCAGGTTTGTGAATCGTTAAAAGGTTACGGTCTTTTAGTTCTAGATGGTGCGTACGCAGAATTTTCTGACCAAGCTGTTTATCGAGAAATACTCAACGATTTCTCCAATGTGGTTGTCTTAAGGACTCTATCAAAAGCTTTTGGCCTAGCAGGATCACGATGCGGTGCTTTGATTGGTAGTAATGAGATATGTGAATATATTATGAGAGTTATACCACCCTACTCTTTCTCAAAACCATCAGAGGAGACGGTCCTTCAGTCATTAACCGATGAAGGCATAGAAAAATCAAAAGAAAACATAAAATTAATACTCAAGGAACGCCAATACTTAGAAAATCAGTTAAGAGATTTAACCTGCGTTGATAAGGTATTCCCATCAGAAACGAATTTTGTCCTTGTAAAAACTACTGACGCAGAACAATTTTGTGAACGAGCAAAAGAATCGGGATTTCTTTTACGTAATGTTGGTTATCAACCAACTCTAAATAACTGTGTAAGAATTACTGTCGGCAGTAGAGAGCAAAACCGATGTCTTATAAGAGGCTTAAAAGATGAATAATCAATCACAAAAAATACTCTTTATAGATCGGGACGGGACTTTAATTTTTGAGCCTGAGGATTTTCAAGTTGATTTGCTTTCTAAGATCCGTTTAGTGCCAGGCGTTATTGAGGCTTTAGCTAAGCTTAAAGATAGTGGTTATCTTTTAGTCATGGTTACAAATCAAGACGGACTGGGCACAGACTCATTTCCTGAAGCTGATTTTCAAAAATGTCAGAAGTTTATAATTGATCTATTGGCTTCACAGAATATTACCTTTGAGAGAGTCTTTATATGCCCTCACTTTGAAAGGGATCAGTGCGATTGCAGAAAACCCAGGACAGGCTTATTAACTCAATTTCTTGTAGATCAGAGTATCGATAAAGCCAGATCTTACGTTATTGGTGACAGAGACACCGATCTTCAGTTAGCGGACAATCTCGGTTTGCAAGGTATAAAAATTAATCCAAAGACCGAAGATGAATGGATTCGTATCAGCGACTCTATTTTGAGCCAAGATCGAATGGCTTTAGTTTCCAGAGAAACTAATGAGACTAAAATAACCGCAAGCGTCAATCTCGACTCTTCTTTACCATTATCGATTAATACAGGCATAGGTTTTTTCGATCATATGATTGAACAATTAGGGAAACATTCGGGAATATCAATAGAATTAAAATGCAATGGAGATCTGGAGGTTGATCAGCATCATACGGTAGAAGACGTATCAATTACATTGGGTCAAGCTATCAAAGAGTCCTTAAGCAACAAAAGAGGAATCGGTCGCTATGGTTTTACTCTTCCAATGGACGATGCTCTAGCAACAATTGCTATTGATCTATCGGATCGACCATTTTTTAAATTTAATGGGGAGTTTAGAAGAGAAGTTATTGGAGAGTTACCAACTGAATTAGTTCCACACTTTTTTTATACCTTCAGTCAATCACTCGGAGCAAATATACATTTGAGCGTTTCAGGTGAGGATGATCACCATAAAATAGAAGCCTGTTTTAAGGCTCTTGGTAGAGCCCTATCTCAAGCTCTAAGTATTTCAGGAAACAAAGATCTGCCTTCTACAAAAGGAACATTATAAATGAAACAGCAAGTTGCTATTATCAGCTCAGTAGGCTCTAATCTAGCTTCTCTTAAATTCGCTTTAGATCGACTAGATGTCAATTATTGTGAGACTGAGGATCCTCAAAAAATTATTAATTCCAGCCATGTAATTTTACCGGGTGTTGGGTCTGCACAAAAAGCGATAAAGACCCTAAAGAACAATGATCTAATTGAGGTTATCCCATCACTAAATCAGCCAACTTTGGGAATTTGTCTCGGCATGCAGTTACTGATGCAAACATCCAATGAGAATAACTGTGAATGCTTAGGAATCATAGAAGGTAATTGTGAATCATTTGAAGCTGATCGTGACCACCCTGTACCCCATATGGGCTGGAACAGCCTGAGTATTAATTATTCATCAGAGTTAACTAATGAGATAAAAGAAGGCGAGTATTTTTATTTTGTGCATGGTTACTATATTCCAATTCTTAAGGAGACTGTCGGGATCACAGAGTATGCATCATCGTTTTCATCAATTATCCAAAAAGACAATTTTTTTGGCACTCAATTTCACCCTGAAAAATCAGGATTACAGGGAGCAACTCTGTTATCTAATTTCTTAAATATTCAATAATATGCAATTAATACCAGCCATAGATCTATTGAATGGGCAATGTGTTAGATTGTTTCAAGGTGATTTTAATGACATTACCTATTACGACAAAGATCCTGTCTCATTAGCAAAATATTACGAATCCTTAGGTCTTTCTAGAATTCATCTGGTTGATTTAGACGGTACTAGGGATGGAATTACTATGAATGAGAATATTGTTGAGAAAATTATTAATGTGACAAATCTAGAGGTTCAAATGGGAGGTGGATTACGATCTAAGAGTAAGATTAGCAAATGGTTGGAATCATCAATTAACTATTTGGTAATTGGGAGTTATGCCATAGAGAATATTGAAGATTTTAACTTGTTTGTAGACGATCAAGATAAAAGAAAAATTATTATTGCATTGGATGTAAGAACAGATATTTCACCTCCTGAAGTAATGATTAAAGGCTGGAAAGAATCATCAGGCATGGATTTATGGTCATTAATTAAAGAATTTATAAATTTTGGATTTAATGACTTTCTTATTACAGATATTCAAAAAGATGGAACCCTTAAGGGTCCTAATATTCAGCTTTACGAAAGATGCATGAAGACCAGTCCTGGTGCACGCTTCATATGCTCTGGTGGTGTTAGCAGTATTGAAGATTTAATCAAACTTAGGGATAAATCAATCCACGCAGCAGTTGCCGGTAAATCACTGCTTGAAAATAAAATTTCACAACGGGAGATAAAACGATTCTTACTCGGCGAATAATTCCCTGCCTTGATGTCAAAGATGGCAATGTCGTAAAAGGTGTAAAATTCAGAGATCATCGAATTGTTGGTGATATTTTAGACTTATCGATTCGTTACAATGAAGAAGGTGCTGATGAGTTAGTTTTTTATGATATTACAGCCAGCCCAGATAAAAGGACGGTCGATCGAAGTTGGGTTAACAAAGTTGCTAGTAAAATTAATATTCCGTTTTGTGTTGCAGGAGGCATTAAAAGCATTAAAGATGCTGAAGAGATACTTAACTATGGTGCAGACAAGATTTCTATTAATACTCCAGCTATCGAAAGACCTGAATTAATCACAGAGCTGGCTAATAACTTTGGATCACAATGTGTGGTGGTTGGCATCGACAGTTATTACAAAGATAATCAATATTTGGTTTACAGCCACACTGGGAACCCAACTAAAACCAAAGAGACTAAAAAAGAGACATTTTCATGGGCAAAAGAAGCAGAGGCCAGAGGTGCAGGCGAAATTGTCTTAAATTGCATGAATCAAGACGGTGTCAGAAAAGGTTATGACATCAAACAACTGATTGGAGTTAATGAGGTTATTAACATCCCCCTTATTGCTTCAGGTGGGGCTGGACAATTAGCTGATTTCTCGGAGGTTATTTTAAATGCTAATGTAAGTGGGGCCCTTGCTGCTAGTGTGTTTCATAAAAATGTAATCAAAATTTATGATTTAAAAGTATTTTTAAAAAGTAAGAATATCGAGGTTAGATTATGAAAGAAAATAAAAGAAGTTTTATTTATGATTTAGAAAACATTATTAACCAAAGAATAGCTGAATCAGACGAGAGCAGTTACACATTCCAACTTATTTCATCTGGTTCTGGTCTGATGGCAAAGAAATTGGTTGAAGAGAGTGCTGAGCTTGCGGTTGCATCTTTAGAGCAACCCATTAAGAGAGAAGAGCTTTTATGGGAGGCAGCAGATTTAATGTATCATTTGCTTGTTTTGATGAGGGCGAATGATATAAGTTTTGATGATCTTTCAAATGAACTTGAATCAAGGCATCATAAATAAGATATGACAATTACACAAAGCCAAATTGAGAATTTTAGAAACTTAGGTTTCCTAGTGATAAAAGACTTTTTTGATGCAAAAGTAATGAATAATATTCTCAAAGAGGTCAATGCCATGGAGGATGAGGAACCTCTTAAAGGCGGGATTATGAAATATTTTGAAGAATCCAGCAATAACTCAAATCCAACTCCTACTAAACCTCTCCTAATTCGTATTGAGAATTTCATTGAGGCTAATGATTATCTGAATTCCATTGTAAATCATCCAACCATTCATGAAATCCTCATAGAATTATTTGATGAGCCAGGGGTATTATTAAAAGAAAAGATTAATTATAAACCGCCTGGTTCACCACCTGATCACCTGCATCAAGATTCGCAGGCAGGTTGGGATGATTATGGCAGTGAATTCTTGTCTGTATTAATAGCGGTAGAAAATAGCACTACGGAGAATGCTTGTGTTGAGTTCGATACTTCTGGTGCATACAAAGATTCATTAGCAGGCCCATTGTGGGAACCCCTAGATGCTGATGATTTACCAGACCTAAATTTGCAACCTATTGAAACAAATAGTGGAGATATAATTATCTTTAACAGCTATGTCCCACATGGCTCGGAATCCAATTCTTCAGATCAAAGACGCTGCAATATATACCTTACTTACAATAAGCTATCAGAGGGCGATCATCGAATTGAATATTTTAAAGACAAGAGAAAAAGTTTTCCGCCTAACAATGAAAGAGACCCTAATAAAGATTACAGTTTTAAGGTCTGAAACTAGATCAGTTTATTGGGATTCATTATGTTATTAGGGTCAATGCTTGATTTAAGCGATTGCATTAACTGAATCTTTACTGGATCTGAAAAGTACACCAAATCATCTTTTAATTTAGTTCCGATCCCGTGTTCAGCACTAAAAGAGCCACCCAGTGATTCAGCAATTTCGTGCACCTTTCTGTTTACGTCAAAGATTTTATCTAGAAACTCTTGTTCCTCCATAGCATCTGGCTGTTTTTTAGTGAAATGCAGATTGCCGTCACCAATGTGTCCAAAAGTATAAACAACGGAAACACCCACAATTTCTTGCATACTCTTTGATGCGATTTCAATAAATTCTGGAATTTTCTTTATAGGCACAGAAATATCATGATGAATTCCTCTGCCTGATAATTTTTCAGCTTCAGAAATACTGTGCCTTATTTTCCATATGTCATCCTTTTCTTTTTCATTATTGGCAACTATGGCGTCCATAATCATTCCTGATTCCATGTGTTTATTTAAAAAATCTAATATAAGTGCATCTTCTGTATTAATTATTTCAACAATGACTTGCCACGGGTGTTCTGAATTTAACGGGATACGAAAATGAGGTAAGTATTTTTCTACTGCCTGTATGCAAGTGTTACTCATAAATTCGAATGCAGAAACATTATCACCAAATGAATCCTTAGTTAAGTTAAGTAAATTTATTGCTTCTTCAGGGCTATTTAAGGCGAGAAGACTGGTGCATGTGTTTTTTGGCTCAGAGTAAAGCTTTAAACAGACTTTAGTAATAATTCCAAGAGTGCCTTCAGCGCCGATAAAAAGCTGTTTTAGGTCGTAGCCTGTGTTGTCCTTTCTTAATGCCTTTAGATCGCTGAATAACTTTCCATTCGGAAGAACTACCTCTATTCCCATTACTTGGTCTCTAGCCATGCCGTATTTTAAAACATTAACACCGCCAGCATTGGTTGAAATATTGCCACCAATCTGACAGGATCCCTCAGCACTAAGGCTTAAAGGGAAAAGCAGATTGTTTGCAGACGCTGCTTCTTGAATGGTTTGCAGTATACAACCTGACTCCACAGTGATTGATCGATTGTAGAGGTCGATATCTATTATCTTATTTAGCTTAGAGGTGTTAATAACAATTTCAATACGTTTATCTTCTGATAAAGGCACATTGGCTCCGCATAAACTGGTATTACCTCCTTGTGTTGTAATGCCCAGATTATTTTTATTACAAAGAGATACAATTTCCATCACATGATCTACAGATTCTGGAAGCACTATTAACGGAGTATCTCCTTTAATCTGCCCTCTCCAATCTTCGAGATATTTATCAATCTCCTTTTTTTCGGTTATGCAGTTCTTAATCCCAACCACTTTTTGGAATTTAATACTTAAATCTTTGAAGTTTTCAGGCATTAATCTTTTTCATCAAAGACCAAATCGAAATAAATAATGAGGCAATAATTGGACCAATGACAAAGCCAGATATCCCGAACAAACTAATTCCTCCAATGGTTGTAAGCAGGACCAAATAGTCAGGCAAAGACGTCTCCTTACTTATCAAATAGGGCCTTAGTAAATTATCGACAAGACCGATAATAAAAAGTCCTGAAAATAATAAGATTAAACCTTGTACCCACATTCCGCTATAAATAAGAAATATAGTAATTGGGAGCCAAACAACTGCTGTTCCAATTCCAGGAAAAATACTAAATAGAGCCATTAAGAATCCCCACAAAATAGCCCCTTGGATATTTAATATTGAGAGGATGACAAAGCCCAAAAAACCTTGTACAAAAGCAACTATAAAAGTTCCTTTAATAGTAACTTTTGTGACTTGATGAAATTGATCGAGTAAATACCTTTCGTGATCATCATCCATAGGAAAAACACTGATACAGTTATTAATAATATTTTCACCGTCCTTTAGGAAAAAGAACAGCAGGTAGATCATTATTAGAGACGATACTATGAAGCTGAAAATATTTTCTGTAATCCTCATTAGGGTCGTGTAAGTTAATTGAGATAAGCTGTATACAAATTGATTCAGTTGCTTATAGATATCATCAATATTCAAACCAATGAGCTTTATAGTATTTTCAATACTCGGAATTATTGATGAAGACCCAATCTCAAAAACTCCTGACTCAAGCATGGAGACTATTTTAAATAATTCATTGGTTATCGCTCCAAGGATTAGGATGCTTGGCAGAATAACCAGGAGAAGAATAACAAAAATTGTAAGTGAGCTTGATAATGATGGCCTTACAGTTTTTTTATTCAGCCAATTATAAAATGGTGAAAAGAGTATCGAAAAAATGATTGCCCAAAAAACAGGAATTAAATAATCGATAAGGAGCATTGAGAATAAAATAGTAGTAATCGCAAGGATTATGAAATATGCATTTTTACTTTTCATTTGTGTTTTTACTTCAAAAATTCTTAAATAATTATAATCTTAAACAATTATGAATAGGCGGTATTTTTATTTTGAATAATATTGTAGACAATGTAATTAGAGAACTAGAGTTTAAAGCTGGGGTAACCCTAGCTAGTTTTGGCCTCCAGGCTGAGTTGAAATCTATTCAGAATTATCTCAATAAGGAGTCGATCGATGAAGACTTAAGAGACGCCTGTTACATTATATTTAGAACTCATTTCATTAGGGAGGCTCTCAAGCGCGATGATGCTGAAGATGCCTGTTATAACCTCATCATGCTTTGGGATCACTGCTCTAAGGCAGGCGATGAAAATTACAATGAAATTTTAGTTGATTCAATTGATAAGCTTCTCAAAGTTACAAATAAGCGAATTAAAACAGTAAAGAATAGACATCTTAGAGTCCTAGAGCTTAATAAGATGAATTGGTCTATTGACGCCATAGCTGCAGACACAGGATACTCTAGACGTCAGATATCGAGAGTTATTAACGGCCATACTAAGAATTAGTCTTTGTGGTCGGGACGAGAGGATTTGAACCTCTGACCCCCTGAACCCCATTCAGGTGCGCTACCAGGCTGCGCCACGCCCCGAGATTTAATGCATTAATCTAAGATATCAATTACGGCTTCTAGATCTGATCTTATGTCGCTTAAAGCAGAAGATTTTGATTCTTTTTCTGACTCATCGACCGAGAGTTTTTGTTTGGCACCTTTTATGGTGTAACCGTTTTCATAAAGTAATTCTTTAATCTGCCTTATCAATAAAACATCATGTCTTTGGTAGTATCTTCGGTTTCCTCTTCTCTTGATTGGTTTAAGCTGGGTGAATTCTTGTTCCCAGTATCTTAAAACATGTGCTTCGACTTCACATAAGTCACTAGCCTCGCTGATTGTAAAATATCTTTTAGTGGGTATTGAAGGGAGTTGTGAAGTATTTTCAATCATTTGAAAGAGTTTTGACAGCCTCTTTGAGCTTTTGTCCTGATTTGAAAGTAACAACTCTTCTCGCAGATATTTCAACATTTTCACCGGTTCGGGGGTTTCTCCCTGGCCGCGGAGATTTATCTTTAAGTTGAAAATTACCAAATCCAGAAAGTTTAACCTCTTGGCCATCTTCAAGTAGATCTTTAATATGATCAAATAGAGAATCTACTAACTCTTTAGCTTCTCTTTTATTGAGTCCAATTTCGTTGTTAAGGTCTTCAATAATTTCTGATTTTGTTAACGTCATTATCTTACTGTTATATTTAATTTTTTGAGTATATTTTGATTGATCTTCAACATGGATTTATCTATCTCATCGTCATTAAGGGTGCGTGATTTTGATTGAAAAATCAAGCCTATAGAAACACTTTTTCTACCTGCACCAATTTTGTCTCCTTTGAAAACATCAAAGATTATAATCTCTTCTAAGTCTTTGATTTTGTTTGATTCTATCAAATCTATAACTTGGTTAATTTCTATTGAATCATCCATTAATAATGATAAGTCTCTTCTTGAGTATGGAAAGTATTTTGTTGGCGAATAATTTAGAATCATAGGTGATTTTAGTACATCGTGGTTAAGTTCAAAGACAATTGGATTGGAATCCAGTTTTAGGTCACTTGTTACCTCCGGATTAATTTCACCGATATAACCAATAACTTTATTTTTTAGATTGATCGATGCAGTTCTCCCCGGACAAAGCATCTTGTGGCTGGTTTGTTTGAAAGAAACTTCTGATTTAAGATTAAAGCATTCCAAAAGAGTCTCTAAATCACCTTTAATATCAAAGAAATCAATTGGCGAATTAGATTTTCCCCATTGTTCTCTATCACGGTTGCCATAAGCTAGACCAGAAATAACTGTTATCTCATGGGGAGATTTTCTTACCGAAGAAAAAACTTTTCCAACCTCAAAAACACGAACATCTTTCTGTTGTCGTTTAATGTTATAGACTAAATTGGATAGCAACCCAGGCCATAATGAGTTCCTCATTACAGACATTTCAAGAGACAGAGGGTTCTGAAGGTCCATAACATCAATAGTGGAATTATTAGATGAGGCATTCATGGAAGGGCTGACGAAACTATAATTAATGACTTCTGAATACCCAAGATTGCACAGTAGATTATTGATTAAGTTTCGTTTATCTAGTCTTTTTGTCTCCTGACCTAGGCTAATATCCTGAGTTTCTCTTACCTCAGGAATACTGTCATAGCCATAGATTCTTGCGATTTCTTCAATCAAATCACACTCATCCTCAATATCAAACCGATAACTTGGTGCTTTAACTTTCCATCCTTCATAACCAAAGTCTTTTTCTTTCGTTTCCATGTTAAGTTTTTCAAGTATTGATTTAATTTTTTTATTAGGAATTCTAATACCCAAAATTCTTTTAATTTGTTCTTTTCTTAAGAAAATGTTTTTGTTCTTTGGCTTATCTTTATTGCTGATAGATTCATTTATTGGTCCATTTTCTCCACCTGCTACTTGATTAAGTAGTTGAGTAAACCTCTCGATTGCATATCTTTGAATGTTTGGATCTACCCCTCGTTCGAATCTCAAACTTGCTTCACTATAAAGATTTAGCATTCTGGCTTTACCCATAATTGTTTCATAATTAAAGTAAGCTGATTCTAGAAGAATTGATGAGGTTGTTTCTGATATACCAGACTCTAGGCTTCCCATAATTCCCGCTATACCTAAAGGCTTTTCGTCATCGGCTATAATTAGGAAATCTTTGTTAAGTATTTGCTGACTTCCATCGAGAATATTTAAAGTTTCTTTATTTTTAGCTCTTCGAACTATGATCTTGGATCTTACAGTATCAAGGTCATAAGTATGAAGTGGTTGACCTGTTTCAAGCATGACAAGATTCGCAATGTCCACAACTAAATTAATAGATTTAAATCCACATAACTCCAGACGTTCTTTTAACCATTTAGGGGATTGAGTCTTGTTGTTATAATTTTTTATAACTCGAGTTATAAAAACTGGACAGTCTTTAACGGAATTGACCTTTATTGGGATAATTTCTTTATGATGTAATTCACAATCAGTTTTTGTGAGTTCTTTATAAGATTTATTACTTATAGCAGAAAGTTCTTGTAGGATTCCTTTAACACTAAAACAGTCTGCACGATTAGGAGTTAATGAGAAATCAATGACAGGTTTTTTTTTATGCGTTAGTAGCTCACATTCAAGTCCTGAGAGTGTTAATTTTTCCACCACATAATCTGCATCCAGATCCTGTCTAGAAAATTCATTTAACCAATCTATTGGAAGTTTCATTATTATTTAAATTGACTTAAGAAACTCAGGTCGTTTTCATAAAACAACCTGATATCTTTAATTCCATATTTAAGCATTGTTAATCTTTCAACGCCCATACCAAAGGCATAGCCACTGTATTTTTTATTATCTATACCCAAATTGTCCAAAACCTTTGGGTGTACCATTCCGCAACCTAATATTTCTAGCCACTGACCATCATTCGATAGTAAGTCAACTTCTGCAGATGGTTCTGTAAAAGGGAAGTATGAGGGCCTGAACCTTAAACTCATTTCATCATTAAAAAAACTATTAATGAAATCGTGGAGTATGCCCTTTAGGTGTGTAAAGTTTATATCTTTATCTATCACCAAGCCTTCAACTTGGTGGAACATTGGTGTGTGTGTTATATCAGAATCTCTTCTGTAGACTTTACCAGGTGCAATTACTCGAATTGGGACCCCATCTCTTTCCATGCTTCTAATTTGGATGGGTGATGTATGCGTTCTAAGTAAATATTCATTATTAAAGTAAAATGTATCATGCATTGCTCTTGCAGGATGGTTACCAGGAATATTCAATGCTGTGAAATTATGGTATTCGTCTTCTATTTCAGGTCCATCATCAACCAAAAACCCCGCATTGATAAAGATTTCCTCTATTTGATTTAACGTTATTGATAGAGGGTGTATATTGCCAATTGATGATGTTTTACCTGGTAATGTAATATCAATTGCAGCCTGCTCAATGCTAGCTTTAATTTTTTGGGTATTTAGTTCAGTTTTTTTTAACGATATTTTATCCTGGAGAGTCTTTTTAATTTCGTTAATTTGTTTTCCAAACTGTGGTCGTTCTTTAGGATCAAGTTTCGATAGTGATTTTAACTCCAAGCTAACTTTACCTTTCTTACCTAGATAGAAAACTCTGACAGAGTCGAGTTCTTTTAAAGATGAACAATTAGATATATCTTCTTTTGCCTGACGAGTAAGTTCTGACAAACTCTTTGTCATGTTATGATTTTTCTAAAGCTGCTTTGGCTTTATCTGAAAGGACCTTGAAAGCTTCTAAATCGTTAATAGCCAGATCAGCCAGTATTTTCCTATCAATTTCAATGCCCGCTGTTTTAAGTCCATGCATTAGTTTGCTGTATGAGAGATCATACAGTCTCGCAGCAGCATTGATTCTAATAATCCACAATGATCTAAATTGCCCTTTCTTTTTTCTTCTATCTCTATATGCATATTGGCCAGCCTTTATAGCAGCTTGTTTAGCAACTTTAAAAAGACGACTTCTTGCACCGTATTGACCTTTTGTCTTTTTTAGTACTTTTTTATGTTTAGCTTTTGAGGTAACACCTCTTTTTACTCTAGCCATTTTACTTCCTTGAATTAACTATAAGGCAGAAGTTTCTTTATGCTCTTCTTATCACCATCGGCAATAAGAGAAGACGACCGAAGATGTCTTTTTCTTTTACTGCTCTTCTTAGTAAGAATATGGTTCATATGAGATGAACTTCTCTTATATTTGCCGCTTCCAGTCTTTTTAAACCGTTTCGCAGCTCCTTTGTTTGTTTTTAATTTTGGCATAATATTTTTTAGTTACTTTTTGGTGCTACAATCATAACAAGCTGTCTACCTTCAAATTCTGCTTCTTGTTCGATCATTGCTACCGTCTCTATATCTTTAAGAACTCTTTCCAATAATTTATGTCCGAGTTCTACATGTCTCATTTCTCTACCACGATATCTAAGGGAAATCTTAACTTTATTTCCTTGGTCGAGGAATTCTCTTATTTTATTAACTTTTACGTCGTAATCACCTTTTTCTATTAAGGGTCTAAATTTAATTTCTTTTACCTGGAATACTTTTTGTTTTTTCTTTGCTCCTTGGGTTTTCTTTTTTTGTTCAAATAAGAACTTACCGTAATCTAGTATTCTGCAAACCGGTGGTTCAGTGTTCGGTGATACTTCGACCACATCCATTCCCTTATTGCTTGCTAGCTCTATAGCTTCGCTAATACTTAAAATACCTAATTGAGTCCCATCCTCATCAATCAGCCTCACTTCGGAGACTTTAATTTGATTATTCTTTCTGACCCTTTTTTTTGCAGCGATAATGTTCCTCCTTATATAACCAGTTCTTTTTTAATACTTTTTAGAAAATCTTTTAATTTCATATTTCCTAAGTCATCACCTTTCTGTGTTCTCACAGTAATTTCTTTACTGCTAACTTCACGGTCACCCACTATTATTAAATACGGTACCTTTTTTAAAGTGTGATCGCGAATTTTAGAGCCTATTTTTTCGTTTCTCAAGTCAATTTCGGTTCTAAAGCCATTTTTTTTCATCTCATCTTTGACGTCTTCAGCATAATCATTTTGTTTTTGGTTGATCGGCATGACACAAATTTGAGTTGGCGCAAGCCACAATGGGAATTTTCCTGCATAGTGTTCGACTAAAATTCCAAAGAATCTTTCGATTGATCCCAGTAATGCTCGATGGATCATAATCGGGTGATATTTTTTGCCATCGTTACCGATATAGTTCATATCAAAACGATCAGGTAAATTAAAATCTAACTGAACAGTTGAACACTGCCATAATCGACCAATGGCATCTTTTATTTTTATATCGATTTTAGGGCCATAAAATGCCCCTCCTCCAATGTCCATTTTATAATCCAAAGACTTAGACTCCAGAGCACTAACTAGTGCGTCTGTAGCTTTATCCCAAATCTCTTCGCTACCGACATATTTTTCTGGTCTGGTTGCCAGGTGAATTTCAAATTCTTCAAAATTAAATGCGTTCAGCATTCTTATTGCCAGATCTAATATTTGTTTAATCTCATCTTCAATTTGATCTTCTGAACAAAAAATATGTGAATCATCTTGTGTAAAACCTCTTACTCTCATTAGGCCATGAAGCGCTCCTGTCATTTCATGTCTATAAACTGTGCCTAACTCTGCCCATCTGATCGGTAGTTCTCTATAGGATCTGATAGTATTTTTGTAGATTAAAACGTGAAACGGGCAATTCATAGGTTTCAATCGATACAGTTGATTCTCATCTTCGATTGGCTTGTACATGGATTCTTCGTAGAAGTCAGTGTGCCCAGATGTTTCCCAGAGAGTGTTAAGTGCTATATGCGGGGTATAGAGAAGTTCATAATTGGCATCCTCATGCTCTTTTTTCCAATAGTTTTCGATAATGCTCCTTACTTTAGCCCCCTTTGGGTGCCAAAAGACAAGCCCCCCACCGGCATCTTCTTGTATGCTGAATAAATCAAGATCTTTTCCAATCTTTCTATGATCTCTTTTTTCAGCTTCCTTTATCTGGGTCAGATAGTCCTCAAGTTCTTTTTTGGTTCTCCATGCAGTCCCGTATATTCTTGTTAGCATCTCATTGCTAGAGTCGCCCTTCCAATAAGCTCCAGCGACTTTTGTTAGTTTAAACGGTCCAACAAAGCCGAGATTGGGCAAATGCGGACCAACGCATAAATCAATAAATTGTGTGTCATTATTTGTGTAGATCTGAAAATCCTTATCTTGTTCTGATTCATTGATAATATTAACTTTGTAGTCTTCTTTTTTCTTTTTGAATAGATTCACAGCTTCTTTTTTTGAATGCATTGATTTATTAATCAACGATTTTGATTCTATAATGCTTTGCATTTCGGTCTCAATTGCAGATAAGTCTTCTGAAGATATGGTCTTATCGGACAGGACATCATAATAAAAACCATTATCTATCGTAGGGCCTATGGCCAATTTAGAATTAGGGAAAAGATTTTTAATAGCAGCAGCAAGAACTTGTGCGGCAATAGTGTGTCGCATAATCTCTAGACCTTCATCTGAATCTATTGTGATTATTGATACAGAACAATCTTGTTCAATTCTGTCATTCAAATCTTTTTGAACGCCATCAATATTTATTGCTACGGCACTTTTGGCCAAGCCAGGACCTATTTGTTGAGCTAACTCTAGACCTGTTGAGCCTTTTGGTAATTTCTGTTTAGAACCGTCTGGTAATGTAATATTCATTCTTAGTGGCTTTTTATTGTAACTGAAACTGATTTAAAAGATGGTGTTCTACTTCTTTCATCAGCATTTTGTGGGATCAATATATTGGCTTCCGGCATATAAGTCATCACATTTCCTGGTTTTATATTGTATTCAGCCAAAATAAGTTCTTTCATGACCCCTGTTTCATTGGCAACATCGACTGTGTCACCACTTGATAGACCTAACGACTGAATGTCACTTTGACTAATATAGAGAACATTTCTGGTTTCTTGATTTCTATAGATGTCCTTTTCATGATATATCATGGTATTGAACTGTCCTTCGCTTCTTACTGAAGTTAGATTAAATGAGCCAATTTCATTTTTTGACACCCATTCGGTGTGTTTGGGAATCTTGAACAATGCTTTGCCAGAATTTGTATTAAATTCAGGTTTTAGTAAATAGTTTCCTCCGATATGAAAATGTTTTTTCTCAGTATCAATATTATCTATATCATCCAAACCTGGAAGAAGTCTAGAGAGTGCTCGGCGAATGTTTTTATCTTTTCTGAAGACACTGAAGTCAATTGTCTCTTTATTAATAATTGAAGTCGCTACATCTGACATTATTTCAATCTCAGAATTATTAGTATGTTCTTTTCTTCTTTCTTCATCTTGGATCCTGAACGGCAGTATTATATTTTCTCCTTCGACACCGTTTAAGTTTGTTTGATTTAGGGTTGAATTGATCATCACTTTAAATGGTATTGAGCTTAGAGCAGTCTCTGAGAAATCACGGTCTGGATTGACTGAGAATAAGTTGCCACCTAGTAAAAAAGCAAAGTCAACCTCCCGTTTAGCAGCAGCTTGTATGCATGACAGGGTATCCATTCCTTGATAATTTGGTAAGGATAAATTGTATCGTTGTTCAATAACTTCTAATATTTTTGATTTTAAGTCATCGCTAATACCCATAAAACCAACATTTTCGATATTGTCATGCCACCTCAAAGGCAGAAGACCTCTACCTTCTTCACCAACCATCCCCCTAAGAAGAGCAACATTACTTATAGATTCAATATTATCCGTACCATTGGTATGATGAGTTAGCCCCATTCCCCATGCAAATACAGTATTTTTTGAGTTAAGATAGATTGAACTAATCTTTTCAATTTCATCCATTTCAACACCAGATATTTTAGTAATTGTTTCCCAACCTATGCTTCTTACAAATTTGAAATAATCCTCGTAATCATCACAAAAATCTTTTAAGAATTTCATATCGCAATGCTGGTTCTCAATTAGGTACTTTGAGATTCCTGTTAATAATGCAGTATCTCCACCCACATGCAGTTGACAATAATGGGCAGGTGAAGCCAATTTCTCTAGGCTAGATTCAAGTGATGGATTGACAATTATAACGTCCCCTCCTTTTTGGCTGTGTTCAGATAGTGCTTTGATAAAACGAGGGTGATTAGAAGTAGGATTGGCGCCTAAAACAAAGATCAGGTCTGCCTTTTCCAGATCTTGGTAACGTATTGTTGAAGGACCTGTACCTATAGTTGAATTTAAAGCAAGGCCCGATGCTTTATGACAGTAGTTAGAGCAATTAATTATATGATTACATCCATATACCCTTGCAAAGATTTGAAGAATTAATGCAGCCTCATTAGAGGATCGCCCTGAAGCATAAAAGAAACCTTTATTTGGATCTGCTTGTTTTAATTTCTTACCGATAAGATTTATAGCATCTTCGTAAGAGATTGCAGAATAAGATTGAGCTCCTTCTTTTTTATAAAGTGGACTTGCAATCCTTCCTAAATCATTCAATTGCTTTGCAGAAAGCTTTTTTAAGTCTTCGATTGTGTTGTTCTCAAAGAATTGTTCAGGAATAGACTCTGTTATAGCTTGCATCTTTTTTTAAGGATTGACAGTTATTGGTATTTGACTCAATTCATCATTACGATTCTCTTGCCATTTAGATCGATGATTTGCAGGCTCAACCTCTACAGCAGTAACTTTATATTCTGGACAATTAGTAGCCCAATCACTATTTTCTGTTGTTACTACATTAGCTCCTGTCTCAGGGTTATGGAATGTTGTGTATACAACACCAGCCGGTATTTTCTCAGTGATAAACGCTTTTAAAGTGGTTTCCCCTTTTCTGCTTCTCAATAAGACCAAAGAATCATTATCAATGCCTCTAGTTGAAGCATCTGCTGGATGTATCTCCAAAACATCCTCATTTGACCATAATGTATTATGAGTTCTTCTAGTTTGTGTGCCTACGTTATATTGTACTAGGTTCCTACCAGTTGTAAGTAGTAAAGGAAATCTTCTGTTAGCAGTTTCAGTTGTTGGAACATAATCCGTTATTATAAATTGACCTTTACCACGGACGAACTCATCAACATGCATTATTGGTGTTCCCAGTGGTGCAGATTCATTGCAAGGCCATTGAAGACTTCCAACTTCATCAAGTTTTTTAAATGATACACCAGTAAATGTAGGTGTTAGCTCAGCTATTTCATTAAGTATTTCTTCTGATGACTCAAAATTCATTTTGTAACCCATAGCCGCTGCCAGTTCTTGTGTAATTTCCCATTCGTGTTTTCCAGTTATTGGTTCCATTACGGGCCTAACCCTATTAATTCTTCTTTCTGCATTCGTAAAAGTTCCATCTTTTTCTAGAAAGGAGGTTGCAGGGAAAAAGACATGAGCAAAGTTTGCAGTTTCAGTTAAAAATAAATCTTGGACAACAACACAATCCATTGATCCAAAGGCCTCTTCTATGTGTTGAGTATTTGGTTCTGACTGAAGAAAGTCTTCACCTTGAATGTAAATACCCTTGAATTGACCTCCAACTGCTGCATCGAACATATTGACTGATCTCATGCCTGGTTCATTTTGTATTTTGACATTCCATTTATTTTCAAAAATTGACCTTACTGCATCATCTGTGATGGGTCGATATCCAGGCAATTCATGAGGGAATGAACCCATATCACATGAACCTTGAACATTGTTTTGTCCTCTCAGTGGATTTACACCTGCTCCTACAAATCCAACATTACCTGTCGCCATAGCTAGGTTTGCCATTCCCATTACCATTGTTGATCCTTGTGAATGCTCTGTCACACCTAAACCATAGTAGATCGCACCGTTGTTGCCAGATGCATAAAGGCGTGCTGCTTTTCTAATCGTACTTGCTTCAACACCTGTTGGTTTCTCTGCTGCCTCTGGTGAATTTGAATCATCTTTTATAAAGTCAATCCAATCATTAAACGAAGTTTCATCACATCGGTTTTTAATATATTCATGATCAATCAAATTCTCATGAACAGCTACATGTGAAAATGCATTTATCAGCGGTACATTTGATCCTGGTAAAATTGGAAGATGAAAATCAGCTTTGACGTGGGGTGATTTTACGATATCTGTTTTTCTTGGGTCAACGACTATTAGTTTTGCACCTTGCCTTATTCTTTTTTTCATTTGAGATGCAAAAACAGGATGTCCTACTGTTGGATTAGCGCCAATGACCATTATTACATCGGCGTTTTGAACACTCTCAAAGTTTTGCGTTCCTGCTGATGTCCCAAATGTTTGTTTTAGTCCATAACCTGTCGGTGAATGACAAACCCTTGCACAAGTATCTACATTGTTGTTTCCGAAGGCTGTTCTGATTAGCTTTTGAACAATGTATGCCTCTTCATTGGTGGTTCTAGCAGATGTAATACCACCGATAGAATTAGTCCCGTATTCATTTTGTATTTCTTTAAAACGTCTTGCTGCAAATCGAATGGCTTCATCCCATTCAACTTCTTTCCAAACATCCTTAATATCATCACGGATCAACGGTTTAGAAAGTCTATCTTTATGTTTTGCATATCCCCAAGCAAATCTACCCTTGATGCAACTATGTCCATTATTAGCTCCACCTTCTTTGTATGGGACCATTCTGACGACATCATTGTTTCTTACCTCAGCTTTGAATGAACATCCAACACCACAATAAGCACAAGTAGTTAAAACTGTTTCATTGGGCATTCCTTTTTCTGCTACTGATTTTTCTATCAAGCTACCGGTCGGACAAGCTTGCACACAAGCTCCACAAGAAACACATTCAGAGTCGAAAAAGTTATCAGAAACTCCGGGTTTAATTGTGGATTCAAATCCTCTTGAATCGACAGAAAGTGCAAAAGTTCCCTGGACTTCATTACATGCTCTTACGCACTTAGAACAAACGATACATTTCTCAGGATCAAAATTGAAGTAAGGGTTTGATGCGTCCACTTCTGCATCTAGGTGAGTGCAACCATCCTTAAAATCGTATTTTGAAGCCACCAACTGATTGTTGTTAAGAAGATTATGATCATCTGCTTGTGTTTGTAGATCACAGTCACCATCTGCTGAACAAGTGTTACAGTCAAGAGGATGATCTGAAATATACATTTCTAATAAATCTTTTCTCAATGACTTTAGGTGGGCATTCTTTGTCTTCACCTTCATCCCTTTGCTTAGTGGTGTGGTGCATGAGGACGGATAACCAAATCCTTTTCTGCCTTCAAAATCTACAATACAAAGTCTGCAAGAACCAAAGGCATCTATATTATCTGAGGCACATAAACTAGGAATGTCTATTCCAACTATAGCTGCAGCTCTCATTATAGACGTGCCTTCTGGAACTGTGATTTCAATTCCATCTATATAGCCTGTAACGTTGTTATCAGATTCTATCTTTGGTGTTCCGTAGTCTTTTTCTTTTAATAAAGTCATTTTTCAATTAATTCGTTTGGGAAATAATTAATTATAGAGTGAATTGGGTTGGGCGTCATTCCTCCCATTGCACATAGCGAGGTGGATTCTAATGTTTCACATAGGTCTTCTAAAAGTATAGCATCCTCCTTAGAGGCTTTATTTTCTTGCAACCGTTCAATAATTTCAACGCCTCTAACTGATCCAATCCTACAAGGCGTGCATTTACCGCAAGACTCTTTAACGCAGAACTCCATTGCAAATTTTGCTTGTTCCGACATATCGACCGAGTCATCAAACACAATAATGCCGCCGTGGCCTATAGATCCTTTAAGTTTATCTAGCGATTCTATAGTTAAAGACGTGTTTAACATATTTGATGACAAGTAGATACCTAAAGGACCTCCAATTTGTATGGCATGCAGAGGCCTATTTGATTTTGTACCAGATCCATAGTTTTCAATCATTTCTTTTAGTGTAATATCGAATCTAGTCTCAATAAGACCGCCGTTTTTAATATTTCCACATAACTGAAAGGGCATTGTTCCTATTGATTTACCTGATCCAATGTTAGAAAACTCTGAATGCTGTTGTGATAACAACGCAGGTATAGTTGCTAGAGTAACTACATTATTTATTAAAGTGGGTTTCCCAAATAAGCCTTTTATAGCTGGTAAAGGTGGTTTTGATCGCACTAATCCCCTTCTACCTTCAATGCTCTCCATCATTGCTGTTTCTTCACCGCAAACATAAGATCCAGCACCAATTCTCAGTTCAATTTCAAAATTAAAATCTGTATTTTGAATATTCTTCCCTAAATAATTATTCTTTAATGCAATATCGATAGCATCGTTTAGAAAGTCTTTTGCCAATGGGTATTCAGATCTTAAGTAGATATAACCTTTGGAGGCGCCAACTGCGTAGGCAGCAATTGTCATGCCTTCTATCAATGAAAAGGGATCTGACTCCATAATTAACCGATCAGAGAATGTTCCACCATCTCCTTCATCAGCATTACATGCCAAGTATTTTGTAGAAACATCTTGATCAAAGACGGTTTGCATTTTTATTCCAGTTGGAAATGCTGCACCTCCACGACCTGTGAGTCCTGATGACTTAATTCGATCTATGGTTTCTTGGTGCCCGATTTCTAGTGCAGTTGACAAGGATTCGTAACCCTTTGTCTTTCTGTAATAGTCTATATCTAAGGGATCTTGTTGGCCTATTCTGGAAAAGACAATTCTATTTTGATTTTTTATAAAGTCGATTTCATTGATATCAAATGGATTTTTCTTTTCAAAATCTAAGAAAAAATCCTCTATCGTCTTTAAATGCAATAAATTAGTGTTCCTGTAACTAGCTCCTCTTCTCACTCCTTCCTTTTCAATTTCTATGAAAGGTTCAAGCCAGTAGGCGCCCCAGGATCCATTTCTAATAATTTCAACACTCTCATCTTTAACTAGGTTTGAGATATTTTTGTAAATCATGTTAGCTCCAACAGAGTTTGCTGAAGTTTCATTCGGGATATAGATTTTTATAATATTGCTCATTATTTCTATCCACCATCTTTTTCTATGTGATTGATAATTTTTTCTGTAGTTGCTTCTCCTATAACAGTCTCATTGATCATGACTGAGGGACCAATAGCACAATTACCTAGACAAAAAACTTCTTTGAGAGTGATACCTGAGTCATGGTTTGTTTCATCTAATGTTAGATTTAATTGTGAAGAAATATCTTTTAATAATTTTTTGCAATTTTGGCTTTGGCAAGCTTCAGCTAGGCAAATTCTTATAATGTTTTTTCCAATAGGTTTGGTTCTAAAATCATCATAAAAGGTTATTACATCAATGATTTCCGCTTGAGAGTAATTAAAAGCAGTAGCTAACTGTGCAATACACTCTTTAGAGATATACCCAAAATGCTCTTGTAGAGTGTGTAATGCAGGCATTAGACCTCCTTTCTTTTCAACAAAAGGTTCAATAAGAGTTATGGGTTCAAAAGTATTATTTTGGCCAGAGCTCATAACCACCCTCTATACTGTAAACTTCAGTAAACCCCTCACTGATTAGGAACTCCGCTGCATTTTGACTTGAAATACCTTTGTAACAATAAATAATTGTTGGTATATCCTTGTCAGCTTTTTTGATAAATTCATGAATATCCAGATTCCCAATATTTAGAGCGCCATCAATATGAGAAGACGAATAACTATCCTCGTCTCTTATATCAATAAGATAATTATCTTTTGTTAATAGATCCTTCGCCTCTTGAGTTGTAATGTTCTTAAACTTATTCATGTAAATTTATGAAAAATATAATATTAAGAGCATTATAATTACAATGATCAATTATGACATCAGTTTATATCAAGATAAGTTTATGAATTACGACGTTTCTATAATAGGTTCTGGTCCCGTTGGTCTTTGTTTAGCTAAGGCATTGTCTTCTTTAGATCTAAGAATATGCATTATTGATCAACAAAATCAGTCATCGCTTGAGACTCCTATGGATGATGGTCGAGAAGTTGCGATAACTCATTTATCGAAGAAAATCTTAATTGAACTTGGAACTTGGGATTTAATAGATCAGGAATCTGTTTCATTAATTAAAGAAGCGAAAGTAGTGAATGGATTATCACCCTATTCCCTTCATTTTAGCCACCAGGAAACAAAAGAAGAAACATTGGGCTACTTAGTCCCTAATCACCTTATTAAAGCTGCTGTCTATAGAGCTATCAGTAAACTAAATAATGTCGACTGTCTTACCGAAACAATAGCAAAGGAGTTTCTCATTACAGAAGATGGAGTTACTCTCAATCTTAGTAACGGGGATACCATAACCTCGGATTTATTGGTAGCTGCTGATGGAAGATTATCTGGATCAAGAAGGCAAATGGGTATTCCATCTGAGGTTAAAGATTTTGGTAAAACTGTTATTGTTTGCAAGATGGAACATGAAGAACCACATCATAATGTTGCTTTTGAGTGTTTTCATTACGGGAGAACATTGGCTGTTTTGCCAATGACAGGTAATTTTTCATCAATTGTTATAACTATAGCTTCCGATAAAGCAAATGAGGTTCTAAATCTTTCTGATTCAGACTTTAATGCTGATATTGAGCAGCGATTTAACCACCGTCTTGGTAATATGAAAGTTTCAAGTGAGAAGTTTTCCTACCCTCTTTTCGCATCACATGCTGATTATTTTCATGCAGAACGCTTTGTGTTAGTTGGTGATGCTTCTGTAGGCATGCACCCCGTCACAGCGCATGGTTTTAACCTAGGTCTACGAGGAAGCTATAACCTGAAGAAAATAATTGAAAAAGCTATAAACAGAAATTCTGATCCATTTTTCTCTAAAGTTGTTTTAGAGGAATACAATAAACAACACCAACTAGTCACAAGACCACTTTACTATGGAACTAATTTGATTGTTGATTTGTACAATAGCGATCGCTTGACAGCAAAATTACTAAGAAGAGCTGCCCTTCGTTTTGGTAATAATTTTTGGCCAGTTAAGAAATTAATAATGAATCAGTTAACAGAAACCAACTGATTAACATCAATGAACCCGGAACCAGCATCAACTCTATTGCTTCTCAAAGATATCAATTTTTCAATAGAAGTTTTTATGATTAAAAGAGCATCCAAAACAAACTTTGGAGGCGCATGGGTTTTTCCAGGTGGTAAAATAGATAAAGAAGATCTAAATTCAGAGATTCTAAACTTATGTCATGGTTTAGATGACAAAAAAGCCTCCTTAATTCTTAATATAAAATCTAATGGACTTTCCTATTGGGTCGCGTGTTTGAGAGAGTGTTTTGAAGAATCTGGCATCCTTCTTGCCTACCGTGAAGATGGTTCTGGTTTCAATCCAAATGATGAAGAAAGTAATTTACTGAATATCCTTAGAGACAGCTTAAATAATGGGAAGATAGGTTTTGCAAATGTTTTAAGAGAATTCAATTTAAAACTTGCTGTAGATAAGTTGATTTATTTATCTCATTGGATAACTCCTAAAATGGAAACCAGGCGTTACAGCACGAGATTTTTTATTGCCAGTATTGCAGATGACCAGAAGGCAATTCATGATGGCTATGAAGCTGTTGACAGTCTTTGGGTGAAAATAGAACATGGATTGGAAGAATATAATCAAGGTAAGTTTCCAATTATCATGCCGACAATAAAGAATTTGGAACTTGTCTCTGGTTACGAATCAACACTCTCATTGCTAAAAGATAAGAAAATGATAGAACCTAAAGACATACACCCAATTGAGCCTAAATTCTTTATCAAAGATGGTAAATTAGTGGGTCTCTTGCCTGGAGATATTGGATATGAAGATCACTAAGCTCTCACCGATCATTAGAAGAATTACCGCAGGTAACTCCAACATGTTTACCGGTCCAGGAACTAATTCTTACCTGTTAGGCAAAAATGAGGTGACTGTTATTGATCCAGGCCCACCAATGGTCAATCACATTGAAGACTTGATATCTCTGACTGGCAAGTCATTAAAACAAATATTAATCACACACACTCATCCCGATCATTCTCCGGGTGCAAGAATCTTAAAAGAAATGACAGGGGTTCCTTTGTATGGATTAACGACAGAATCCTCTAGAAAAAGGGACGAAGAAATAGCTATTGATAAAATTCTTAACCACGGAGATCAGATTAAGACATCGGAATATTCAATCGAAGTTATCCATACGCCTGGACATGCTTCAAACCATCTCTGTTATTTTTTAATTGATGAGAACACCTTGTTTACTGGTGATCATATTATGGAAGGGTCAACTGTTGTTATTGCTCCGCCAGATGGGGATATGAGTGAATACTTAAAATCTTTGGAATTACTAAAAGAATACCCAATTAAAATAATTGCACCAGGACACGGCGATTTAATCCACGATCCTATGGCAATCGTGGATGCTACCATCGAACATAGACTTCAACGTGAACATAAGATTATCGAAAAATTAGAAAAGCTAGGTCCTGCTAGTGTTGATGAACTGGTAAATGATGTTTATGATGATGTGGCTTCATTTCTGCATCCAATTGCGAAGTGGTCACTTGAAGCCCATTTAATCAAGTTGATGGCAAATAAAGTCGTTAGTAAAAATAAACAAGTTTATGTTCTGATAGAATAATACAAATATGGATAGTTCAATTTTTATTACCTATGCCGTGCCAGTTTTCTTTTTGATGATTGGTATAGAATTCATATTTGGAGTAATTAAAGGCACTAATAATTATCGTCTAAATGATTCCATAGCAGCTATATCTTTAGGTCTAATAAGTCGACTCCCACCGCTTCTCAATCTGGGAATACAAGGAGTAGTTTGGACTTATGTTGCCACAAATCTCAACATGAGCCTAATGCCGAAAGATAGCTGGGTGACTTGGGTTATCGCCTTTTTATTTTATGACCTTTGTTACTATTGGATGCACAGAATGAGCCATGAAGTGAAAGTTCTCTGGGCCTCACATGTGGTTCATCATCAGGGTGAAGAATTTAATCTGAGCACAGCATTAAGGCAAACCAGCTCAGGATGGCTATGGAAATGGATATTCTATATTCCGATGTTTATGATAGGCATCCCTGGAGAAGTTTTTTTTACGGTGGCTGCAATTAATCTGCTTTATCAATTCTGGGTGCACACAGAGCACATAAAAACATTGGGCCCACTTGAATTAATATTTATCACACCGTCTAACCATAGAATACATCATGCCCAGAACCCCGAGTATATCGATGCCAACTATGGCGGTGTTTTCATCATATGGGATCGGATATTTGGTACTTATATTCCAGAGAGAGATGACCTTAAGCCAATCTATGGGACTGTAAAGCCATTAAGAAGTTGGAACCCTATTTGGTCAAATCTTGAGATATATCATCAAATGATAAGAGACACGATTCATACAAAAACACTTAAGAATAAAATAAAAGTATGGTTTTCAAGCACCAGATGGCGACCAGAGGACGTTTATGAGAAATTTCCACATGTAACTAATGATCTGGAAGATTTCGAAAAATATGACCCTGATGCAAATAGAACCACAAAGTTTTTTACTTCAGTTCAATTTATAATTAATAGCTCTATCTCAACAATTATAATTTTCACCATTGCTGATCAGTCATACCTGCAATCTTGCATGCTTGCAATTATGTTGGTTGCATCTACTACCCTTGTCACAAGTATTATTGAAAATAAAAAATGGGGCTATCAGTCAGAATTAGCAAGATCAATATTCACAATATTATTATTTGCTTTTGAGATCTTCGATCCAAATTTGCTTGCATCTCAAGTTTTCTTTTATCAATCCATATTTAGCATAGGCTTTATTACCATATATCTTCCTATTAACAAACAGTACTTATTTGCCCGATAACAGTCGATGTCTCTAGAGATTATTTTTCAAATCATAGCGATCTTAATCCCTTTGGTCTTTGCTATAACTGTGCATGAAGTGGCACATGGTTTTATTGCAAAAGGTTTTGGTGATTACACTGCAGATCGACAAGGGCGCTTGACTTTAAATCCTATCGCTCATATTGACCCGGTAGGGACAATTATAATCCCATCTCTTTTAGTCTGGATGGGTGGTTTAGTTTTTGGCTGGGCAAAACCAGTGCCCATAAATCCAAACAATTTTTATCGACCTAAAAGGGCAATGTTTTTTGTGGCAATTGCAGGTCCAATGGCTAATTTATTAATGGCATTCTTCTGGTCTCTATTGTTATTTATATCTCAAACAAGTATTAATGATCCAAATCTTAGTCTTGCCGAGCAATTGATTATACTGATGTGTCGATACGGTATTTTTATTAACTTAGTCTTAATGATATTTAATTTATTACCGATCCCTCCTCTTGATGGTGGTCGAGTTTTAAGATCATTAGTTAAAGAAAAATATGGAAGACTTTTAGATAGTATTGAGCCATTTGGTATTTTCTTAGTTATAGGCCTACTCTTTATGGGGTTGTTTGAGCCTATATCTCGAATTGTGCAATATCTTGGCTCGTTATTAATGGGTGTTTGATGAGATCAAGGATAATTATATTTCTTTTACCTGTGATCTTAATTACATTTGCTATTTCCCAGGCCAATGATCATGAAGACTTTAGTCAAGTTGATGAAGTTCTACAGCTTAAAAAAATTACAAAATATCAGTCTGATTCAGTTAGCACTAGAGTAAGATTCATTGTAATTCACTTTACCAGCCTCAACTGGGAAGACTCTCTGAGAGTCTTAACTGAAGAACAATTTGCAGTAAGTTCTCATTATTTGATCCCAGAATCAGAAGATCAAAGTTATCCAAGCTCTAAGTTGAGTATTTATCAATTGGTTGATGAGAAGGATCGTGCTTGGCACGCAGGTAAAAGTCAGTGGGAAGAAAGAACGAATATCAATGATCAATCGATAGGTATTGAATTGGTAAATCAAGCTGAGTGTAATTTTAATACAGACCAGGATATGAGATTGCTGTACAGAGAAAATTACTCTTGCACATTTCCTAATTTTGATTCAAAACAAATAGATCTCTTAATACCCTTGTTAAAAGAAATTCTCATCAAACATGAAGAAATAAAACCAACTTATATTGTAGGTCACTCCGATATTGCACCTAATAGGAAATTTGATCCTGGCCCTAAATTCCCATGGAAGTTTCTTTATGAGAATGGAATTGGAGCGTGGTATGAGGATTCAACAAGAGATAAATATTTAAATGAATTTGGGAGTGGTAAGTTACCATCACTGTCAGAGATTCAATGTGCTTTAAATCATTATGGTTACAAGATAGAGTCAACATCATCTGAAAAGGATAGTTTTTATGTTATCAGGGCATTTCAGTATCATTTTCGACCAGCCAAAGCTAATGGTGAGCTAGACATAGAAACAATAGCAATCTTGTGGGCACTCCTGGATAAATATTTTCCAAAGGCTCTAGATGGCAATTTAAAAGTAATATGCCCAAGTGATTAGTTCGTATAAAATAAAAAAATAATATTAAGGGAGCGATTAAATGAGGAGAGCACTACTTTTTATTGGGTTAATAACCTTAGGGATTTCGAATCTTGGCGTTGCTAATACTTTCATAATTAATCCTAAACAGATTCTAAATATTGAAACGGGCGAATTAATTAAATCCCAAGTGTTAGTGAGGGATGGAAAAATAATAGAAATCTCTAGGTCTATTAAGAGCACTAATGACATAGAGATAATAAACCTTCCAAAGCTAACATTGCTTCCTGGATTGATGGATGCTCATGTTCATTTAATAGGTAATACAGATCTTAAAGGCTACGAGGGCTTTTCTGAGTCTTCTTATCTAGCAACTTTATACGGTGCAAAAAATGCCAAAAACACCCTTTTAGCTGGTTTTACCACTGTTAGAAATGTAGGAGCAGGAAATTATTCAGATGTCGCTCTAAAACAGGCAATAAACCAAAAAGCAATAATCGGACCTACACTCTTAGTTTCGGGGCCTGCACTGGGAATTACTGGAGGTCATTGTGACAGCAATACCCTACCCCCTGATTTTGAGCACAGATCTGATGGTGTAGCAGATGGGCCTTGGGATATTAGGAAGAAGGTAAGAGAAAATAAGAAATACGGTGCCGATCTCATTAAGTTTTGTGCTACAGGTGGGGTAATGTCTAAAAACACAAATCTTAGAACAAAACAATACACTCAAGAAGAAATGGAGGCTATTGTTGATGAGGCGCATTCTCGAGGAATGAAAGTTGCAGCCCATGCACATGGTTTAGAGGGGATTAGAGCAGCGATAATGGCTGGTGTCGATTCAGTGGAACATTCGAGCTTAATTGACGAACAAACAATAGAGTTGGCTAAAAGTAAAGGTGTTTATCTTGCTATGGACATTTATGTATCAGATTTCATTTTAGGTGAAGGAGTAGAACAAGGAATTCCTGAGTATTCGCTTAATAAGGAAAGACAAGTGGGAAGGCTCCAAAGAGAAAACTTTAAAAAAGCGGTTGATGCTAATGCGAACTTAGTATTTGGTACTGATGCAGGTATTTTTCCTCATGGAAAGAATGCAAGGCAATTTAAGTATATGGTTGAATGGGGAATGACCTCACTCCAGGCAATACAGGCCTCAACAATTAGTACTGCCAAGCTATTCGATATGAATGATACAGGTCAAATCAAAGAATCTTATCAAGCTGATATTATTGGCGTCGAGGGCAATCCATTAGAAGATATTACCATTCTTGAAAACGTCAAATTCGTAATGTCTGATGGTGTTGTGATTAAATAAAAAAAAGCCCGCTCTTCAGCGGGCTTTTTATCAATTACTAGTTACTCCTTAAAAATCTCTAGAGTATGAGATACCGATTGTTCTAGGCGGTATCCATTGTAAGTAGTTTCTAGCTCTGTAACCTGGAGATTCAGCTGAGAATCTAAAGGCTTCAGTTCTCTGGTCAGTTAAATTACTGATAGATAATTGAAGTCTAGATTGTTCATCAAGTTCTACTCCGAGATTAAGATTAAGCTGAGTGTAACTTGGCGACATATCTTCATCGCTCATCTTAAATGTAGCGAAACTTTCTCCATAATAAGTCATATCCAATCTTGCAAATGAAGGCAGAGATGCAATATCAAAGGCGTAAGATAGTCCTACAGCCATTTGCTCTTCTGCAATATTAGGCAAACGGTCACCTGCAACCGCTCCCAATGAAGCAATATCATTTGCAATTTCAGCACTAATAAAGCTTCCAGCAACATCTAGAGCAAGTCTATCGCTTAAGTTTACAGAGAAATCAAGTTCTAGACCGGAGGTTTCTGCTTCACCACCGTTGTAGGTGAATGACCATCCACAAGCTGGTCTTACTGTCACTTGAATGCCTGTCCAGTCTATTTTGAAGAAAGTGGCATTTAAACTATACCCATCGCCTCTAGCTTTAAACCCAATTTCAGTATTTTCAGCTTCGTCCGAAGTGTATCGTCTTTTAAAACCGGCAGCTTCAGGATCATTTGCACAAAAGAATGGAAGTGCAGCGTTGTTACCACCTGCTCGGTAGCCAACTGATGAAACTGCAAATACAGTTAAGTCATCATTAACTTCATAAGTAACGGTGTACTTGAATCGGTTATCTGATTCAGAACCGTTTTCTTCAGAACATGTTACACCGACTGCTTCATCACCACCACAACCAGTGTTATCAGGATCTTCATAGAAAACTCCATACTCTGAGGTTTTAAATCCATCAGATAATTCAAAGTCCCTCATACCTAATGTAAATGTCCAATCACCCACTGTGTAGTCAACCGACCCATAGATGGCTTCTTCCTCAGCATAATTATAATAGTTATAACTACCGTAGACCAAGAAACCAGTGTTACCTCTAAATTCTGTATCACCAAAAGGTGAAACATAAAATGAAGGATCATAAGTGCCATTATGTGAGCTGAAACCCATATAACCCAGATAATCAAGCCCATCGGCATTTGTTACTTCCCACTCAGTGACACTATTTGGTGCACTTTCATAATCAGTCCTAAAGTAACCAGCTGTCCATTGAATAGGCCCATCACCTTTAGAGGTGAATCTTAACTCCTGAGTTTCTCTCTTGGCATCACCATAGTAATAAAGAGGATCTGGATAAAGGTCATCGGTATCAATTCTTGACCAGTCAGTAACAGCATATTCATCAAAATCATAGTTGGCTAAAATTAGCGTTGCATCAAATGCTTCAAATTCATAATTAGCAGTTAGTGAAACTACACTTGATTCGACATCAAAGTATTCATCAGTATATGAATAAAAAGCCACATCTTGATCCCATCCTGCTAAATCTCCTCCAGCAGTGGCGAAAACTCTTGTACAGGTGGCACCGTAATACCATGCTGTATCATAGACGCAATTTGGATCAACAATATCAGCTGTACCAGGCTTATCTGCATTACCTTTTTCTTTCTGACCAAAATCAAAGCGCTCTCTTTTCATGATCATAAGATTAAGATCCAGTGGGCCATCAGCGTATCTGAACATCAGTCTGTATTCATCATCATCCTGATTACCAATGTCTCGTCTACCTGTAGCAATATTTTGATAAATTCCAGGGTTTTTTCCAGATGTATAAACCGCTCTCATTGCCATAGTGTCAGACAATGGAACATTAACCATCGCGTTGTAGGCGTAGCCAGAGTCATCTGCAAGATTCTTATCAGAGTATTCTAGTGTGACGTTACCTTCGAACTCATCAAATGATGGCATGGCAGTAATGTATCTAATTGTTCCACCAACTGCGTTTGAACCATATAGAGTTCCTTGTGGCCCTCTAAGTACTTCAATTCGGTTAATGTCGTAGAGATTAGTCATACCCATTGATATTTCACCCATAAAGGTGTTCGATGTTCCAGAATTAACTTGGGCTGTACCAGTATTAAGTCCTCTCATCGTGTAATAGGTATCTCCACCCGGGGTTGAAACGCCAGCAAGAGTCCTAAGATAATCTTCAGGGTTATAAATGCCTCTCTCGGTAATTGCGTCAGAAGTTATAACAGAGATATTCATTGGAATATCCTGAACGGTTTGTTCACGTTTATTAGCCGTTACAATTATTTCTTCAATGCCTTGTGAAAAAGATGATGTAGAAATGAAGATCATGGCTAAAATCAATGTGATTTTTCTCATGTGTTACCTCTTTATTTTAATGTGAAAATAACGATCCATCGTTATTGTTATTGATTCTAGCATTATTTATCCTGAATCAAAAATTTTTAAAAATTAGATAAGCAATGAAAAATCAACTAATATTCATAGCTCAATAGGTTAATCAATATGACATTAAAGGTAATCGGTGCTGGGTTTGGAAGGACAGGAACACTTTCTCTTAAGGCTGCATTAGAGCACCTTGGATACGGTCCTTGCCATCATATGAAAGAGGTTATGTTGCATAATGACCAGGCCGAATGGTTTTCACAAGCATCAAAGGGTCTTGAAGTCGATTGGCATGAAGTTTTTGAGAATTACTCATCAGCTGTAGACTGGCCAGCTGCTGCATATTATCAGGAACTAGCTGATACATTTCCTGAAGCAAAAATTATTCTTGGAATAAGAGATCCTGATACTTGGTATAAGAGTGTTAACAATACTATTTTTAGAGTCATACCAAATTTCCCTAAATGGATCAGGTTCATTTTTCCCAGGTCTGACAAAGTCTTTAATATGATTGAGAAAACAATATGGCAAGGTGAATTCTCAGGTCAATTTAAAGACAAAGAACTAGCCATTCAGGTTTACAATGATCGTATAGAAACAATAAAAAAAGTCTTTCCTCCTGAAAGACTGTTGATTCATAGTTCTAAAGATGGGTGGGAACCACTGTGTGAATTCCTAGATGCTGGAATCCCAGAGACCCCTTATCCTTGGTTAAATGACTCGTCAAAAATTAAAAGAGCAATAATAGTAATGAAAATCATGCAATGGCTACCAATGACAATACTAGTATTGTCTATCATCGCTATACTGGTTTAATAAATGAAGAAAGTCCTGATTCTTGGTTTAGTAATGATTCTAGCAATGATGGGCTTGCTGATTGTAGGTTTATTATCAACCTAATTAATGGGTTCAGTAATATAGTGTTTATGGTATGTGCAACAACTAGGAGTATATTATGATTTCTATTGGTATTTATTTGACAGAACGAGGCTATGTTCCAGAATTTGTTCTTCGTTGGTTCATCAGAAGATTCAGCTTGAGTAGATTGGTTGAATCTGACTCTGATGAAAGTAAACAATTAGTCATTAACGGCTTGAAAACTGGCCCTATTGCTGAAAATACCCTTGATGCAAACAATCAACACTATGAGGTTCCTGCCAACTACTTTAAATCTGTTTTAGGACCAAGACTCAAATATTCATGTTGTTGGTTCGATAATAATCAGTCAACACTAGAGGAAGCAGAAATAAAAATGATGGAACTCTATATTAAACGAGCAAAAATAGAAGACGGTCAAACTATATTGGATTTAGGATGTGGTTGGGGAAGTCTCACTTTATTCTTAGCTGAGCGATTTCCCAACTCAGTAATTTATTCAGTGAGTAATTCCAATGATCAAATTAAATTTATTCAAGAAAAATCAAAAAATATGGGCTTTAGTCATGTTCATGCTTCAGTCCAGGATGCTAATTCCTTGGACATACCAACTATGTTTGATCGAGTCATTTCAATCGAAATGTTTGAACACATAAGAAATTACAAATTATTACTTGAGAAGATTAAACATATACTCAAGCCAGATGGGTTTCTTTTTGTACATATATTCTGTCATAAAACTGCAGCCTATCTTTATGAAGAAAAAGGTGAAAATGACTGGATGACACGTAACTTCTTCCGTGGAGGGATCATGCCATCTGAGAATATATTTAGTTATTTTGAAGAGTTCAAAATCAAAAAGACATGGATGATCAATGGAACTCAGTACACAAGAACACTAAACGAATGGCTTAGAATCCATGATAAGTCAAAAGACAATATACTTAAAATCTTCAAAAAGCATTACCACCGGCCACTAATTCACTTTCATAGATGGAGGCTTTTCTATATTGCTTGTTCTGAATTTTTTAGCATCAATGATGGTGAAGAATGGTATGTGTCGCACTATCTTCTCTCGCCAAAAATATGAGCTAAGGCTATTGACCAGAAATTTCTTATGTTAATAACAATAACCTGGTAGGCACGGGCGGACTCGAACCGCCGACCTCTTGCATGTCAAGCAAGCACTCTAACCAGCTGAGCTACGCGCCTCCATAATAAATTATTTAGATTGAGCTTCTTTAGACAGATAGACAGATATGTCTCTAATATCTTCGTAGGTGTATCCTGCAGCATGCCAGGATGCTGTTATTCGATCTAAAATCTCTTCAGCTGAAGCATCTTTAAACTTATCAATTGAATGACATCCCATGCAGCCACGCCCAAAAGCAGATTCTACTAAAGTCTTGCCGTATTCAGAATCACCCTCAATTACCTGATGATTAGACGCATTAACATTACCAACATATAGAAGTAGTGTTGTCACTATTGAAAATAAATAAAATTTCATGACTATTTAACCCTCGTTTATTTAACTCAAGATGATATATGACTCATAATAAAAAATCTATTTTGAAGGTTTAATTAGTAACCCTGTCTTTTGTGTCGATGAAATTAATACCAAAATTAAAATCTTTAATGAGTTTAATCTCATCTCTAATTCTAGCAGCGTCTTCAAACCTAAGATCTTTTGCAGCATCAAACATTTCTAGTTCTAAATTGTCTATTATTTGGCCTATAGAGCTTGGGTCATCAGGATTGTATTGTCCTTTGATGGATTTAGGTATTTTTAGAAATTGTTTTGATGTTTTATTTCTAGCATTGTCCATAACATCTTGGACATTTTTTATAATAGTTTTAGGTTTAATATTATGATCGGTATTGTATTGGATTTGTTTATCTCTTCGTCGCTTCGTTTCTTCGATCGCTCTGCTCATTGAGTTAGTAATATTGTCTGCATACATAATTGCTTTTCCATTAATATTTCGAGCCGCCCTACCCATTGTTTGAATGAGTGAACCTTCAGATCTTAGGAAGCCTTCTTTATCCGCATCCAATATTGCAACGAGAGACACTTCTGGTAAATCTAAACCTTCTCTAAGAAGGTTTATGCCTACCAGAACATCAAATACCCCTAATCTTAAATCTCTAAGTATTTCAGAACGTTCCACGGTATCTATATCGGAATGAAGGTACCTAACTTTAATCTGGTTATCATCAAAATAGTCAGCTAGATCTTCTGACATTTTTTTTGTGAGTGTTGTGACTAATATTCGTTCATTCTTAGGTGTTCTTTTCCTTATTTCTGATAGTAAATCATCAACTTGATTAAGCACTGGCCTTATCTCTACTTCAGGATCAATTAATCCTGTAGGTCTTACTATCTGTTCGACAATTTGATCTGATTTTTCAATTTCAAAATCTCTAGGTGTTGCAGAAACATATATTGTTTGAGGTGAGAGCTTTTCAAATTCTTCAAACATTAGTGGTCTATTATCAAGCGCTGAAGGCAATCTAAAACCATATTCAACGAGCGTTGACTTTCTTGAGAAATCACCCTTATACATTCCTCGTAGCTGCGGTAATGTTACATGGCTTTCATCTATAACTATCATTGCATTTTTAGGTAAGTAATCAATAAGACATGGCGGGGGTTCCCCTGCCCCTCTGCCTGATAAGTATCTACTGTAATTCTCTATCCCTGAACAAAAGCCTAATTCTTTTATCATTTCAATATCATAGAGTGTCCTTTGTTCTAGCCTTTGTGCTTCAACAAGCTTATTGGACTTATTGAGTAATTTTAATTGCTTAGTTAGTTCGATCTTAATTTTATCTGTTGCTTTCAACATAATCTCTCTAGGAGTGACATAATGAGTTTTAGGAAAAATAGTTAATTGTCTTGTGGTTTTAAGAACTTCCCCAGTTAAAGGATCAAAGTATGAAAGACACTCAATTTCATCATCAAAGATCTCAATTCTTATGGCTTGATTATCGGAATCTGCTGGATAGATATCTATAACATCACCTAAAACTCTGAACATACCTTGTTTAAATTCCATTGAATTTCTTTGATATTGCAGTTCAGCGAGTCTTCTCAATATTGATCGCTGTTCTACTTTATCTTTAAGACTTAAATGCAAGACCATATTCAGATATAACTCAGGATCACCCAAACCATAAATTGCAGATACTGAAGCTACAATTATAGTGTCATTTCTCTCGATTAGTGCTTTGGTAGCAGATAATCTCATTTGCTCGATATGAGCATTAACAGACGCATCTTTTTCAATATATATATCAGTAGTAGGCACATAGGCTTCTGGCTGATAGTAATCGTAATAGGAAACAAAATACTCAACTTTATTTTTTGGGAAATACTCTCTCATTTCACCATAGAGCTGAGCCGCAAGTGTTTTATTGGGGGCAAGAATAAGCGTAGGCCTTTGTTCAGTCTGAATCAAATTAGCGATAGTAAATGTTTTACCAGAACCTGTAACGCCCAAGAGAGTTTGCTTGTAAAGACCGGAAGACAATCCATTAGATAACTTTTCTATAGCCTGAGGTTGATCTCCTTTAGGCTTGTATTCTGCAGATAATTTAAAACATTCTTTTTTCATAATTTGATATTATAGCCATCAATTAAAACCTATTGTTTAAAATGTATTGATAATGTCAAAGATCCTCTCCAAAAGAGTAAATAAGGTAAAACCTTCAGCAACTATTACTATCTCAGCGAAAGCTATGGACCTGAGAGCAAAAGGTATTGATATCATTAGCTTGAGTGCTGGAGAACCAGATTTTGATACACCAAAACATATAAAAGAAGCAGCCATTAATGCCATTAATCAGGGTCAGACTAAATACACCCAGGTAGATGGAACTCCCGAATTAAAGGATGCAATAATTAAGAAATTCAAAAGAGACAATAATCTTGACTATAAAAGAGAAAATATTATTGTTTCAACAGGAGCTAAACAAACTCTATATAACTTATTCCAATCTGTCTTAGGACCTGAAGATGAAGTTATAATTATTAGCCCATATTGGGTTTCCTATCCTGATATGATTCTATTGGCAGATGCTAAGCCCGTTTTTCTAGACACTCATCAAGAAGATAATTTTAAGATACATAAAGAGGACTTAGAGAAATGTATTACTCAAAAAACTAAGATTATTATTCTTAATTCTCCCTCGAACCCTACTGGTATAACATTTTCGAAAGAAGAATATAAAACTATAGGTGATGTCTTAATCAATTACCCAAATATATTGATTGCAACTGATGATATGTATGAGCATATATATTGGGGAGAAGAGCCTATTTCTTCTTTTGCTGAAGCATGTCCTGATTTATTTGATAGGACTATAACAATTAATGGCGTATCTAAAGCTTATGCAATGACTGGTTGGAGAATTGGATATTGTGGAGCTCATGAAGACCTTATTAAAGGAATGAAAAAAATTCAAGGCCAAAGTACATCAAATCCTTCTTCTATATCTCAAGTAGCAACAATTGCTGCTCTAAATGGATCATCAGAAGAAATAAAAAAAATGGTTACTGAATATAAGAAAAGACATGATTATATGTATGATGCTCTAAATCAGATTGACGGATTTAAAACTAGCCCTGGAACTGGAGCATTTTATCTGTTACCAGAAGTACAGCAAGCACTTGAGAGAAAAGGATTCTCTGATGATGTTGAATTTTCTAGTTTCCTTATTGAAGAGGCAAATGTTGCCGTTATACCCGGAAGTGCTTTCGGTGCTAAAGGTTACATTAGGATATCCTATGCAACCAGTATGGAGTTACTAAAGCAATCAATAGTTAGGATAAAAAACTCCTTAAAGTAATAACTAGCTCTCTTGACTATTCATTAAGGTTCAAGCAGACTCATTTTTATATTCTACTCCCCGGTAGCTCAGTTGGTAGAGCGATTGACTGTTAATCAATTGGTCGCTGGTTCGAGTCCGGCCCGGGGAGCCAGAATCTCAATATGCTAAGTGCTCTTAGCTATTTTATTTTTAAATTTTGTAGTACTCCAACCGTGTGATCTATCTAAAAAATGTATAGGTATATTTAAATCATCACCGGTAAATGGCTTACTTTTATAGTCTTCACCTAGGAATCTGATATCTATATCTAAATTTGACAATAGTTCATATAAATCTGTTTCTAATTTATAGGGTATTATTTGATCAATTTGTTTCAATGATGAAAGAATCATAATTCTTTCATCAAGTTTCAAAATTGGCTTTAACTTTTCAGGCCTTTCAATTGAAGGATCTTCGTGTAGAAGGATAATTAGTTCAGTGCAAAATTCTTTGCATTCATTAAATAAATGTATGTAACCAGGATGAATGACATCAAAATTTCCTGCAATAACTCCAGTATTCTTCATTTTATTCAAATTTTTTCTATAAAATTAATTGGTGTAGATTTTTCCCATTTTTTGCAAGTTGGACACTGCCATGAATGGCTGATAGTTTCATAACCGCATTGAGTACAATTATATTTATATTCATTCATGGTTTTTTTATTAATAATTGACTTTATATTTTCTATAAGATTATCATCAATAATATTCGAGGATATGGCATTATTCTGATTAAGAATTTCGTTAACCAGTGTATTTGCAAGGATTTGTTTTTTGAAAGATTTGAAAAGTGTTTTATTTTTTATTTCAGGTCTCATAACAGACAACATAGAAAAGTAGATTTCTATTTCAGGATTTGTAGAAACGATTTGAATTAGTTTATTTTCAATAATTCCTTCTTCTTCATTACTAGCTCTTTTAAGCAGCAATGGTAATAGTATAAAGTGACCGACAGGGCTTTCAGTTGTCATTTGCATATAATGGTCCAAAGCACTATTAAGATTATTTTTTTCAAGAGCGATTATTGAAGATAAGAACATTTGCCTTATCGACTTAGGGTTATTCTCTCTAGCTTCTTTTAAGTAGGCTTCTGCTTTATCTAAATTATCATTATCTATTGAATCTTGAGATAACTGACAATAATAGTGTGATGTACTATTAATAAGAATGTTTTCATTATCAACTTTTGATAAGTCTTCCAAGTGTTTTAATGCTTCTTCCCATTGACATAAATACTCATAAATTTTAATTAATTTTTCTAAGCTAGATATTTTATGGGCTTTTATTTCCTTTAATTTTAAGAAAATCTCTTCAGCTTTATCGTATATACCTGCAGTGTAATAATTTTCACCTAATTCACTTAGAGTTTGGAAATAATAATTCTCTTCAAGGTCAGGTTTACTAATTATATTTTCATGAAGTTTTATTGCTTTATCTATTTTACCTTGTCTTCTAAATAAAACACCGAGTGCTAAATGTGTTTGAATTGTGTCATCATCAATTTCAATAATATTTGAAAACAAGTTAATAGCCTTATCTGACTCTTCATTTAATAAATATTTCAGCCCCGTTAAATAGTCAGGATTGATTTTTTTATCATTATCTTCTGAATCAAAAAACTTTATGTATAGATAACCCATAAGGGTAAATAGTAAGAATATAGATGATAAGTAGAGAATACTGTCTGAAAACATTAAAGTGTCATTTAGTATGAGCTGTTATAATTTTTGTTTTACTCGCTCTTTAAGATTTTTACCTGGTTTGAAGTGAGGAACATAACGTTCTTCTATATTCACTGACTGACCAGATTTAGGATTTCTTCCAACTCTTGGTTTCCGATATCTTAAGCTAAAACTGCCAAAACCTCTGATCTCAATTCTTTCTCCTTTTTTTAGAGAATTTACCATTGATTTTATAATTGTTTTTACAGATAACTCTATATCCCTGTATGGAAGTTGATCTTGTTCTTTAGCAATGATCTCAATGAGATCTTTTTTATTTATACTCATTAACAAATTACATCAAAAAAATTTAGAAATAGGAATAATTATTCGCTTCTTTTGAATTTAGATTTAAGAAGGTCTCCTAGACTTGTCTTTGAAATAGATTCTTTTTCTTCAGCTTTATAGGATTCTATTGCTTCTCTTTCTTCTTTTTCTTCTTTAGCTTTAATCGATAGTTTGACGGTTCTATTTTTTTTATCAAAGCCAATAATTTTTGATTCTATTTCTTCATTTATTTTAAAAACTGTCCTAAGGTCTTCAACTTTATCTCTTGAAACCTCAGAGACATTTAGCAATCCTTTTACTTGCTCATTAAGTTTGATTAATGCATTTCTTTCATCAATTTCTTGAATAACGCCTTTTACAATGGTGTTCTTGGGGTTATTCGATAGATACTGTTGAAAAGGATCATCTGATAATTGTTTCAGACCTAGTGAAATTCTTTGTTTCTCAGGGTCAGTATTGATTATGATAGCTTCTACTTCTTCTGATTTTTTGAATATTGAAAGGTCTATATTATCTTCTGATTCCCAAGATATATCTGAGATATGAATTAATCCGTCAATACCACCCTCTAGTTCAATAAATACTCCAAAGTCAGTGATTGATTTAACTTTGCCTTTTATTTTTTGTCCTTCATCATGTTCTGATGCAAAATTTTTCCATGGATTGTCTTTTGTTTGCTTCATCCCCAAGGAAACTCTTCTTTTTTCATTATCAATATCTAATATCATTACTTCTATTTCATCACCCACATTTGCGACTTTATAAGGGTTTGGATTATTATTCGTCCAATCAACTTCAGAAATATGCACTAGCCCCTCTATCTCTTCCTCTATTTCAACAAATAAGCCATAATCAGTTATATTAGATATCTGACAAAGAACTTTCATACCGATCTCATATTTTTTTATAATTTTTTCCCAAGGATCATCTTGAAGTTGTTTTAGACCTAATGAAACTCTAAATTTCTCTCTGTCTAAAGCAATAACCTTAACCTTAATATTTTGTGCTAAAGATAAAGATTCTGAGGGATGTTTAACTTTTTTCCATGAGATATCTGTTATATGAAGCAATCCATCTATTCCGCCAAGATCTACAAATGCTCCATAGTCTGTTAAGTTTTTTACTACGCCTTCTAAAATATCACCCTCATTAATTTTGGAAATTAAATCGTTTTTATTTTCAACAGCAGTGCCTTGAATTGCTGCCTTACGAGATAAGACTATATTATTGGACATTTTTTCTGCTTTAACTACTTTAAATTCAGACATTGAACCTTCTAGATATTGAGTATCCCTAACTGGTCTAACATCTACGAGTGAACCAGGAAGAAAAGCATTAATTTGGTCTACAAGAACAGTAAATCCACCTTTTACTCTTGTTTGAATGAAGCCATTGACAATCTCATCATTATTCATTGCATTGATGAGTTTTTGCCATGTCATTTCATTTTTTGCTTTTTGTCGTGATAATCTTGTTCTTCCTTCGCCATCTTCAATTTCTTCAATGACTACCTCAACTTTGTCACCAACTTTAATTTCAACATCGCCTGACTGATCTTTAAATTGGTTAATATTTACTATGGATTCAGACTTTAAGCCAGCTGATAGAATGGCATGATCATTCGTTATATCTATTACATCAGCTTGGATTAGCTGTCCTAGTTTGAGCGCTTTACTGTATTCGCTCGACTCAAATAGATTTTCAAAATTCTCACTCATAATTAATTACTACTTTTTATATGTTTAATTGCTTCTTCTTGCACATCTTTAATTGATTTATTATCTGTTTCAATCACTAAAGCATCATCGGGGATTATTAAAGGTGATGCTTTTCTATTCAAATCTCTTTTATCTCTTTCATTTAACTCATCAATTAACTGCGTGAGGCTAACATTAATTCCTTTTTCCTTCAACTGGTTAAGTCGTCTTTTTGCTTTAGTTTCATTATTAGCTGTTAAAAAGAATTTAACCTCGGCATTCGGAAAAATTACACTTCCCATATCTCTTCCTTCAGCAATTAGTCCAGGTTCTTTTGCAAAGGATCTTTGTATTGAGACCAATGATAATCTTAGTGTTTTATTAGATGAAATCTTGGACGCTATTTTTGCTGTCTCTTCATTAAATATAAGATTATTAATTGTTTTGTTCTCATAAATAATATCAACCTTATGACTATTAGGTTTGATATTAAAAATAATTGAACTCCCAATATTGATAAGCTCTTCAGTATTATTTAAATCAATAGAGTTTATTTCAGCAATATAAGCAATACTTCTATATATCGAGCCACTGTTTAAGTAGTTCAATTTTAATTCTTCAACTAAATTTAAAGCAAGAGTCCCTTTGCCAACTCCACTGGGTCCATCGATAGCAATAATTAACATAAATAATTAGGCTTCATGAATGTTCATACCTATTGAATTCATTATTTCTTTAAATGTAGGGAACGAAGTATTGATATTAAGACAATTTTTAACAGTAACAGGTGTTTCAGATCTGCATGAAGCTAAAAGGCATGCCATGGCCACTCTATGATCATCAAATGAATCTAGATTAGTCCCTCTTATTGTTCCGCCTTTAATTCTAGCGCCATCATCATATTCATTAATTTCTATAGATAGTGATGTAAGATTATTGACCATAGCTTTTATTCTGTCAGATTCTTTATATCTAAGTTCTTTAGCGTTCTTTATAGAGGTATAGCCTTCAGCGCAGGCTGCTGCTATAAAAACCAAAGGCATCTCATCAATTGCTGAGGCTATAAGTCTCTTTGGCACCTCTATTCCTTTTAAGTTTGAAGACCTAACAACAATAGAGCCTATTTTTTCATTGGTGTTAAATGTCTTATCAGTATTAATTTGTATATCAGCATTCATTAATTTCATGATTTCTATAAATCCCATTCTAGTAGGATTTAATCCAACATTTTTTATTTTTAATTCACTATCTTTGGAGATCAGTCCAGCTAATATTAAGAAAGAAGCTGAGGATAAATCGCCCGGGACATATATATATTCTGGTGAAACTAATTCTCCACCGACTATTGAAATTGTTTTTTCATCAACTTCTATTTGAGATGAAAAATCTTTTAACATAATTTCAGTATGATCTCTTGTATCGGTATCTGTTTCGATAACTGTTTTACCATTTGTGAAGAGACTTGCTAGAAGAATAGCTGACTTTATTTGTGCACTAGGAATATCTAATTTATACCTTAAATTATTTAACTTATTTGTACCTTTAATCTTAACAGGAGGATTGCCATTGTTAGTCTCTAAATTGGCTCCCATAGCCCTTAATGGCTTAGCTACTCTTTCCATTGGTCTTTTTCTTAGTGATCTATCACCAGTTAGTACAGAGTCAAACTTTTGAGCAGCTAAAATACCCATAAACAATCGAATAGAAGTGCCTGAATTACCAAAATTTAGTATTTTTTTAGGATCTACTAGCTTTCCCAATCCTTTGCCATAGACTTCCATAATTTCATTTTTTAAATGAATATCTGCTCCGAGAATCCTGGAAACCTCGATAGTTCTAAATATATCTTCAGAGGACAAGTAATTTTCAATTACAGTTTGGCCCTCTGATAACATCGATAATATAACAGTTCTATGTGAAATAGATTTATCACCAGGAACCTCTATTTCACCATGAAGTGAATTTACTTTATTGGATACTAAAGTGAATGAACTCATTATTGAGCAACAGGGTAAGAACCTAATGTTTTGATTTTTATATTCTGTTCTTTTAATTCACTTAATGATTTAAGAATATTGTTATCATTGCAATGACCTTCTAGATCAATAAAGAAGACATAATTCCATTTACCTTTCTTTGAAGGTCTTGATTCAATTCTAGATAAATTGACATCATAATTTGCAAATGATTTTAGAACTTTAAATAATGAACCTGAATCTTGACTGTCAGGAGGAGATACAATTATGGATGTTTTATCTTTACTACTCTTTTTTACCGTCTGAGTGCCAATTATTATAAATCTAGTTGTGTTATCAGAGAAATCTTGGATACCTGTATCAAGTATATTCAAATTATAGTCCGATGATAATTTTTCTGATCCGATACAGCCTTCATTTGAGTTAACAAGCATTTTAGCACCTTCAGAGTTACTAATGACTGGTAGTAATTCAACTCCTGGCAGATTTAATCTAATATAATTCTGACATTGACCTAATGACTGTGGGTGAGCATAAAGAATTTCAATATTCTCAATAGAATTATCTTTTGAAAGCAAACATTGATTGATTAGAAGTTCAATTTCACCAGTAATCATAACATTAGAGCTTATGAGCAAATCATGGGTGTTATTAATTGAACCCTCTATTGAGTTTTCAATAGGAATAATTCCGTAATCAGATTCATTTTTCTCTATAGATTCAAATACCTCTACAATGGTTGGCAATGGTATTGGCTCAGCATTATTATCAAAATAATTTAATAAGGCTATTTCCGAGAATGAACCTTTTGGTCCTAGATATGAAACTTTCATGGTCTTCAGGATAATATATTAGTTTTTATAACGCCGTCTATATTATTAATTTGATTAATAACATCATCAGTTACAGGTGTTTCAATATTTAGTATTGTGTAACCAATATCTTTAAAATTTTTATGTGATAAGTCATTTATATTAATATTAGCCTTACCAAGTAAAGAGGTGAATTGACCTAACATATTTGGTTTATTTAAATTAGTGATAGTTAGTCGATGCTCGGTATCTCTAACTAAGCTAACATCAGGAAAATTTACAGAATTAATTATATTTCCATCTTCTATAAAAGAGATCAGACTATTTGCAACCATTAAAGCGCAATTTATCTCTGCCTCTTTAGTCGAAGCCCCGAGATGAGGCATTAAAAGGACATCTGGGTTTCCTATTAGTTCAAGCTTAGGGAAATCAGTTACATAAGTATCTATCTGATCTTTCTCTAAAGCTGAAAGAATAGAGTCTGTATCAACAATCTCTTCTCTCGATAGATTAATAATGGTTGAGCTTTCATTCATTAGGCTGATTTCTTTTGAGCTTATAAATCCTTTTGTTTGTTTGCTATATGGAATATGGATTGTGAGAATGTCTATATTCTTTAGTAATTCATTTAAATCATCTATTTTTTTAACACCAGGTACTAAATTAATAGCATTATCTACACTTATCATTGGGTCATAGCCAATAACCTTCATGCCAAGGTCATAACAAGCATTAGCGACTTTGATGCCTATAGAGCCTAAACCTATAACTCCAATTGTTTTATTTGGTAATTCAAAACCTAAATATTCTCTTTTTGCCGATTCAACTTCAGACTCAAGGTTTTTTGAGTCTTTTAATGTGTTCACATAATTAATTGCTCTATGAATATTTCTAGCAGAAATAAGAATTGCAGCTAAAACCAACTCCTTAACAGCATTGGCATTAGCACCTGGTGCATTAAAAACAGGAACTGCCATTTTTGTCATTCTATCTACAGGAATATTATTGACTCCGGATCCTGCTCTCCCGACAGCAAGTAAATTAGGTGAAATTTCAATCTCATGCATATCGTATGACCTGACTAAAATAGCATCAGGTGATGTAACTTCATCACCAATGTGATAGTTATTACTGTTAAATGACAGCAAACCTTCATTGGCGATATTATTAAGTTTCAATATTTTGTACATTATTCTTACTGTCTACTCTCAAATTTTCTCATAAAGGATATAAGTCTTTCGACACCCTCAATAGGCATCGAATTGTACACACTTGCCCTCATTCCACCAACAGTTCTATGACCTTTTAGATTATATAGACCTGACTTATTGGCCATAGTTAAGAATTCATCATCAAGATTATTGACAGATAATGTGAATGGGATATTGACCCAGGATCTATACTTGGAGTTTACTGGGTTTTGATAAAGGCTAGATTGATCAATATAATCATAGAGAAGCTGAGACTTTGCTTTATTAGAATCAGCCATTTTTTTTAAACCACCCTGCTTTTCTATCCACTCAAATACTAACCCAGCTACAAACCAAGCAAAAACAGGTGATGTATTTAACATAGAGTTATCGTTAGCATGAGCATCATATCTCATTATTGGTGTGAGGTGTTTCGCTTTGTTTTCAATAAAGTCTTTTCGTGCAAGAACTATTGTAAGACCTGCTATACCAAGATTTTTTTGTGCACCTGCGAATATTAAGTCAAAATTATTTACTTCAATTGGTCTAGTGCATAAAGTTGAGGACATATCACAAATTAAAGGAGTATTAACATCTAAATATTCATGAATCTCTACGCCATGAACAGTTTCGTTTGCACAATAAAAAAAGTAATCTGAGTCAGTATTTACATTCCAAGTAGACATCTCAGAAATATTTGTAAAATTGTTCTCTGATGAATCTGAGACAATATTTACATTAATATGATGTTTAGCATAAGCAGCAGCTTTTTTTGACCATCCTCCAGTAATTAAATAATCAGCTTTCCCGTTATTTGATAGATTCTGAGGGATCATTGTAAATTGATGAGTCGCCCCGCCTTGGAGAAATAAAACTTCGTAATTGTCCTCGATATTTAAAATTCGCCTAAGTGTTGATTCACATCTTTGTGCATATTCTTTAAATTTTTTACTACGATGACTTATCTCTAGAATTGACATTCCACGGTCGAAGTCAATAACCTTGGAAGGTAGTTCATCAAGTATTGATTGTGGGAGAGCTGCAGGTCCTGCAGAAAAGTTAAAAACTTTTTGAGACATGATTATTCTTCTGAATCATCATCAGACATAATTTTTTCCATACCTAGGAGTTTATCTTTTTCCGAAAGCCTTATAAGTTTTACTCCTTGTGTATTACGTCCAATTACAGAGATAGCGTCTATCTTTGTTCGAATTAAATTCCCTGAAGAACTAATGAACATAACTTGATCATTCTCTTGTACTTGATTTGCACCAATTACATTACCATTGCGTTTAGAAGTCTGTATAGCGATGACGCCTTTTCCACCTCTTCTTTGATTTGAAAATTCATTAACTTTTGTTTGTTTTCCAAAACCATTTTCAGTTGCTGTCAATATATTCCCTTCGTCTAAAACAATGAGTGATATTAGTTTTTGATTTTTATCGAGCCTCATACCTCTTACGCCTTGGGATACTCTGCCCATTGGTCTAGCATCTTTCTCATGGAATCTGATAGATTTACCTGAATCAGCAAAGAGCATTATTTCCTTTTTACCGTTTGTGATTTCGACATTAACAACTCTGTCTTTATCTTTGAGTTTTATAGCTTTTATGCCACTCTTAATCGGTCTTGAGTATGCCGACAGTTTGGTTTTCTTAACAGTACCTTTTTCTGTAGCCATGAAAACATACTGATCATCATCAAATTCTTTCACAGGAAGAACTGCTTGAATTCTCTCGTCATTATCTAAAGGTAGTAAATTGACTATTGGACGACCTTTTGCATTTCTTCCGCCTCTTGGTAATCTATAGACCTTAATCCAATAGACTTTCCCATAACTAGAAAAACAAAGAAGCGTATCGTGAGTATTTGCTACGAAAAGCTTTCTAATAAAGTCTTCGTCCTTAAATGAGGCAGCTCTTTTTCCGGTTCCCCCTCGATTTTGAGCTTGATATACATCAAGTGATTGTGTTTTAGCATATCCTTCTCTTGATAAAGTAACGATTAAGTCTTCTTCTGGTATAAGATCCTCATCTGTTAAGTCTGAGTAGAATTCGACTATCTCAGTTCTTCTTTCATCACCAAATTGATTTTTAGTATCTTCAAGTTCATTTTTAATTACTTCGGTTAAAGTATCAGGGTCAGATAAGATCTGAGTAAACTTTTTAATGTCGTCTAAAAGACCCGTGTATTCATTGTGAATATTTTCTTGTTCAAGACCAGTAAGACGGTTAAGTTTTAAATCAAGAATAGCTTTGGCTTGCTCATTAGAAAGTCGATACCCTCTTTTTTCAATCCCAAATTTTTCATTTTCATTTATTTTATTTGGAACAGTAGATATATTTCCCGCTTTCTTCAACATTTGTTTAATTTTTCCAATTTTCCATATTTTTGTTACCAAAGCTTTTTGTGCATCTGCAGGAGTTTTTGATTTTTTAATTAGCTCTATCATTGCATCAATATTTGTAAGAGCGATTGTTTGACCTTCTAAAATATGAGCACGGTTAATAGATCTATTAAGTTCATAAATTGTTCTTTTAGTGACAACATCCCTTCTATGAGCGATAAATGCTTCTAGCATTTCCTTCAGGTTCATTAGTTTCGGTTGACCATTTGCTAGAGCAACCATATTTATTGAAAAGGTGCTTTCTAGAAGTGTTTGTTTGTATAGGTTATTTAATAAAACATCAGACACTTGACCTTTTTTAAGCTCAATGACGACTCTCATTCCATCCTTATCTGATTCATCTCTAATTTCAGAAATGCCCTCTATTTTTTTATCCCTAACTAGTTCAGCAATTTTCTCTATTAGTCGTGCCTTATTAACTTGGTATGGGAGTTCTGAAATAACAATAGATTCTCTGTCTGAATTTCTTATCTCTTCAATTGCAGTTTTAGCTCTAACATGAACTCTACCTTTACCTGTTTCGTAAGCCGTTTTAATTCCATCAATACCATGTATTGTCGCAGCTGTTGGAAAATCAGGTGCTGGTATGACTCTGATCAGATCATCTATAGTGCTATTTGGATTGCTCAGCATTAGGAGGCACCCATCAATAACTTCAGTTAAATTGTGAGGTGGAATATTTGTAGCCATGCCAACAGCTATTCCTGCTGAACCATTTATCAGCAGATTAGGTAATCTTGTTGGAAGAACGCTTGGTTCAGATTCAGATTCATCATAATTCGGTATAAACTCAACCGTATCCTTATCAATATCAGCTAATAATTCTTGGGTAATCTTTTGCATTCTAACTTCGGTGTATCTCATTGCAGCTGCTCTATCACCATCAATAGATCCGAAGTTACCCTGTCCATCGACAAGCATATATCTTAGAGAGAAATCTTGTGCCATTCTAACGATAGTTTCATAGACGGCGCTGTCACCATGAGGGTGATATTTACCGATAACATCACCAACGATTCTCGCAGATTTTTTGTAAGGCTTAGTATGATCATTGCTTAAGACTTTCATAGCATATAAAACTCTTCTATGAACCGGTTTTAATCCATCTCTAACATCAGGTAAGGCTCTTCCTACAATTACGCTCATTGCGTAATCAAGGTAAGATTTCCTCATTTCATCTTCGAGATTTATTTGTGTGATCTTATCAATCATTTGATATTTTTTAACTGTCTACGATTAATTTATAATCGATAATTGTTTATTTAGTTTTAGATGATTATTAAGGGTATAATTTTAACATATTGTAAGCTCATTTATGAGCAATTCACACAGTTGTTTTGAAAGAATTTAATGAATATAAATAAGTCAAACTCAAGCCAAGAAGAGATAAATAAATTTAATGCTTTGGCAAATGAATGGTGGGATCCCAATGGTGGATTCGGATCACTCCATAGCCTTAATCCACTTAGGTTTGAGTATATTAATAACTCAGCTCCTATTAATAATAAGCTCTGTGCTGATGTGGGCTGTGGTGGAGGAATATTAACTGAATCATTAGCTGCTGAAGCAAAACATGTTGATGGCATCGATTTAGCTGATAAAGCACTCAGTGTTGCAAAAATTCATCAAGAAATATCTGGTATTAAAAATATTGACTATCACTATATTGATATAGAATCTTTTGCTAAAGAAAATCATCAAAAATTTGATATTTTAACATGCATGGAAATGTTAGAACATGTCCCTGACCCTGCAAAGATCGTCGAATCCTGCTCTTATGCAGTCAAAGACGGTGGAGATCTTTTCTTTTCTACAATCAACAGGAATATAAAGTCTTTTATTATGGCAATTGTTGGAGCGGAATATGTTTTAAATCTTCTCCCAAAAGGAACTCACGAATACGATTGCTTGATTAAACCATCTGAGCTGGAACAATGGTCTAGAGAATCTGGTTTGTCATTGATTGACTTGATCGGGGTTAGCTATAACCCCTTGACTAAGGATTTTAATCTTACCGATGATGTGAGTGTTAATTATATGATGCATTTTAAAAAGACTGGTTAAATGGAATCACCATCGTTATTACTATTTGACTTAGATGGAACATTGGTTGATACAGCACCAGAAATGCACTCAGCTTTAAATATTTTACTCAAAGAGCAAGGTATGAATTCAGTGGAATACAATGATGTAAGACCTTTTGTCTCGCATGGAGTAATGGGTATATTCTCAGTTGTATTTGATGATGATCCCAAGATTAATGGAAATCGTTACAATAGATACTTGCGTCTCTATGAAGAGATACTTGGCAGTGAAGCATCTTTATTTGATGGTATCAACATGGTTATCAAACAATTAGAAGAAAACAATCATTTGTGGGGCGTAGTTACAAATAAATCACGCCGATTTGCTAAACCCTTATTAGAAAAATTGGGAATTATTGATAAAGCTATTTGTTTAATCACTAGAGATGACGTTGAATTCGCAAAACCACACCCTCAACCTATCTTAAAGGCTTTAAAGAAAGTTAAACTCAAAGAAGGCCAGCATTGCTTTTATATTGGTGATTCTTCAAAAGATATCGAATCAGCTAAATCTGCAGGCATAAGATCTATTGCTTGTTCATACGGTTATAGAATGGAAAACGATCACCCAGAAAAATGGGGTGCGGATTTTTGTGTTGATAAACCAATTGAGATTTTAAATGTTATCTAACAAAAATCTAAAAGATAAGATTATCCTAATTACTGGGGCAGGAGATGGAATGGGAAGATCTGCATCGATTGAATATGCCTGTCAAGGAGCTTCTGTAATTTTATTAGGAAAAGATCTAAAGAATCTAGAAGAAACTCACGATATTATAATTTCAAAAAATGCGCCTACCCCAATGATTTCGTTATTGGATTTCTCTAAAGCCGATGGTAATGATTATCAAGGACTCGCAGATAACTTGATGAATAAATATGGACAGTTAGATGGATTACTATTGAACGCTGCAATACTTGGAGATCGTTCACCAATTAGCCAATATGATGTCTCTACATGGGTCAATACGATACATGTCAATTTGACTTCACAATTTATTCTTACAAAGTCTTTATTGCCAAGCTTAGAGAAATCTAAAAGTGCCTCAGTAATATTTACAAGTAGTGGTGTTGGTAAAATTGGTAAAGCCTTCTGGGGAGCTTACTCAGTATCAAAATTTGGAGTTGAAGGTTTATGTCAAATATTATCTGATGAATATCAAAACGATAAGACAATTCGATTTAATTGCATTAACCCAGGTGCAATTCAAACTAAAATGAGAAAATTAGCATACCCTCTCGAGGATCCAATAAAACTATTAACACCAGAGGATATTTTAGATAAATATGTATGGCTAATGAGTGATAGCAGTAAAGAAATTAATGGTCAGAGTATTGATTGTCAGTAATTAATTAAGCATCGACTTAGGAATTGAGCTTTCTTTATTTTGGTTGCTACTTTGATCATCTAATTCTAAATCTAGATTTTTAGGTTCTTTAATATCAGGTAGATCTGGAAGTTCATCTAGTCTTTCGAGTCCAAAATAGTTAAGAAATTCAGACGTAGTTGAAAACATTGCTGGTTTACCTGGTACATCTCTATATCCAATAATTTTAATCCAATTCCTATCTGAAAGCGTTCTCATAATACTAGAACTCACAGAAACTCCTCTAATGGCTTCGATATCACCTCGAGTTACAGGCTGTTTATAAGCAATAATTGATAAAGTTTCCATTAAGGCTCGAGAATATCTAGGTGTTTTTTCAGCAAATATTATATTTAGATAATCATTGATTGATTTTCTGGCCTGAATTCGATATCCACTAGCAACTCTCGAAACTTCAATTTCTTTAGATTTATAATCATTCTCTAATCCCTTTATTGAATCTAAAATATCTGCTTTTGTAATGTTTTCTTTGTTGCTTATGATCTTATATAGCCTGTCTGCAGAGAGAGGCTCATCTGATGATAGTAAAAGAGCTTCTATAGTGTTTTTTAAATTGAAATCTTTCGTCATTATTTTTCTATCAATGTTTTCACATGTATTGTACCAAATTCTTCTGCCTGGACGATTTCTATAAGTAGCTCTTTCATTAGTTCTAGAATGGCAAGAAAAGTTACCACTAAACCAATTTTTTGTTCCTTTAAATCAAACAGGTCCTCAAATCTCACAAAATCCTCATTTTCTATTTTTTCTAGAATCTTTATCATTCGTTCTTTAACAGACAAAGGTTCTTTTGTGAAATGAAGTGTTGAGAACATTTCGGCTTTTTTAAGAACCTCTTGAAAAGAGATGACTAGTTCCTTCAATTGGATATCTGGCAGAACTAGCGGTTGTTCAAACTGCGCTGTTTCAACAGATGAAGGGTATATATCTCTTTCAACTCTATCTAATTCATTGATTTCCTCAGAGACTTTTCTGTATCTTTCATATTCTAAAAGTCGCCTGACAAGTTCAGCTCTAGGATCTTCTTCATCTTCAATTTCCTCAAAGATCGGAAGCAACAATCTGGATTTTATTTCTGCAAGCATTGCTGCCATTAACAAGTATTCACCAGCTAATTCGAGTTCTAGTTCTTTCATTAGATTAATGTAATCGACATATTGTTGTGTTATATCCGCAATAGGTATATCAAGTATGTCAAGATTTTGTTTTCTAATTAAATAAAGTAATAGATCTAGAGGACCTTCAAATGCATCTAGGAAGACTTGTAATGCAACAGGTGGAATATATAAATCTTTAGGCAATTCAGTGATTTGTTCGCCGTCAACTATAGCAAAAGGCATTTCACTTTGTTGTGGCTTATTGCGATCTTTTATTGTTTTCATTAAAGTTAAACAAACTCTTTATTGTGAGTTTCTTTGGTAAAGGAGCTGTCATCTATTATTTTTCCATTGATAATAGAGTTAATTTCATTAATATCTTTTTTCATATTTTCATAATGTCGTTTATCATCGATTTCATAGCTAGATACAAAAAAGAAAGTAAACCCTAAAATACTTTGATCATCTTTGAAGTAACCAGGCTCTTTCAGATTAGCTACAAAGTAAGATAAGTCATCTGCTATTTTTTTTTCAAATATGCCTTTATTATTTAGTCTTATTCCCTTAGGTTGAAATAACTTAATAGCATCCACTAAGGTTATAGTTTCGTCTTCAAGTGACAATCTCATGGTTATAACTTTATTTTTACCAACCTTATTTTCATTTATTACGAACTTTTCATTTATATTTAATTGATTTTGATGATTAGTTCGTTTTCTTTTTTCGTAAATTAACAGGGAAATAAGAACTGTAAAAACCACAGTTAATAATATCCATGCATTTTCCATAATTAAGTGATTTTTTCTTCTGACATTTCTACAGCTTCGTCTACATCAACTGAGACTAGTCTTGATACCCCAGGTTCGCTCATTGTTACTCCGATAAGTTGTTTAGTGAGTTCCATAGTTGTTTTATTATGAGTGATAACTACAAATTGAACATTGCTGCTCATTTCTTTAACAATATCGCAAAAGCGACCTACATTTGTATCATCTAAAGGAGCATCCACTTCATCTAATAAGCAAAAAGGTGCAGGATTCAGTTCAAAAATAGAGAAAAGCAATGCAACAGCAGTAAGAGCTTTTTCGCCACCTGATAGTAAATGAATGTTACTATTTCTTTTACCAGGCGGTCTGGCCATAACAAAAACACCACCTTCTAGGGCATCGTTGTTTTCCAACTCTAGATAAGCTTTACCTCCGTCAAAAAGCCTTGGGAAATGCTTTTTAAGACCCTCGTTAACTTTTATAAAAGTTTCATTGAATCTTGTTTTTGACTCATCATCTATTTGTTTAATTGCTCCGTTAAGTGTATCTAGGGCACGATTTAAATCTTCAAATTGCGATAAAAGTTTTTCCATTCGTTCATTTTCTTGGTCATATTCTTGGGCTGCAGCAAGATTAATTGGACCTAGTCTATCGATAGATTTTAGTATTTTTTCTAGTTCTTCTTCTAATGCATTATGATCAATGGAACTATCATTCAACTTGTCACTTATAGATTCAAAGTTTTCTCCATGATTCTTTAGTTGGTCATTTAAAGATTCTTTCCTAACTTCATATTCTTTTTGATTTAACTTAAAGTGTTCTAAATCTTCTCTAGCTTGATTAACCTGGCTGTTAATATTAGTTCGATCAATTTCAGAATTTCGAAGTATTGTTTGACTATCTTCTAAAATCTTCCTTGAAGCATCTAGATCTTTTTCTTTTTTAAGACTGTTATTAAGCAAGCTTTCTAATTTTCTTTTAGAGTTATCCTCAGGAGTTTCATTGTTTTTAGTTTTTAATGTAAGTTCTAAAGATCTACTTTTTAACTGAGTTCTTTGGGCTTCAAGTCTATTAATAGCCGTGTTCATTGCATCTTGAGAAGACTTTAGAGACTCAACTTTCAATTCTTGACTCTGGACTTTGAGCGTCAAGCTTTCAATTTTTTGCTTTAATGTGTTTTTCTGGTTAGCCAGATTATTTTTAGCATTATCTGATTCATGCTTATCAAGATTTAACTGACCTACAAGTTCAGTGTTTTGATCAAGTAAATTTATTGATCTTTTTAGTTCTCTTTCGTTTTCATTAATTTTTTTCTCTGTATCTTCTAGTTCGCTTGAAATTGAGACTAATTGGCTTTCAAAATTATTAATTTGTTGCGATATATTTTCCGAACTATTATCTCTTAGAGAGGATAAAAGACTGTTTAAATTAGTTTTTAATGATTTGAAAGAACTTTCCAGCTGATGCAAGTTGTTGATAATAATTTTTTGTTGTTGCTGGTTAGAAAGTTGTTTTTCTAATAAGTTAACCTTAACTGTTTCTTTTTCAACTATGGTATTTTTTTCATTGAGCTCTGATTTAATAGCTTCATTCTTAATCTCAGCTTTTACGAAAGATTGATTTATTTCTTCCAACTTTGTCGATAATTTTCTCAGTTCTGATTTATCGTCATTGAAGCCAGCTAATATCTTTCCTAATTCTAACTCTATCGTTTCAAGTTCTTTTTTATCTTTATCAATCTCTTTGTTAATATTTCCTAGTTCTGATTTAATCTCCTCAGCGTTTATTGTTTTTTGTGAAGCCAGTTCTTTTTCATACTCAATCGATTGTTCAAGTCTGGCAATATCAGCTTGGATAGCAAAGTGCTCTTTTTGTTTCTGATTAAAGTCTTCATTTGCTTTGTTGTTTTTAATCCTTAATTCTTCTATATCTGCTTCTATTTTCCTGAGTTTAGTTAGATGATCATCATAGGTTTCCTGATACTTTGTTGAATCAGCCTTGTTTGTTTCTATGAGTTTGTTTATTTCTAGGATTTTTGTATAGATTATTTCTGCGCCTATTTCTTTTTCTCGAGACTTTAGCTTTTTATATCGTTCAGCATCGTTTTTCTGCTTTTTGAGCCGTTTAAGTTGCTTTTCTATTTCATCTTTAAGATCATTTAAGCGATTTAAGTTCTCCCGTGTGTTCCTTATTCTGGATTCAGTTTCTTTTCTTTTTTGCTTGTATTTAGAAATTCCAGAAGCCTCTTCTATGAAGACTCTCATTTCGTCAGGTTTTGCTTCTATTAGGTCAGCAATCATAGCCTGTTGTACTATTGCATAACTTCTAGGTCCTAACCCTGTTCCAAGGAATAAATTAGTAATATCTTTTCTTCTACACTTTGTTCCGTTGAGGAAGTATTCCGATTGACCGTCTCTGGAAAGTATTCGTCTTGTAGATATTTCATTGTATTGAGCAAATTCTCCACCAATTTTCTTTTCAGTATTATCAAAAAATAATTCTATGGAGGCATTACTTACGGGTTTTCGAGTTGAGGATCCATTAAATATGACATCTGACATCGACTCTCCTCTTAAGTATTTAGCTGAAGATTCACCTAACACCCATCTAACAGCATCGATAACATTTGATTTACCGCAGCCATTGGGTCCGACGATTCCTACAAGATTTGACGGTAGAGTTAGCGTTGTTGGTTCAACAAATGTTTTAAAGCCTGAGAGTTTAATTTTACTTAGTCGCATAAATAACTATAAAATTAGTTGCTTTATTTTAAATTAATTAAGATATATATACATTATTTATTCAAACTAGTTTATAAGGAACTTCTATGAGTGAGAACATATCGCCTAGCGATCTAGATTCATTTGAAAACCCAAATGTTGAATCAGATTATTTGATCAAGATCAAAATTCCGGAATTCACATGTCTTTGCCCTGTTACAGGACAACCTGATTTTGCGACTATCTATGTCAGCTATGTTCCAGATAAGACGTGTGTGGAACTTAAGTCTTTAAAGATATACATCGCAAAATACAGAAATGAAGGTGCGTTTCATGAAGCTGTAACTAACAAAATATATAATGATTTAAAAACAATCCTCGATCCTCGATACATTAAAGTGAGAGCAAAATTTAATGTGAGAGGCGGAATTTATACTGAAGTTGAGTTTGAGCATACAAAAGAAAACTGGGACTCTAAAATAAACCTCTAAAAAAGATAAGCAAAATCACTTCACAAATTTAATATGGAAAGTATAATTGCCTTCTTTCAATCAATAGATTTATAGAAATATGGCTAAGAAAACTGATATTCATAATGGTTCATTGCTAGAACAGTTCGGCATGAAACCATACAAGCTCAGAGCAAAAGAAAGCTACATGACCAAACGACAATTGACTCATTTCAGGAAACTTCTAAATGCCTGGAAGGATCAATTAGAAAAAGAAGCCGAGAAAACAGTAAATCACATGCAGAATGACAGTAACAGCTTAGCTGACCCGAATGATAGAGCAACCCAAGAATCTGAATTTGGACTTGAACTTAGGACACGGGACAGAGAAAGAAAGCTACTTCGAAAAATACAAATATCTTTGGCTAAGATAGAAGAAGGGACTTACGGTTTTTGCGAAGAAACTGGTGAAGAAATTGGTCTTCAAAGACTTGAAGCTAGACCTGTGGCAAATCTTACTCTTGAGGCACAAGAACGAAGAGAAATAACTGAAAAACAATTCAAGGACAATCGTTAGTCGTTATCAATTGCCTTCATAGATAATCTGATTCTGTTTTGTTTGTCAATTTCAATAACCTTTACATTTATTATTTGACCTTCTGACAGAACATCAGTTACTTTTTCAACTCTTTCGTTTGAAATTTCAGATATGTGTACCAAGCCATCTTTACCAGGTAGAATTGTTACAAAGGCACCAAAGTCCATGATCTTAGAGACTCTTCCTTCATAAATTTTGTTTTTTTCTACATCAGCTGTGAGTAATTCAATTTTATCTTTAGCCATTTGACCTGAGGATTGGTCAACAGAAGCAATAGTCACGACTCCGTCATCATTAATATCTATTTGAGCACCAGTTACCTCGGTTAAAGACCTAATAGTTGCCCCACCTTTGCCGATAACATCTCTAATTTTATCTTTAGCAACGGTAATTGTAATTATTGATGGCGCATAGGGAGAATAGTCATTTGAAGGCTTAGAAATAGACTCATTCATTATATCAAGTATATGTAATCTAGCTTTTTTAGCTTGTTCCAGGGCATCTTCCATTATTGACTTTGTGATACCATCAATTTTAATATCCATTTGAAGTGCTGTAATCCCTTCAGAAGTACCGGCAACTTTAAAGTCCATATCTCCAAGATGATCTTCATCTCCAAGAATATCAGTAAGAACTTTGAATTGATCTCCATCTTTAACAAGACCCATAGCTATTCCAGCAACGTGTGATTTTATAGGTATTCCTGCATGCATCAAAGATAGGCTTGACCCACAAACTGTGGCCATAGAACTGGATCCGTTGGATTCAGTTATTTCAGATACTAATCGAATTGCGTAAGGAAATTTATCCATTTCTGGTAAAACCGCTTCTAATGATCTTCTAGCCAACTTACCATGGCCAATTTCTCTTCTTTTAGGTGAGCCAATAAATCCTGTCTCTCCTACAGAATATGGAGGGAAATTATAATGAAGCATAAATTTATCTTTATATTCTCCCTCAAGTGCATCAATAATTTGAGAGGATCTTTCAGTACCTAGGGTAGTAGCAACTATTGCTTGAGTTTCTCCTCTAGTAAATAGGGCTGATCCATGAGCTCTTTCGAGAAGACCTAATTCGATATTGATATCTCTAACGGTCTCAGTATCTCTTCCATCTATTCTAGGTTCGCCGTTTAATATTTTTGATCTGACTATTTCTTTTTCAATTTTCTTAATCAGGCTTAAAACATCAGATGTTTCATATTCTTCGGAACCTTCAAGAATATTTTCAATGGCATCATTTTTGATTTGTTCAAGCTGACTTTGTCGATCTACTTTATCTGCAGTTTGATAAGCCGTTTTAATTCTGTCATAAGCGAAGTCATTGACAATCTTTTTGAGATCTTTATCTACTTCGATAGTTTCAATAACCCACTTTTCCTTTCCAGCTTCTTTAACTAATCCATCTATTCCTTTAATGGTTTCTTTAATTGCATCATGTCCAGCCATGACTGCATCTAACATAATTTCTTCAGACAAGATATCTACTTCTGACTCAACCATAAGTATTGCTTCATTAGAACCTGCAACAATAAGATCGAGTTTAGAATTCTCCATTTGACTGACAGTGGGATTGATTACGAATTTATTATCAATGTAACCCACTCTTGCTCCACCAATTGGACCATTAAAAGGGATATCCGATATAGAGATAGCAGCAGATGCTCCAATCATCGATAAGATATCTGTTTGAATCTCTGGATTTAAACTCACAACAGTTAGAATGACTTGTATTTCATTTAAAAAGTCATCTGGAAATGATGGACGCAAGGGTCTATCTATGAGCCTAGATATTAATGTTTCTTTCTCCGATGGTCTGCCTTCACGTTTAAAAAATCCACCTGGTATTTTTCCAGCTGCATACGTTTTTTCTTGGTAATTAACAGACAGTGGAAAGAAACTCTGATCTTCTTTTGCTTCTTTTCTGCCTGCAACTGTGGCTAAAATTGTTGTTCCTTCACATGAAACTAGGACAGAACCATTTGCCTGCCTTGCTATTTTTCCTGTTTCTAAAACGATTTTTTGATCATTGATTATGATCTCTTTAGATATTTGATTCACTTATTTTCCTTGCTTTTAAGAGCCCTATTGCTCTAGCAGAAATAATTACTTTCTTAATCCTAAATTTGAAATAAGTTGCTTATATGACGAAAGATCTTTTGATTTGAGGTAATCAAGAAGTTTTCTTCTCTTATTTACCATCATTAAAAGGCCCCTTCTAGAATGATTGTCTTTTTTATGGATCTTAAAGTGATCGGATAAAGAATCTATCTTCTTTGTCAATAGTGCAATTTGAACATTAGTCGAACCAGTATCTTCTTTTGATAACTGGTGTTTATCTATAACTTCTTTCTTAATTTCTGATGTTAAAGTCATTATTTCTATTAATTGTTATTTTCAAAACGCTATTCTACATACATTAAACATTACAACAAGAGAATTAATTATTTGCAAAAACCTTGAGCGGTTGAATGAGATCATTTTTTTGTTGATTAGCTAGACCGATAAAAATCTCACTACTATCATATATTCTTATAATTTCAGGATTTTCTTTAAAGTTAGTTTTATATGTAAATGTCTGACCGTTAGAAAAACGAATAAAGTCATCATGATTTATCGAAATACTTGGGAGATGCATTAGACCATAATCAATGGGTTTCAAATAACTGGTTAATTTATTCTTTTTGCATCCTAAGATTTCATCAAAAGTAATCATTTTGTTTTTTCTAAATACATCTATAGATATACGTCTCAATTCTTTCACATGACCATGAGTTTTCAGTTTTAAAGCAATATCTTCAATTAGCGTTCTGATATACGTTCCTTTGCTGCAACTTAAAGTTAAGTTAATTAAATTCTTTGAAAATGAGTTCAAATGAATTTGGTGGATTGTTATTTTTCTTGGTTTTCTATCTATAGATATTCCTTTATGTGCAAGCTTATAGAGTGGCTTACCATTAACTTTAATAGCAGAGTGCATTGGCGGTATTTGCTCAGTAATTCCCAAAAAAGAATTTAGTGCTGTTTTTAAAGCATCACTAGTGATTTTAATTTCTCCGTCAGTAACATTGATAACTTCTCCATCTGCATCTCCAGTTGTCGTTTTTTCGCCTAATTTAGCTATAACATTATAAGTTTTTGATGAATCCATAAGATAGGGGACAGTTTTTGTGGCACTACCAAAACATATAGGTAAAAGACCTGTTGCTAAAGGGTCTAGCGTTCCACAGTGGCCTGCTTTTTTAGCATTGTAGATATTTTTTATCTGTTGAAGGGCTCTATTTGAGGTTATACCTCTGGGTTTATCTAGTAATAAAATTCCGTGAACATTATTTTTCTTCATTGTCTTTTTTTATTGTTTGCTCGATTAATAGATTAATTCGATTCGCATATTCTTCATGATTGTCAATAATAAAAATAAGAGTTGGGATTTTTTTTATTTCTAATGCCTTTCCAATTTCTTTCTTAAAAAAACCAGAAGCCTTAGCCAAAAGACTTTCAAGTTTTTTTTTCGGTAGGTCAGTTGTTATCACTGAGCAGAAAACTTTTGCTGAGCTCAAATCTTTTGTTAACTTAACATCATCAATAGAAATATTTTTAAGCCTCTTATCTTTAATATTATGTATTAAGTTGTGACTTATAATACGTTGAATCTTCTTTTCTAATCTATTAGTTACTGAATACTCATTAGCCATCTATTTTTTACTTTCAACCATTCTGTAACATTCAATTTGATCCCCATTTTTAACATCGTTATAATTTTTTACTCCAATACCACACTCTGTTCCTGATTTAACTTCATTAACATCATCTTTAAAGCGTCTTAAAGATTCTAGTTCACCTTCATAAATAACAGTGTTATCTCTTAAAACTCTAATGGGGTTAGACTTAATAACTGTTCCATCTATAACTAAGCATCCAGCAATTTTTCCTAGGTTTGGTGAATCAAAAATATCTTTTACCTCTGCAAGACCGCAGATTTCTTCCTTGATCACTGGGGATGAAAGCCCACTAATCATATTCTCAATATCTTCTATTGTTTCGTAAATAACACTATAGTATTTAATATCTACATCTGATTCCTTAATCATTTTTCGTGCTGTGCTATCTGCTCGAACATTAAAACCTATGATGAAGGCATTAGATGCATCTGCTAAATTAATATCAGATTCTGTAATACCACCAACTGAGCTAGATACGATATCAATCTCTACTTCTTCGTTATCCAGCTTTATTAATGATTCCTTGATTGCCTCGGAGCTACCCTGAACATCAGCTTTAATCATAATTGCTAGTGTTTTTCTATCAGAAGAGCCTGAACTTTCCATGAATGATTTCATTCTGAGAGTTTGCTTTTCATTAAGTTGATTTTGTTTTCGATTAGATTTTCTGGTATCAATTATTTCTTTTGCCTGTCTCTCAGAATCAATCACCCTCATTTCTTCACCTGTATTTGGTGCTGAAGACAAGCCATAAATCCTTACAGGCATAGATGGTATTGCATAGTCTAATTGTTCAGAATTTTCATTTAGTAATAATCTGGCACGTCCTGTTTCTTCGCCAACAACTAGGAGATCACCTTTATTTAATTTACCTTCTTGCATAAGTATTGTGGCGACAGCACCTTTGCCACTTTCTATGCCTGATTCAATGACTGAGCCAATTGGTCTACCTTCTATGGGAGCTTTTAATTCAAGAACTTCGGATTGGAGTAAGATTGTATCTAAGAGTTCATCAACGCCATCTCCTGTAATGGCAGATACATTAACAAATAAATATTCTCCCCCAAGTTCTTCAGGGAGAATTTCTTCTGTCATCAATTCGTTTTTGACTTTTTCTAAATCAGATTCAGATTTATCAATTTTATTAATCGCAACTATTATCGGAACATTAGCTGTTTTTGCATGTTCTATAGCTTCTTTAGTTTGAGGTTTTACTCCGTCATCAGCTGCAACAACCAAAATAACAATATCGGTAATATTAGCGCCTCTAGATCTCATTTGAGAAAATGCAGCATGACCTGGTGTATCAAGAAAAGTTATATCTTTTTTCTTGTAGCTAATCGTGTATGCACCAATGTGTTGAGTAATTCCTCCTGCTTCGTTATCAGTTACCTTTGACTTTCTAATAAAATCTAATAACGATGTTTTACCATGGTCTACATGTCCCATAATAGTAACAACGGGAGGTCTTTCTATTGGCTCATTTGGGTTTGTTTGTTTGTCAAAAATAGAGTCTTCAACTGATCTCTCGTCCATTGGGTAAGCTTTATGACCTAATTCCTCAATGATCAAGATAGCTGTGTCTTGATCTATATGATCATTACCAGTAACCATTATTCCTTGATTAATTAATACAGATATAACTTCATTTACTTTGATAGCTAATTTTTGAGCAATCTCTTGTGGAGAGATCGAGGATGGAACTGAAATATCTTTAATAACAGGTGTTGTTGGTTTTTCAAATGAATGGGCTTGATCTAATGAGGATGGGTTAACAGTCCTTCTAATTTGTCTTTTCTTTTTCCTTTTAACACGACCTTTTACATGAAGTTCCTCAATTTCAAAAGGATCTTCTTTTTTATTAGATTTTGGTTTTTTTCGTTTCTTTTTACTTGCTTTATTGTGTTTCTCAGGTGCTGGAGGTGCATCAGCTATAGGCATTGACATATCTTTAGTCTTATCTTGAACTTCATTATCTGTTTTTAAAGCCTCATCTATTTGTTCATCTTCTAAAGCTTTTTCGTTTTCAAGCTTCTCCTGTTCTTTTAATAAATCTTCTTGTTTTGCTTCTTCAATAAGGGATTCTTTATTTAAATACGTTTTCTTTTTTCTAACTTCAACATTAACAGTTCGAGATGTACCAAAGCCACCTGATAGTTTTAATTCGCTTTGTGAACGCCTGTTCACAGTTAATTTTTTAGGCGATTTAATTTCCTTTGTTGTACCGTGGCTACCTCTTAAATGATTAAGAAGCATTAATTTTTGATCATTTGAAATTTCATCATTTTCATCTTTTGCGCTTATACCTGCATCATTTAACTGAGAGATTAGCTTGTCTGAACTAATTTTAAGTGCTGAGGCTAGTTTTGATATAGTAGTGTTAGACATGATTATTTATTATTTACTTTAACTTTTATTACTATTGTCTTCATCAAACCAGATTTCTCTGGCTTCCATAATGATTTCGGCTGCAATCTCTTCATTTAATCCTTCAATATCTATTAATTCGTCAACTGATTGTTCCGCTAGTTTTTCTCTTGTATTGATACCATTTCTAGCTAGAGAATAAGCTAATTCTTCATCAACAGACTTAAGCTTTAACAAATCTTCCTCAGGGCCATGTTCGTCTAAATTTTCTTCAGTTGAGATTGCCTCAATAAGTAGTTTATCTTGAGCTCTCTCTCTGAGCTCATTGACAAGTTTTTCATCAAAGCCTTCAATTTTTTCAAGTTCTGAGATTGGAACATAGGCGACTTGTTCTATTGTTGTAAAACCTTCTTGGGCTAGTAAAATTGCCACATCTTCACCAACTGATAATGTTTCAACAAAAAGATCTGTAATTTCTTTAAGTTCTGCATCATCTTTCTCAAGTGCTTCTGATTCACTTAAAATATTCAACTTCCATTGTGTAAGCTCACTAGCAAGTCTAATATTTTGGCCTCCTCTTCCAATTGCTTGTGATAATTTAGCTTCTTCTACAGCAATATCCATGGATTGATTTTCTTCGTCAACCACGATAGAAACAACATTTGCTGGTGACATAGCGTTAACTACATATTGAGCATCATTATCAGACCAAAGAATTATATCTATCCTCTCGCCATTAAGTTCATTTGAAACAGACTGAACCCTAGAACCCCTCATGCCAACACATGCACCAACAGCATCAATTCTTTTATCATCAGATCGGACAGCAATTTTTGCTCTAAGGCCAGGATCTCTTGAGGCGCCTACAATTTCTATTAAGTTTTGAGTAATTTCAGGTACTTCAATTTTAAAAAGTTCTATTAAAAATTCTGGCATAACTCTAGAAAGGATTAAGGGTGGCCCTTTTAAATCAGTGTTTATCTCTTTTAAGAGGGCTTTGATTCTATCTTGAGGTCTCATTGCTTCTTTAGCAATCATTTCTCTTCTTGGAAGAAAAGCTTCAGAGTTATTGCCTATATCAATATAAAATCCATTACGATCCACTCTTTTTACAATCCCGCTAACTAACTCACCTAGATTATCTTTAAATTGATCTATAGTTTTTTGTTTTTCAGCTTCTCTTACTTTTTGAACTATTACCTGTTTGGCAATTTGAGCGCCGATTCTTCCAAAGTCTACGGATTCAATTTCTTGTAGAACATATTCTCCAGGTGATGCATCTTTTTGGATATCAACTGCATCTATCATCCTTAGTTCAATATCAGGATCCTCTAATTCTCTTGAATCATCCTCAAACACCATCCATTGCCTAAAGGTCTTATAATCGCCCGTCTCTCTGTCAATAATAACTCTGACATCCATATTTTCCTGGTACTTTTTTTTAGTAGCTGATGCTATTGCGTTCTCGATTGCTTCAAATAATACTTCTCTCTCGACATCTTTAGCTTCAGACACTGTGTCTACAACTTTTATGATTTCTGCTGCCATTTTCTTCCTTTATTTAAATTTAGGTACAATTCTACAAATATCAATTGAGTCTATATCAATTGTAGATTTAATATTATCAACCATCACTTCAATTTCATTTCCATGTCTGGTTAATAATTCTCCTTTATAATTCTTTCTATTATCTATCTTTTCCTTAAGTTTAATTTTTACAGTTTTACCTATAAATCTATCAAAATGTTCTTTTGTTATTAATTTTCTATTAAGTCCTGGTGAAGAAACTTCAAGTTGATAAGCGCCTTCTTCGTTCTCATTATCAAGTATAGGCTCAATTAACTTGGAAGCTTTAACGCAATCATCTAACGTCACTCCATCTAAATGGTCTATAAATGTAACAATTTTAAGCCCATTACTATTAGGGCTACACTCTATTTCCATTAATTCAAAACCAATTGAATTAATTGAATTTTCTATCTCATCTCTAACCTTTCTATCTAAAATATCCATTTCCAATTTCCAAAAATAAAGCCCCAGACGGGGCCTAACCAAAATGGTAGCGGGGGTAGGATTTGAACCTACGACCTTCGGGTTATGAGCCCGACGAGCTGCCAGACTGCTCCACCCCGCATCTGTGCTGATGATACTAATCCTTTTTTATCAATCAATCAATAAAAATGGGGAAAATATAGATCTACAGAAATTAATAATTGGAGATGGATATATACCAAGAAGAAGAATTGATAATCCAACGAGTGAAATAGATGTTTTCTGAAAAATATTAGGACTTCCTTTCATTATAGGGAGTTCATTCTTTTCAAAATACATGTACCAAACAATTCTTAAGTAATAGAAAGCTGCAATCACAGAGACTATTATGCCAATGAGAGCAATCGATAACATGTCTGAATTGATTAATTCAGAAAGGATTATCCATTTAGCGTAGAAACCTATAAAAGGTGGAATTCCAACCATGCTAAACATCGAAAATAACATTATTAATGATATCCATGGGTGAGTAGAGTTTAGATCTTTAATATCTGCAAGAGTTACCACTGCTCTTTTTTCTGTCGAAATAACTTCTATCGACATAAATGCTGCTGCGGTCATTAAAATATAAATAACTAGATAGGCCAAAGCAGCAATTGCGCCGTCAATCGAACCTATTGATAGGCCAATAAGTATAAAGCCAATATGACCAACAGCTGAATAACCCAATATTCGTCTTAAATTATCCTGTGCAATGGCAATTACATTGCCGAGGATTAGTGACAGTAGACCTAATAATAATATTAATAAAGACCAAAACTCTGCATTAGCTATAAAAGCTTCATAGAGGAGTCTATAGATTAAAGCAAAAGCCCCTAATTTAGGTATCGTTGAAATAAAAAGAGCTGATGAGGTACTGGCACCTTGATATGTATCTGGAACCCAACTATGGAATGGAACTGCCCCTAATTTAAAAGCTATTCCACAAATAATGAAAGCTAGAGCTAACTGCATCTCTATAGTGTTGTTTATTGTTGCATTATTGAGTTCTTCAAAGAATAGCGTCCCATGAAGACCGTATACGAAGGAGACACCATATAAAAAGATTGCAGAAGCTATCGCTCCTAGTATAAAGAATTTCATAGCTGACTCAGTGGCTATTTCAGAGGATCTTTTCGAAGCAACTAAACCGTACATTGATAAAGTTAAGGTCTCTAGCCCTAAGTATAGAGTTAACAAATTGTTTGAAGAGGCAAGAATACTCACTCCAAGTATTGCAAAGATTTCCAATAAAACCAGTTCACTTTTTGTGTTCTCTTTATTAGTTTTTGTGCCTATGAAGATAAATAGTGCAATTAAATAAGTAGTAAATTTCAAGCCTGTTGAAAAATGATCAATTTTATAGTGATTATTGAAGATTGATGAGTTTGTTGTTTCTATTAAAAAGATCAGTGAGATTAAAGCACAAGTGGCCATTGTTATTGAGCCAATTATCAATCCGGTATAGCGTTTTTCCGTTGTAAGGAAGCTGTTGACCAGGATAAGTAGGCAAATAGCTGATGCTATAATTAATTCAGGGGTAATCAGTGTTAATTCGTTGTTCATAAATTATCCACCCACCAGGTAACTAAGCGATAATATTGTTTCATTCATTGTGTCTGTTAGAGGTTTTGGCCAGACGCCTATTAACAGGATAAGAAAAGCAATTAAACTCAATGGAATAGCTTCTATTAGTTTCATATCAGGTTGAGAATTAATTTTTTCATTGGTTACGGCACCAAAAATAACTCTTTTTATCATCCAGAGTGTATAGGCAGCCCCAATTATTAGAGTCAATGCTGATAACAGTGCTATATATATATTAACTTTAAAAGTGGCAAGAATAACGGTGAGTTCACCTACAAAACCTGATGTACCTGGGAGCGCTGCATTAGATAAAGCAAAAAAGACCATCAGTACAGAGAACTTTGGCATTTTCGTGACTATCCCACCATATTCTTCAATATTTCTGGTGTGAAGTCGATCGTACATAACCCCTATTGATAAAAATAAGGCAGCGGAAATTAACCCGTGCGAAATCATTTGAATCATGGCCCCGCTGATAGCCAAATTTATCGTATTAAGATCCATAGAACCTGATTGGATAAAGAAAACAAAAGAGCCCAACGTGACAAAACCCATATGGGAAATTGATGAATATGCAATAAGTTTTTTCATGTCTGTTTGAGCGAGTGCGACAAGACCGATGTATATAATCGCAATCAAAGATAGAGTGATCATAATTGGAGCCATAAAAAGTGAAGCATCTGGTGTAATAGGTAAGCTAAATCTTAAGAACCCATAACCTCCCATTTTTAATAAGATAGCAGCCAGAATAACTGAACCGCCAGTAGGCGCTTCAACATGAGCATCTGGTAACCAAGTGTGTACTGGCCACATAGGGATTTTGACTGCAAAGGCAAAAAGAAAGCCCAGGAAGATAAGAATCTGTTGATTTAGAGATAGAGATACTTCATAAAAATCAGAGATCATATAGCTGCCGGTTTTCATATACAAATAGATAATAGCAACCAACATGAAAACAGAACCTAGAAAGGTATATAGAAAGAATTTTACAGTGGCGTAGATTCTATTTTTTCCTCCCCATATCCCAATGATAAGAAACATAGGAATCAACATTGCTTCCCAAAACACATAAAAGAGGAATGCATCTAGAGAAGAGAAGACCCCAATCATCATGCCTTCTAGTATGAGAAATGAGGCTATGTATTGATGCATCTTATTTTTAAGAGATGTTTTTGCCGTGTAGATTACGATCGGACTTAAAAAAGTAGTTAGCATGATGAGAGGCAAAGATATTCCATCTATGCCGAGATGATAATTTATATTAAAACGATCGATCCATGGTACTTTAAGCTCAAACTGATAGGAGGCTAATGTATTATCAAAAAGTAAATACATGTAAACAGATAAGAAAAATATGGCTGATGAAATAAGTAATGAGAGTAAATAGGATAGATTTGTGCGTTTCTCGCCCAATATCAATACAACTAAGCCAGTTAATATTGGAATCCAAATTAGTTGATCAATAATCATAGGACTAAACCTGACGACTTGAATACGACCCAAGCTAAAAACAAGGCTAAACCCAGAACCATCATCAATGCGTAATGATATATATACCCGGATTGAAGTTCTCTTACTCTGCTAGATAAACGCCCTACTCTATAAGCCGTGCCGTTGACGATAAAATTATCGATGATTTTAATATCACCTTTACTCCATAAAGAGTTGCCTAAATTATTAAATAATCTTGCAAAGACATTTTCGTAGAGATAGTCAAAATAGTATTTATTGATTAGAAGCTTATAAAACGGGTTAAAGGCTGTAGACAATTTCTCTGGAATGTCTGTTTTTAATATGTAGAGGAAATAGGAAACAAAGATTCCAAAAATTGCAATATAGACAACAGGCCCTGATAGTGAATGGGTAAGAAAGTGATAGGAATCTGTAAATTCATAGCCAAATATATCATTTGAAGATGGTTGCATGATTGAGTTTGCAAAGAAGTCGTTAAAAACCAATGGCCCTATTGTTGGCCATCCTATTAACATTGAGGGAATAGCTAACAAAATCAGGGGAATCAATATCGATAACTGAGGTTCTTTTACCTTTATATTTTCGTCTTTAAGTTGCCCATGAAAGACCAAGAAAAAGAGTCTAAATGTGTATAAAGAAGTTATAAGTACTCCAATAAGTACGCAGTAGTATGCAAACTCAGAAGCATAGACGGAAGAATGAGAAACAGCTTCAATCAATGCATCTTTAGAAAAGAATCCTGAAAAACCTGGAAAACCAATCAATGCAAGAGAACCGATAAGCGAAGTAATATAGGTGATGGGGAGTTTTGATTTCAATCCACCCATCTTTCTAATATCTTGTTCGTGATGTAAAGCAACAATAACAGACCCTGCTGCGAGAAAGAGTAAGGCTTTAAAAAAGGCGTGTGTCATAAGGTGAAATAAACTTGCTGAATAAGCGGAAACTCCTGCAGCCACAACCATATAACCTAATTGAGACAATGTTGAATAGGCGATAACTCGTTTAATGTCGTATTGGACAAGTCCAAGCAACCCTGTGGAGATAGCTGTGATTGACCCGATGATCAAAACGAAGGATAAAGCAGTTGTGGATAACTCGAATAACGGGGACATTCTAGCCAACATAAAAACACCTGCAGTTACCATGGTGGCAGCATGGATGAGCGCTGAAATTGGTGTAGGGCCTTCCATTGAGTCTGGAAGCCATACATGTAATGGCATCTGTGCTGACTTACCCATTGCACCTCCAAAAAGAAGTAAACATGCTAAGGTTAGGCTTGATATTTCAAAAGATGATGAGAGCTTGACAGTATTAGAAGTTATTGATTCGGTATTGTTGAAGATATGTTCATAATCCAATGTTCCAAAAATTGAAAATAGCAAAGCAATTCCTAGGATAAGGAACATATCACCTATTCTATTAATTATGAACGCTTTAAAATTTGCCTTAATGGCAGATTCTTTGGTGTACCAAAATCCAATCAAAAGATAAGACATTACACCTACTGCCTCCCACCCAAAGAAGAGTTGAAGAAAATTATTTGACATAACCAATGACAGCATGGCGAAAGTAAATAAGGAGATATAACAAAAGAAGCGATGATAACCAGGGTCTTTATGCATATAGCCAATGGTGTAGATATGCACCATAAGAGATACAAAGTTAACCACGATCATCATGCTAACGGTCAAATTATCTATTAGAAGGCCAATTGAGAGTTTATAAGAACCGATTGATAACCACGTGTATGCGTTTTGATTAAAGACAAGTTCAGGGTTCCCAAGTATTAAAATAAGAATATATATTGAAATAATTAGCGAGATTAGAACACCGAGAATTGTCACCCCATTGGTGAAAATTTTCCCAATTTTTTTGCCGATGAAACCAGCGAGAACTCCTGTGAATAAAGGAGCAATTAAGGCAATCAAGCTTAAATTAAATAACATCTAATTTCTCAGTGTTCTAAGTTCATGAACATCAATGGATTTCTTGTTCCTGTACAAAGCCACTAATATAGCCAAACCAATAGCAGCCTCAGCAGCAGCAACTGTAAGTATGAAGAAAACAAAGATTTGCCCTGCTATGTCCTGGTTAAAATATGAAAAGGCAATAAAATTAAAGTTAACTGAAATTAAAAGTAGCTCCGTACACATCATCACAATAATGATATTTTTTCGATTGATGACGATCCCTATAATGCCTATAGAAAAAATAATAGCGGCTAGAGATAAGTATGATTGAAGTGTAAGCATCGTTATTCTCTTTCCTTAAGATCTACTAATTTAATTCGAGTTGATGGGTCTACACTGATTTGCTCTGATGCAATTTGAGTTTTTACGTTTTTTCTAGTTCTTAATGTTAATGATATGGAGATAATAATTGCTAATAGAAGAATAAAACCAGCAATCTCAAAAGAGAGAATATAATTTGTAAAAAGCTCCTTACCTAATGCCAAAGTATTACTAACCTGGTCAGGTTCTTGAATAGATAGCGAGTTAATATTGAACTGACTAGAGTTAATCCAAATAAGTGTGATAAGTTCAGCGGCAATGATTAAGCCAATAAATAAGGCAAAAGGTGCGAGTGAATTGAAACTTGACTTGTCTCTTTCATTATTAATATTAAGCATCATTATTACGAATAGGAACAAGACCATTACAGCACCGACATAAACAAGTATTAGAACAATTGCTAAGAATTCTGCCTGAAGCAAAAGCCATAAAAAACCACTAGTGATAAATGACAATATAAGAGAAACTGCAGAATAGACTGGGTTCCTAAATAATATCACTGCCAACGATGAACAGATCAGTACTGACGAGAATGTATAAAATATAATTTCTTTAATCACTTGTAAGTAGAATCCTTTTTCTTGTTTGCATTTGTTTGTTCTCTGTATTTATCTCCGGTTGCTAGTAACATTTCTTTTGTTTGAATTCTTTGTTGATTTTCAGTCATGTGATATTCAAAAATATTAGTCTCTACAATAGAGTCCACAGGACATGCTTCTTCACAAAAACCACAATAGATGCATTTAAAAGCATCTATTTCAAAACTAGTGGTCCGCCTTGTGCCGTCATCTCGTTCTTCGGATTCAATTGTTATGGCCTGTGCAGGACAGACCGCTGAGCATAATTTACAGGCAATACATCGTTCTTCACCGTTGTCGTATCTCATTAATGCCAATTTACCTCTAAATCGAGGTGATAGAGGTGTTTTGACTTCTGGGTATTGGACTGTGACCTTTCTTGAAAAAAACGCCTTTAGAGTAACTAAAGACCCTTTAATGAAGTCTATTAGAGTAAGTTTTTTTATTAATCTAAAGAGCCTCATGAAACGCTCCAAGGACCAATTTCAAGAGTAAACATTATACATTCCACTCCAATCCAAAGAATGGTTATTGGAATTAAGACCTTCCAGCCTAGGGTCATTAACTGGTCATAACGGTATCTTGGAAAAGATGCTCTTAACCAAACGAAGATAAATAAGAAAAATAATGTTTTTAGAAGTAGCCAAAAGATACTAGGCTCAGTTAAGAATTCTAAACCTGTATCGTGAAGAAATGATAAACCATAAAAAAAGCTCTCCCATCCACCTAGAAACATTATTGATGTTAGTACCGAGATCAGGGCCATGTTGATATATTCAGCTAAGAAGAATATTGCAAATCCCATGCCAGAGTATTCAACATGAAAGCCGGCAACTATTTCAGCTTCACCTTCAGCTAAATCAAAAGGGTGTCTGTTTGTCTCAGCAATGCCTGAAATAAAGTAGACAATAAATAACGGAAATAAAGGCACCCAGAACCAGTTAAAAATACCCCCGCTTTGTGCTTCAACAATAGCTCCTAGTTTTAAACTGCCCCCTGCCATTAATACACCTACGAGTGCAAAACCCATTGCTATTTCGTAAGCGACCATTTGAGCTGCAGCTCTCATAGAGCCTAGAAAGGCGTATTTTGAATTAGACGACCAACCTGCCAAAATAACCCCGTAGACACCAAAGGATGTTAAAGCCAATAAATACAATAGTCCTGCATCAATGTCGGCAATTAAGAATTCTGGATTCAAGGGGACCACAGCCCATGCTGCAAGTGCAGGTATAAGGAGTAACACAGGGGCTAGTAAAAAGAGAAAACGATCTGCTTTTGCTGGGATAATAATTTCTTTTAGTAGAAGTTTTAAAGTATCTGCAATTGTTTGCAGTAAACCAAAGGGGCCAACTCTATTAGGTCCTATTCGTGCGTGCATGTATCCAATTACTTTGCGTTCAAAATACACTAAAAAGACAACTGTAAAAATTAATCCTGCAATGACAACTGCTATCTGGAGAGAAGAGATAGTTAGAGCTATTGCCTCTGTTGACATAAATGAAAGATAAGATGAGATTAATTCTTCCATGATCAATTATCACCCAATGATTCTTTAGTTGATTGTAAAGGTTTTGATCGTCTAAGGATTGGATCAAGGTTGTACATATTGAATTCATTCAAAGCATTTAAAGGTTCTGTCTCAGTGATTTCTATTGGGAGTTCATTAATGTAATTAGGGTTATTAATACTCTCTTGAATGAATGGAATTAATTGCTTTAAGAAATCTTCAAAAGAAGGCAATGATGTACCGCTGATATTGATTAAGTCTGACAAGAATTTTTCATTGCTCAAGTAATCATGAGGGTGCATCATCTCATTATTAAATTCCTGAAGAGTCCCTGTTAAATTAATAAATGAGCCTTTCGACTCATAAGTGGTGTTGATGGGAATAATAATATCAGCGTATTTGTTAAAGACTTCATCTTCAAAATAACTAAAGGCAATTACGGTCTTAGAGCTTTTGATTGATTCAACTAGATTTGTCTCATAGAGACAATCTTTCGACTCAAGACCATATAATATTAATAGATCATGATTTGAGGAGGCAATCTGCAGTGCATTTAACCCTTGTTCGGAAGGTTCAGCGAGTTGGCTGCGATGAGGAATGCAACCAGTAATATAGGCACCCACCGCATTAGCTCCATGAGACAATTCGCCTATTCTTGAACTAGAGAGTTCTGACAAAATATTGATATAACTTCGAATCAAAGCGAAATCAGGGTGCGATCTTGCTAAGAGACCATTGATTAATAATGTTTCGTCATTATTACAAAGGGATAAGGCAATTTGTTTATGCGTTCTTGTTGGTTCGGGTAATCTGCTTAAATTATCTTCAATATGATTAGGGATAGATGAGTCACTAATACTAAAGGCCGCTTTTACGAGCATTCCAATATTCTCTGTTATCGAATCGTTATCCGTCATTATGTAATCACTAATGGGAAAGTGATACTCTCTGATCGAGTTATCAATGAAGTGGATTGAGGAACCCTTATCTGCAGCTCTTTTAACCCAATGAGCAATCAATGGAGTTTCTTTTCTAAGATCAGATCCAATCACAAGAATTGTTTTCATATTTTGAATATCACTGAGATTGATATTCAAATGTGGAAATAAAGGATCAAGTGTATCACCAGTAAAATCAATTTGATGTATACGGTGATCAATATTTTTAACACCCTGAAGAGATAGATAATTTGCTAAAAGAAATTGTTCGTTTAAAGAGATTGATGGTGAAACAAGTGCAGCTATTTTGTCTTGCGAATTGGAGTTAACTAACGAAGAAATATGTTCATTTATCAACTTTATTGAGTCCTCATGTGAAGCTTTAACTAAGTCGCCATTTGTTCGTATTAGTGGTCCATCTAATCGATCTGATGAGTATATTCCATCAAATCCAAATCTATCTCTATCGGCTATCCATGATTCATTGATGCTGTCGTTTTGAAGAGGGACAATTCGCTTAATTTTATTGTTTTTCACGTGCATGTAGATATTTGTGCCAACACAATCGTGCGGTGAGATGCTTTTTATTTGATCTAACTCCCATGTTCTGTCGGTATAGCGATAGGGTTTATTGTTCAAAGCACCTACAGGACATAGATCGATTATATTGCCAGATAATTCGTGATCTACAGTTTGTTCAACAAAGGTGCTGATTGTTGAAGATTCCCCTCTCCCGATGGTTCCTAGCTCTTGTATGCCAGCTACTTCTGACCCAAAGCGTACACAACGGGTGCACATAATACATCGAGTCATATCGGTTGAAACCAAAGGACCTAAATCATCATTCGGCTTTGTTTGTTTAAGCAAGTCAAATCTAGAATTATTTTTACCATATGAATAGGCAAGATCTTGTAATTCGCACTCTCCTCCTTGATCACATATTGGACAATCTAGGGGATGATTTATTAGTAGAAACTCCATGGTTGACTCTTGTGCTGTCTTAGATGATGTAGACTGAGTGTTTACCACCATGCCGTCTGATACCGGTGTAGCACAGGCTGGAAGTGTGTTATTGGAGTTTTCAACTTCTACTAAACACATTCGGCAATTGGCTGCAATCGAGAGCTTTTCGTGGTAGCAGAATCTTGGTATATAGATGCCAAGTTCATCTGTGATTTCAATTAACATTTTATTTTTATCAACAGAATAAACGACGCCATCGATTGTAATTTTTACTTCGTTATCAGTCATACTTTATGCGGCTTTTGTTTTCCCTTTGTGTTTCACCATGTATTCAAATTCTTCATGGTAATGTTCTATAAAACTTTGTACTGGCCAAGCTGATGCATCACCAAACGCACAGATAGTATTCCCTTCAATTCTATTCGCAACATCGACCAGTAATTCCAAGTCTGATTCTTTTCCATTGCCATTTGTGATTCTGTCTAAGATTCTATATAACCAACCGGTTCCTTCTCTACACGGCGTGCATTGTCCGCAACTTTCAGCAAAATAGAATCTCGATATTCGCTTTAGCAAGTTAACCATGCAAGTGCCTTCTGCTATAACAACCACAGCAGCAGTTCCTAGAGCTGAACCAGCCCCTTGAAGCGATTCATAATCCATGGTGCAATCTTTAATAATATGTGCGGGCAATACTTTTGTTGATGAGCCTCCGGGAATAACGGCTTTTAATTTTTTCCCATTTAGGATTCCGCCAGAATATTCAATGAGTTTATTAAAGGGAACGCCAAGCGGCAGTTCGTAGTTACCAGGATTATTAATATGACCAGAAACTGAGAATATGATGGTTCCAGGCGACTTTTCTGTACCAAAGGTTTTAAACCATTTGGATCCATTTTTTATAATCATTGGAACACTTGCTAATGTTTGAGTGTTATTAACAGTGGTTGGTTGTCCGTAAAGACCGAAATTAGCAGGAAACGGTGGTTTGAATCTGGGTTTTCCTTGTTTACCTTCTAAGGATTCTAGTAAACCTGTTTCCTCGCCACAGATGTATGCCCCTGCCCCGATAAAGTTATACAAATCAAAGTCTATGCCACTATTATTGATATCTTTGCCAAGGAGTCCGTGCTGATAGGCTTCTTTTAATGCATTCTCTATTGGCGGATAACATTCATCCATGAACTCTCCTCTAACATAGTTGTACCCAATGGTTGCTCCTATGGCATAACCCGCAATCGCAATACCTTCAATTAAAGCATGAGGGTTAAGTTTTAAGATATCTCGATCATGACATGTACCAGGCTCACTTTCGTCAGAGTTACAGACGATGTACTTTTGGGTATCGGCTGTTGGCATGAAACTCCATTTTAGGCCAGTGGGGAAACCAGCTCCTCCCCGACCTCTTAATCCAGATTCTTGAATTATCTCAATAATATTTTCAGGCTTATGGGAGTCATCTTTATTGTTTAAAATATTTTTCCATGCCTCATAACCCCCTGAAGCAATATATGAATCGATGGTCCATGGTTCTTGCTCATCAATGTTTGCAAAAACAACTTGGTTTAACTCATTCATTGTTTTTCTCCAATAGATCGAGAATTTCATCAACTTTTTTGATGTCCAGATTTTCGATGTACTGATGATCGAGCATTAGCATCGGAGCCCCTGTGCAAGCAGCAAGACATTCCTCTTCTTTCTTTAGAAAAATATTGCCATCTGCTGTCGATTCACCCGATTTAATTTGAAGACGTTTTTCTATATGATCTACGATTTGATCAGACCCTCTTAGCATGCAGGAAATATTCGTACAGACAGAGATTTCATGTTTACCAACGGGTTGCGTATTAAACATTGAATAGAAAGAAGCAACTTCAAAGACTTGGATTTTTGGTACATCAAGGTATTCAGCTACTTCATTCATTAGTTCAGATGTTAAAAACCCATTATTAAAATGTTGAACTGAATGAAGAGCAGCAATAATTGCAGAACGCTGTTTTCCTTCGGGAAACTTTTGTACCCACAGATCTATTTCTTCTTTTATTTCTCTGTTAAGTAATGACATGATCAACGGTCAATTTCCCCAAAGACTATGTCCAATGTCCCGATAATGGATACCACATCAGCTAACATATGCCCTTTTGACATTTCATCGATAGCCGCAAGATGAGCGAAGCTAGGGGCCCTAACTTTCATCCGATAAGGTTTGTTAGCTCCATCAGACATCAGGAATACTCCAAATTCCCCTTTAGGGTGTTCTATCGCTGCATAGACTTCGCCTTTAGGCACTGAATAGCCTTCAGTAAATAATTTGAAATGATAGATTAAAGATTCCATATCGTGTTTCATTTGATCTCTCTTAGGCGAAGCGAATTTATTATCTTCAATCATTACAGAGCCTGGATTATCTCTTAACCATTTAATACATTGTTGGATGATTTTGGTTGACTGTCTCATCTCTTCAACTCTGACAAGATATCGGTCATAACAGTCTCCGCTTAAACCAATTGGAATAAGAAAATCAAGTTCGTTATAAACCTCATAAGGTTGGTTTCGTCTTAGATCCCATTCAACACCTGAGCCTCTTAACATAGGTCCAGAGAATCCAAGATCCTTAGCCCTTTCTGGAGTCACCACGCCAATATCAACCGTCCGTTGTTTCCAAATTCGATTGTCTGTAAGAAGAGTTTCATATTCATCGACTAATGAGGGAAATCTGTCAGTGAAATCCTCTATGAAATCAAGAAGTGACCCTTCTCGATTATAATTGAGTTGTTTAACCTTCTTTTCTGAAATATATCGATTCGCAGAATATTTAGGCATTTCATTAGGAAGATCTCTGTAAACGCCGCCTGGTCTATAATAAGTAGCGTGCATTCTGGCTCCTGAAACAGCCTCGTAGCAATCAAGTAAATCTTCTCGTTCTCTAAAACAATATAAAAAAAGTGCCATGGCTCCGATATCTAGACCATGTGCACCTAGCCATAACAGGTGATTAAGGAGTCTTGTTATTTCATCAAACATTACTCTGATGTATTGAGCACGCTTGGGAGGCTCTATACCCAGTAGTCGTTCAATGGCTAGAACATAAGAGTGTTCACAGCACATCATCGATACATAATCCATCCGATCCATATAGCCGATAGAATGATTGTAAGGTTTTATTTCAGCGAGTTTCTCTGTGCCACGATGAAGTAAACCTATATGTGGATCTAAATGTTTTACCACTTCACCGTCCATTTCCATAATGAGACGAAGAACACCATGGGCAGCTGGGTGTTGTGGGCCAAAATTTAAAGATAAATTGCTTTCAGTCATTATCTTTCCTGATAACTCGAGGTACGCTTGGTCGTGTTGTGATACTTACAGGTTTATAAACAACTTCTTCTTTATCTTCATCGTAAACAACCTCTAAGTTCCCATTGGTGGGAAAATCCTTTCTGAAGGGATGCCCAATAAAACCATAGTCAGTAAGGATTCGTCTTAAATCTGGGTGACCTTTAAAATGCACACCCATTAGATCAAAAGCTTCTCTTTCAAACCAATTCGCCGAATTCCATATTTTATTGATGGAGGGAACACTAGGTGGGTTTAATTTTGTAGTAAATGTTTTTAATGATATTCGAGAATTATTAGAAATAGATAAGAGTTGATAAAAAATTGCAAATCGATCTGGGAATTCATCATCATGATCAGCAATAATCTTTTGTTCAACAGCTCTAGAGTAACCTGTTTTTGTTGCTTCATTAGTTACCCAGTCAGCTTGGCCATAGGTCAAATAGTCAACAGCACAAATATCAATAAGGATTGAATAATCGAGTTCATTATCGGTCTTTAATATTTTACAAATATTAACTAGATCTGATTGTTCAACTAAAAATAATGGATCATGATCTGAGGATAATAATGAATGACTATACTCAGAGAGTTTTTGATTAATTAATTTAATATGATTTTTTTTAGCCATTCGCGATAGATTCTTCAGATCTAATTTTTTCTTGTAGTTCAATAATTCCATTAATTAAAGCTTCAGCTGTTGGCGGACAACCTGGGACATAAACATCTACTGGTATGATTTGATCGCAACCTCTAACAACTGAATAAGAGTGATGATAGTAGCCTCCTCCATTAGCACAAGATCCCATAGAGATCACCCACTTTGGTTCAGCCATCTGATCGTAAATTTTTCTCAAGGGTGGTGCCATCTTATTGCAGAGTGTTCCAGCAACAATCATAACGTCTGATTGTCTAGGACTTGGACGGTAAAACACGCCAAATCGATCAGTATCATATCGAGAAGCTGCGGAATGCATCATTTCAATCCCACAGCAAGCCAATCCTAATGTAACCGGCCACATAGAACCCGTTCTTGCCCAGTTAACTAATTTATCAACAGATGTGGTTACAAAACCTGGTCCTTGTTGGACTATTAGATCATCGTTATTCTTTTTTAATCCCATTCAAGAGCTCCTTTGTTCCATTCATAGATAAAACCAACAACTAGTACTAATAAGAAGATAACCATGGCAATCAAGCCAGTAATTCCGATTTCTTTTAAGGCGATTGCCCATGGGAAAAGAAAAGCAATCTCTAGATCAAAGATTATAAAGAGGATTGCAACAAGGTAATATCGAACATCAAAAGGAATCCTTGCATCTTCAAACTCCTCAAAACCGCATTCATAGGGTGATAATTTTGCATCTGATTTATCGCCTTTACCAAAGAGAAATCCTAGAAGAAGCATTAGAACGCCTAACACTGCAGCGACTGAAATAAAGATTATAATTGGCAGATAATTCTCTAACATGAATAGCACCAAGTTTTATTTCTCAAAAATCGTGTGTATTGTAGCACCTTTTTAAAAAAATAAAATAGTCTTATTTTCAATCACTTAGGATTTAATTTAATACTGTTAAATTGTTACAAATATTTAATAATGTGGATATATTGTGGATAATTATATTAATAAAGTTTTTTATCTAAATATCATATGTTTATGAATGTTGATCTTTAGTTTATGCCGATGGCCGGACTCGAACCGGCACAGCTTTCGCTACTGCCCCCTCAAGACAGCGTGTCTACCAGATTCCACCACATCGGCTTTATTTTGACTAATTTTCGGGAATTTGAGGTGATACTGGACTTGAATCATTGTTCTGGTCGTCTTCCTCAATAATATTAATATTGTCAAGAATACTATCGTTGTTTTGGACCACTGTTCCTTTATTAAGATAAGCCAGAGTTAAACTTGTAATAAAGAATATGGTTGCCAAAACAGCAGTAGACCTGGATAAAAAGTTAGCTGAACCTTTAGACCCAAACATTGTTCCTGAAGCTCCAGCTCCAAATGCTGAGCCCATGTCTGCCCCTTTTCCTTTTTGCAGGAGAATTAAGACTACTATTATTATTGCTGTAATTACGTGAAATACCAACAATAGGGAATTTATATCACTCATTATTTATTTCCTCGGCTACATTATATATTTTTGTAAATTCATAAGCATCTAATGAGGCACCCCCTATTAGAGCTCCGTTTATATGACTCATCTTAAAAAGATCAGACGCATTATTACTATTGACACTTCCTCCATAAATAATTATGACATTATTATCTTGGGTTAAGCCATTGTCATAAAGTGTTTGGTTAATAAATACATGAACTTCATTAGCCATATCAGGTGTTGCTGTTTCTCCAGTTCCGATAGCCCAGATTGGTTCATATGCAATAACATATCGATCACTTTTATTGATCATGTCTTTTTTGATAACGCTCTCAATCTGATCTCTTATATGATCAAATGTTTCACCCCTTTGTCTTTGTTCTAATGACTCGCCGACACACAATATGGGTTTGATATTAGCCTCGATAGATCTTTTAAATTTTATTGCTACTAAATCATTAGTTTCGTTATGATATTCCCTCCTCTCTGAATGCCCAACGATAACATACTCAACACTATGATCTATTAGCATTTCGCTAGAGACTTCACCTGTATACGCTCCTTCTGAACTAGTCGAAAGATTCTGAGCTCCTCTTGAGATAATAGTTGGTGCATTAGAATTAATATCATTCAGATAACAATCCGGTGGACAAATTAACATTTTTACGTCTGGATTATCTTCTATGTTTATAGCCGATAAATAAGATTCAATAAATTCTTTTGAACCGTTCATTTTCCAGTTTGCTGCTATTAAATAGTTCATTGATTTTCTTTTTATATTTCTTCTTTTATGAATTCGATAACTTCCATACTTTTTTCTTTATTATCTGATTCGATTAGTATTCTTATTAGCGGCTCTGTACCTGATTCTCTAATAATCACCCTGCCATCTTCTAATTTTTCAGTAGCCTTTGATGCTATTGATTCCAGAGTATTATTTTGAATGCCTGCATCTTCAATTTCTAGATTTATATTTGTTTGATGAACTAATTTAAGATCTTTTAGCAACTTACTAATAGGTAGCTTTAATTTTATCGATTCCTTAAGGACCAATAGAGCAATTAAAAGACCGTCTCCAGTTGGTGAGTAGTCTTGATGGATAATATGTCCTGATGCTTCACCACCTATATTAGAGTCAATTGATTTCATCATCTTAAAGACATTTTTATCACCAACGTCTGATCTATGAAGATCAACATTAATTTCATTCAAACAATTTTCTAAGCCAATATTAGATAATATTGTCCCCACAACCTTACAATTAAACTTTGGATTATCTAAATTTGCTTTTGCCAAGATGTATAGAATTTCATCACCATTAACAATTTTGGCATTCTCATCAATGATCAGTATTCTGTCTGCATCGCCATCCAGAGCGATTCCAATATCAGATTTTGTAGCTGCAACAGTGTTCTTTATAGTTTCAGGATCTGTGGATCCACAATTCTTATTAATGTTGTATCCATTTGGAGAGCATGCTATCGGAATAACTTCTGCACCTAATTCAAGTAAGGTTTGGGGTCCGATTTTATATGCTGCCCCATTAGAAGCATCTATCACGATCTTTAGACCTTCTAGAGGTTTCATTTCATCTAAAAAAACTGATGTTAAAAGAGATTTATATTTATCCCTGGAATCAGTGGATCTATAAGCTTTGCCGATATTGTCAGCTTTTTTTGTTACTGGCTCATCTGCTATCTTTTTTTCAATTAATGCCTCTTGTTGTTGATCAAGTTTCTCACCATTTTGATTAATTATCTTAATGCCATTGTATTCGTAAGAATTATGTGAAGCGCTTATAACTATTCCAAAATCACTTTCAGTTGTTCTTACATAATGAGAGATAGCTGGAGATGGAAGAGGCCCAAGTAAGACTACTTTTAGTCCGAAGCCCACAAATGCAGATTCAAGAGCAGATTCAAACATATATCCAGAAACTCTAGTGTCCTTACCTATAGCAACTGTTCCGCCATCAGGTGTTAAAGTAGATGCTATAGCTGAAGCTAACCTCATAGTAAAGTCAACTGTCATAGGATATTCACCTACTCTACCCCTAATACCATCAGTACCAAAAATATTTTTCTTTTTGTCTTTCATAAAGAAGCGACTATTTTATAGATTAATATTGAAATAGCTAAAATATTTAGTGCTGCGTTGCAGGTCCGCCTATGTCTGATGGTGTATTATCCTGAGAAGAATCATCGTCTGAATCCCAATCTTCAGGAGGACTGGGTTCTTTATCATTCATGATATCTTTAATTTGAAAATCATCTATAGTTTCATATTTTAATAATGCTTCTGCCATCTTATGGAGTCGATTCATCTGATCATTTATTATTTTCGTTGCAGATTCATAAGTTTCATCAATAATTTTTCTTACTTCTTCGTCAATCAACTTTGCTGTAACATCTGAAACTTGCTTTGTTTGGGTAACCGAGCGTCCTAAAAAAACCTCCCCTTCATCTTCACTATATGTAAGCGGGCCAAGCTTATCTGATAAACCCCATTTTGTTACCATATTTCTAGCAATATCAGTTGCTCTTTCTATATCATTTGAGGCTCCAGTTGTAACTGCTTCTTTTCCAAAAATCAGTTCTTCGGCAACCCTGCCACCAAATAAACTGGTGATTTGGCCTATCAGTCTTTTCTTACTGATGCTGTAACGGTCATCTTCAGGGAGGAACATTGTAACTCCCAGTGCTCTTCCTCTAGGTACAATTGTGACTTTATAAACTGGGTCATGTCCATCAATTGATAAACCAACTATGGCATGCCCTGCTTCATGATAGGCTGTCAGTTTCTTTTCTTCTTCACTCATAACCAATGATTTTCTCTCTGTTCCCATCATAATTTTATCTTTTGCTTTCTCAAGATCGTCCATATTCACAAATTTCTTATTTCCTCTAGCTGCAATAAGTGCTGACTCATTTACTAGGTTGGCAAGATCAGCTCCAGAAAACCCTGGGGTACCTCTTGCAATTATGGACGGTTTAACGTTCTTATCTAAAGGAACTTTTCTCATATGAACTTTTAATATTTGCTCTCTTCCTCTTACATCTGGAAGTGGAACAACAACTTGCCGGTCAAAACGACCTGGTCTTAGAAGAGCGGCATCTAAAACATCTGGTCTATTGGTAGCAGCTATTACAATTACTCCTACATTATCTTCGAAGCCATCCATTTCGACCAAAAGTTGATTCAAAGTCTGTTCTCTTTCATCATGACCTCCACCTAGTCCAGCTCCACGTTGTCTGCCGACTGCATCAATTTCATCTATAAAGATGATGCATGGAGAATGAGCTTTGGCTTCTTGGAACATGTCTCGAACTCTAGAAGCACCAACGCCAACAAACATTTCCACAAAATCAGAACCTGAAATTGTAAAGAAAGGGACTTTCGCTTCTCCAGCTATAGCTCTTGCGAGCAAAGTTTTTCCTGTTCCAGGGGATCCGACCATAAGGACTCCTTTTGGAATTTTTCCACCAAGTCTTTGGAATTTGGATGGATCCTTAAGGAATTCTACTATTTCTATAACTTCTTCTTTTGCTTCTTCTATTCCAGCGACATCTGCAAATGTCACTTCTATTTGATCTTCTCCAAGTAACCTAGCTTTACTTTTACCAAAGGTCATAGCACCTCTTCCGCCACCTACTCCTCCTTGCATTTGTCGCATGAAGTATATCCAGACAGCAATTAATAAAATTACAGGGAAAGAATTTATAAGCAGGCTTACAAAGATATTCTGATTCTTAGGTGGATTTGCACTTATACGAACTCCAGATTTATTGAGTTCACCAATTAATGCCGTATTGTCTGTTTCAGGGTTATAGGTTAGAAATTTATCCCCATTAATTCTTTTAGCTTTAATGACATCATTTTCAAATACTACTTCGCTAATATTACCTGTTCTGACTAACTCTAGGAATGTTGAGTAATCAATAGTTTGCTGACGAACTGAGTTTGGAGAAAAAGAATTAAACACAGTCAACATGACTATGCCCATAACTATCCAAACTGTTGCATTTTTAAAAAAGTTATTCATAAATTTTGAGTATACCTAATCTTTTTTCCAATGGCGTATGTTTCTTTACTTTCCGGTCTTGAGGATTTTGGTTTAAATATATATATATTTTCGAAATAATTATCTAAATCGTTCTTAAAATCTTCAAAACCATGTCCAATAAATACTTTTATTACTAATACTCCATTAGATGTAAGTCCATTTAAAGAGAATTCAAGTATATTATTAGCAATATTGTAGAACTGATATTGATCTGTGATTTTATTACCAGTCTTTTTTGTAGAAATATCTGAGAGAATTAAGTTAAATTTCTGATTATTATTTAATCGAATAATGTTTTGTTGTGTTTCATTGTTAGTAAAATCTCCTAAAATGAATTTAACATTATCTATAGATTCCATTGGTTGAATATCACTAGCGATTATAGTTTTTACACTGTGATTATTTGCTATATATTCTGACCAACCTCCGGGAGATGACCCTAGATCAAGTATTCGTGATTCTTTTTTAATGAGCTTATATTTCTGATCAATTTCTTTTAATTTAAAAACAGACCTTGATCTGTAACCAAGTTTTCTCGCCTTTATAAAATATTGATCTCTAGATTGATCACTTCTCCAGTTCTTTTGAGCCATTACAATTAAACTAGATGTATTCTATATTTAAGATTTGAAGTGATTTATTTTCATCGCCAATTACTATCTCAACGAGATCATCTATAGATTTACCTATCATAGCTCTAGAAACCGGTGCCTTATATGAAAGAAGGCCTTTATCAATATCGGATTCATCCTCTCCAACGATCTTATATTTATCTTCTTTTCCACTTTCAATATTTATTATTGTTACGGTAGAGCCAAATACGACTTTGTCCGAAACATTGAGATTTGTTATGTCTATGATTTCAGAGTTTGAGAGTTTGGATTCTATGTCTTTAATTCTTCCTTCTATAAAGCTTTGCTTTTCTTTAGCGGCATGATATTCGGCATTTTCTTTTAAATCACCAAAGCCTCTTGCTGTTGCAATTGCCTGGATGATTTCTGGCCTATCTTTAGATTTCAGAGTTTTTAACTCTTCTCTCAGAAGATTGTTTCCATTAACTGTCATTACATGCTTATCCATCTATCTATATATAATTTTGCAACTTATTCACTTTTATTGTACCAAGAAAATCAAATGACTCGATAGTTGCAAGAGCTGCCTCTAAGCTTGTGTAATATGTTATTCCAGAAATTACTGCTTCAGCCCTAATAGAGAACGATTCCTCAATTGATTGCTTGCCTTCGGTTGTATTAATGACAAGGTTTATTTGTTTATCTTTAATTAGATCAACTATATGCGGCTGACCTTCATGAACTTTATTTATGTATGAGCAATTAATATTATTTTCTCTTAGATAATCTGCCGTTCCTTTAGTTGCAACTAATTCGAAATTATTATTTGTTAAAAAGTTTGCAATTTTTATCAACTTATCTGACTTATCAGGCTCTCTAACAGAAATAAAGACATTCCCCTTATCTGGAATAGTAATTCCAGCTCCATACTGTGATTTTATATATGCTTCGCCAAATGATTGCCCAGTTCCCATAACTTCTCCCGTGGATTTCATTTCAGGACCTAGAATTGGATCCGTATCTGGAAACTTATTAAATGGAAACACTGGACCTTTAACAGAGAAAAAGGTTGGTTTGTATGATGATTTAATATCCTGTTGACTTAAAGGTATACCAATCATTACCTTTGCAGCAATTTTGGCCAATTGATTTCCAGTGGCTTTTGAAACAAAAGGCACTGTTCTTGAGGCTCTGGGGTTTACCTCTAATACAAATATCTTGTCTTTTCTGACAGCGAATTGAGCATTTACCAACCCCACAACATTAAGCTGCTTAGCGAACTGAATCATTTGTTTGATAATTTCTTCTTGTATTTCATCTGAGAGAGAATAAGCAGGAATAGAACACGAGGAATCTCCAGAATGAACCCCAGCTTGTTCTATATGTTCCATTATGCCGCCAATTATAACTTCTTTACCATCAGAGACAGCATCAACATCGACTTCTATTGCCTTGTTCAGAAAGTGGTCTAGTAACACAGGTGATTCATTTGAAACTTTTACTGCTTCATTCATATAGGTCTCTAACTCAACATCGTTGTAAACAATCTCCATAGCACGCCCACCTAGGACGTAAGACGGTCTTACTACAAGTGGATACTCCACTTTTTGTGCATTTCTTAAGGCCTCATCGAGATTAGTTGCTACCTCATTATAGGGTTGCAAGAGTTTTAATTCGTTGACTAATTCTTTGAACAGTTCCCTATCTTCTGCGATATCAATCTCTTCAGGCTGGGTACCAATTATAGGTGCACCTGCATCTTTTAATTCTTTAGCTAATTTTAAAGGTGTCTGCCCACCAAACTGTATTATTATTCCTTCTGGTTGCTCGACATCGACAATAGCCATAACGTCTTCAAAAGTGAGGGGTTCGAAGTAAAGCCGATCTGATGTGTCGTAATCTGTAGACACTGTTTCTGGATTACAGTTGATCATAATGGATTCATAGCCCGCCTCAGAAACTGCCATTGCTGCGTGAACACAACAATAATCAAACTCAATACCCTGACCTATTCTATTCGGGCCGCCGCCAAGTATTATTATCTTCTTTTTATCGGTAGGTCTTGATTCACATTCTTCATCATAACTTGAATAAAGGTAAGCAGTAGAAGTTTCAAATTCTGCAGCACATGTATCCACGCGTTTAAAGATTGGATTAATATTTAATTCTTTTCTTTTCTTTCTAATTTCCTTTTCATTAGTGTTCATTAAATGGGAAATACGCTTGTCAGAGAATCCTTTCTTCTTTATATCTCTTAGAAATTCGTGATTGATATTAATTAATTCAGTTTCTGAAATCTGTTTTTCAGTATCTATTAGATCTTCTATATAACTAAGAAACCAAGGATCTATTTTGGTGAGATTAAAAACATCCTCTATTGAGAATCCTTCTCTAAATGACTGAGCAACGTAGAACAATCTGTCTGGAGTTGGCTCAGAGACTTTGGTATTAAAGTCTTCATCAACTTCCATTTCCGTTAAGCCGTAATGATTTGACTCTAGACTCCTGATTGCCTTTTGCAATGATTCTTGGAAATTTCTACCTATAGCCATTGCCTCACCCACAGATTTCATTTGGGTAGTTAAAATGGAATTTGCTTTTGGAAATTTCTCAAAAGTAAATTTAGGTATTTTTGTTACCACATAGTCAATTGTTGGTTCAAATGAAGCTGGTGTAACTCCACCTGTAATGTCATTTTGTAATTCATCGAGAGTATAGCCAACAGCTAGTTTCGCAGCTATTTTAGCTATCGGGAATCCAGTGGCCTTTGATGCTAAAGCAGATGATCTAGAAACTCTTGGGTTCATTTCTATCACAATCATTCTCCCGTCGTCGGGATTAACTGCGAACTGAACATTGGAACCACCTGTGTCAACTCCTATTTTTCTGAGAATTGCTATGGAGTAATTTCTCATGATTTGAAATTCTTTATCTGTAAGAGTTTGAGCAGGAGCAACAGTGATCGAATCACCGGTATGAACACCCATAGGGTCAACATTTTCAATGGAGCAGATAATTATGGCGTTATCTTTATTGTCTCTTACAACCTCCATTTCATATTCTTTCCACCCTAATAGAGATTCCTCAATTAAAACTTCTGATGTTGGTGACAACTCTAAGCCTCTTTTTATAATGGTTATGAATTCATCTTTATTATTAGCTACTCCGCCTCCACTTCCTCCTAAAGTAAACGATGGACGAATGATCAACGGGTAGTTAATCGAGCTAGCTATCGATAAAGCTTCATCTAAATTATTAGCTAATCCTGATTTAGCTACATCAATATCAATTTCTTGCATAGCTTTCTTAAATAGTTCTCTATCTTCAGCTTTATCAATGGCTTCTTTTGTGGCTCCTATTAGTTCAACATTGTGTTCTTTTAGAATGCCTCTAGAGGCAAGATCAAGTGCTGTGTTCAAACCTGTTTGTCCTCCCATTGTTGGCAATAGAGCATCTGGTTTTTCTTCAGCAATAATCTTTTCGATTGTTTGCCAATTAATTGGTTCAATGTAGATTGAATCAGCACTATCTGGATCAGTCATAATTGTTGCTGGGTTTGAATTAACTAAAATCACTCGGTAACCTTCTTCTTTTAGTGCTTTACATGCCTGTGTTCCTGAATAATCAAACTCACATGCTTGCCCAATAATGATTGGTCCAGCGCCTATTATTAAAACAGAATTTATATCAGTTCTTTTTGGCATAAGACATTAGGTCAGTAAATTTGTTAAATAATGAATTAATATCATGTGGGCCAGGTGATGCTTCAGGATGTCCTTGAAAACTAAATGCATTGTCTTTTGTTATCTCAATACCTTGAATTGTTTGATCAAATAAAGACCGATGAGATACAGAAACATTTTCAGGTAATGAATCCTCATTAACTGTGAAGCCGTGGTTCTGACTGGTAATAAATACTTCCCCGGTTAGTAGATCTTGAACAGGATGATTAGCACCGTGATGTCCAAATTTCATTTTTTCTGTTTTACCACCACTAGCTAGAGCAAGTAATTGATGGCCTAAGCAGATTCCAAACATTGGAATTTTTATCTCAAGGAAAGACTTTATAGTCTTGATTGCATAATCACAGGGTTCAGGGTCGCCTGGACCGTTAGAGAGAAATATTCCATCCGGTTGCATTTCACTAATTTTGGAAAATGATGTGTCTCCAGGTACTACTGTTACGTCACATCCTGATTGATGAAGTAGATTTAGAATATTGGTTTTGATACCAAAATCTAGAGCAACAACTTTATATATATCAGTAGCATTATGATTCTTATTTGATTGGAAATCATAGATCTTCTGAGTGGTAACTTCTTTTGCTAAATCCATTCCTGCTAGACCAGGAAATGATTGGGCTAATCTTATACATTGATCAATATCCTTATCCTCTGAGCTAATACAGCCATTCATTGAACCGTTTGATCGAAGGTGATTTGTCAGTTTTCTAGTATCTATATCTGATATAGCAACTATGTTCTGTTGTTTTAAAAATTCCTCTAAATCAATCTCATTTCTCCAGTTGCTGGATACTGGTGAGTTCTCTCTTATGATAAGGCCTGATGCAAATGTCTTCGCACTTTCAAAATCTTCTCTGTTAGTTCCTGTATTACCAATATGGGGATAAGTTAAGGTGACTATTTGCTTAAAGTAAGATGGGTCAGTAAGAATCTCCTGATAGCCAGTCATTGCTGTATTGAAAACTACCTCGCCAATAGAAGAGCCTTTTGCACCAATTGATTTTCCGTTAAATATTGTCCCGTCTTCTAATGTAAGAACCGCGTCAGTCAATTTCTATTCCTAATTTTGTTTTTCTTATAAAAAAGGAAGGTACCTAAGAGGTCCTTCCTTAAAAATTGTTTGGAACCCAAAACATATTAGGTTCAATTTTTTCTCATGTCACGTATTAATTATCTTTTTTTTATATTTAGTTACGTTTGGTGATTAAATCTTTAATCCAAAGTGGCATATAGATGATATAAAACAACGCTATAGCAACAGGGATAGTAACTAAGATGTGATATGGAGGATCAGGAAATAAATTCATGATGGTAGCATTGCCCGGTTTATCGTTTAAATACCAGAAGTTTGCGCCATCGCCCAATAGATAATTAGCAAGATAAATGAAAATCATTAAAAAAAGACTAATGCCGATAACCTTGTGAACATCATTTAGATAAGGTCTTTGTTTTAGCGCGATAACTGAAAAGAAAACACCTAACAGTATTAATGAGTGTATATAAAAGAACGGGAAGAAGACTGCATTTGGGTAAGCAAAATCAACGTCGGGAGTCAATAATGCCATCGTGGCTCCACCAATGCCCCAGAAAAAAGCACAATTGAAGAAAACCTTTTCTCTTTTCCAAAGATAATAGGCAATAGCAAGAGCTGAAAGATCACACATATGAAGAGGGAACACTTCTTGCCAATTATGATCAAAAGAAAAAGTATTTAACATTCCTATGATTACTTGAACAACAAGTAGGACTGCTATGGCAATTCCTGCAGTATATTTTGTATCATTATTTTTATTTCGAAAGTAGAAACAAGTTGTGAAAATAACAAGAGCTGCAATTGACAGTGTGAGTAAATGCTGTAGACCAAATAATTCGAATGGTTCTAAATGCATAACAATTATTCCTTAATTTATAGAATGTTGCATTCTGCTCATTCCTACACAGATAAGTCTATAAACTAAAGAACCAAAATTATACTTTTATTACTAAATACCAAGGCGATTAAAAAAGTTCTTTACGCTTTCTGTCCATTTGTTCTTATTTGGACGATGTTCTTTTTTGCTTTTGCTGATCGATTCTTCAAATGACTTTAAGATGTTTTTTTGATCTGTGTTTAAATTAACAGGTGTTTCAATTTGAATGTTACAGAATAAGTCACCCAACACTCTATCTCGATAAGATTGAACTCCCTTTCCTCTCAGTCTAAAAACTTCTCCTGATTGAGTTTCTGTAGGTATTGTTAAATTTACAGCGCCATCAATTGTTGGAACTTCTACTGTCCCGCCTAAAGCTGCTTTAGTAAAACTTATAGGAACTTCACAGAATAAGTTACTCCCTTCACGTTTAAAAATTGGATGAGACCTTATATTAACATCGACGTATAAATCTCCTGGTGGTCCTCCTTTCATTCCAGCTTCACCTTCACTCGATAGTCTAATTCTGTCGTCTTGATCAACTCCTGGGGGTATTTTAATGGATATAGTCCTTTCTTTTTGAACTCGGCCTGATCCTGAGCAATCGATACAAGGGTCCTTTATTGTTTGACCCGCACCCCTACATTCAGGGCAAGTTTGTTGTAGTGTAAAGAAACCCTGTTGCACTCTTACCGAGCCTCTGCCCTCACATCTTAAGCATCGTGTTGCTTCAGTGCCTTTTTTTGCTCCGGATCCTGCACAAGTATCGCAACCAATTAGAGAAGGAATATTTATTTTAATTGTTTCGCCAAAAACGGCTTGTTCAAGATCAAGATCTAATTCGTACCTAAGGTCTGCACCTCTTTGAGCACTACTTTGTCGTCTTTGCCCTCTGGCGTTACCAAAAATATCCCCAAACATATCTCCAAAAATATCATTGAACGCATCGCCAGGGTTGAAGCCTCCGCCCATACCAGCTTGGTTATTTACACCTGCGTGTCCAAATTGATCGTACGCAGCTCTTTTTTGGTTATCAGATAGAACTTCATAAGCTTCTTTTGCTTCTTTGAACTTTATCTCAGCAGTTTTATCATCAGGGTTGCGATCAGGGTGATATTTCATCGCAAGTTTACGATAAGCCTTTTTGATTTCAGCATCGGATGAGTTTTTCTGCAAACCAAGTGTTTGATAGTAATCTTGTTTACTCATGTCACCCCTTTTTTGTGTAAATACAGGATAGACAAAATATCTACCCTGTATTATCTGATACTAAACTAAGGTTTAGTTATTATCTTTATTTTTGTCGTTATCTACTTCTTCATATTCTGCATCTACAACATTCTCATCAGTTGATTGTGTATCATCAGACTTTGACTCTGTATTTGCTGCAGCTTGCGCCTCTTCAAAAGCTTTCTGGGCAATACCTACTGAGGCTTCAGATAAGCTCTTCACTTTAGTTTCAATAGTGTCCTTATCGTCTCCCTTGAGTGCTTCTTTAAGTTCGCCAATTGCAGCTTCAACATTAGATCGCTCTTCAGCTGTAACTTTCTCACCTAATTCTTCCAGAGATTTTTCAGTAGCATGAACTAATTGATCTCCTTGGTTCTTAATATCAACTAATTCTCTGAACTTTTGATCCTCTTCAGCATTTGATTCTGCATCGGAAATCATTTGATCAATTTCTTCATCCGATAATCCGCTAGAAGCTTGGATAACAATTTTTTGCTCTTTGCCGGTCTCCTTGTCTTTGGCAGATACATTGATGATGCCATTAGCATCAATATCAAAAGCTACTTCAATTTGAGGTAATCCCCTTGGCTTGGCAGGAATATCTGTTAAATCAAACCTTCCTAGAGATTTATTATCTTGAGCTCTTTCTCTCTCGCCTTGTAAGACATGAATTGTTACGGCTGTTTGATTATCTTCTGCCGTAGAAAATATTTGCTCAGCCTTTGTTGGTATAGTTGTGTTTTTTTCGATTAGCTTAGTAGTAACAGCACCAAGGGTTTCTATACCAAGAGAAAGAGGAGTTACATCAAGTAACAAGACATCTTTAACATCTCCTGATAAAACACCCCCTTGTATTGCTGCACCAATAGCTACTGCTTCATCTGGATTGACATCCTTTCTCGCATCAACGCCAAAGAATGATTTAACCTCGTCTTGGACCTTTGGCATTCTTGTTTGACCGCCAACTAGAATGACATCGTTTACATCACCTACACCAAGACCTGCGTCCTTTAGAGCTGTCTTACAAGGTTCTATAGTTTGAACAATAAGATCTTCCACCAAAGACTCTAATTTTGCTCTTGTTAGAGTTAAATTTAAATGTTTAGGTCCTGAAGAGTCAGCTGTTAAATAAGGAAGGTTAATATCTGTTTGAGCTTGATTAGATAGTTCAATTTTTGCTTTTTCAGCTGCTTCCTTAAGTCTTTGAAGAGCTTGTGTATCTTTAGCAACATCCATTCCTGTCTGCTTTTTAAACTCATCTAAAAGATGGTCCATAATTCTCAAGTCAAAGTCTTCACCACCAAGGAATGTATCACCGTTAGTAGCTAGAACTTCAAATTGGTTTTCACCTTCAACATCAGCTATTTCGATAATAGAAACATCAAATGTTCCACCACCCAGATCATAAACTGCAATTTTTCTATCGCCTCTTTTCTTGTCTAATCCGTAAGCTAGAGCTGCTGCAGTTGGTTCGTTAATGATTCTTTTTACTTCTAGTCCAGCAATTTTACCAGCGTCTTTTGTGGCCTGTCTTTGAGAATCGTTAAAATAAGCAGGGACTGTTATAACAGCTTCATTTACCTTTTCACCTAAATAGCTCTCTGCTGTTTCTTTCATCTTTCTAAGGACTTCAGCAGATATTGCTGGTGGTGCTGTTTCTTTTCCATTAGCAACAACCCAAGCATCTCCGTTTTTAGCTTTTTTAATTTCAAAAGGGACTTTATCGATGTCTTTCTTAACAACAGAATCATCGTATTTACGACCTATAAGCCTTTTGATTGCATAAAGAGTGTTTTCAGGATTGCTCACTGCTTGTCTTTTAGCAGATTGGCCAACCATGCTTCTGTCCTCATCCTTCGAATACGCAACTATTGAGGGAGTTGTTCTATCTCCTTCAG
>CACPJA010000003.1 GCA_902634075.1 uncultured Gammaproteobacteria bacterium
AATTTTGTGTGATTAGATGGTTTGCATAGCTTTAAGAAATAATCATATAGGGGAAAAATAAGTGTCTTCAGCGTTTTCAGCTAAAAAACTAAAAACTTTTGATATTGAACATCAAGCTGCATCTGTTGACATTTGGGATAAAAAATATCGATTAAAAGATTTCTCTGGCAATCCTATTGATACTGATATTGACACTACTTTTCAAAGAGTCGCATCAGCTTTGGCAGGAGTAGAAGAAGACAATAAACAAGAAGAATGGACGGAAAAATTTCTTTGGGCATTAAGATCAGGAGCTATTCCAGCAGGAAGAATTATGTCAAATGCTGGAGCAGAAGATTATAAGCCTGCGACTTCAACGATTAACTGCACTGTCTCGGGCCTTATTCAAGATTCAATGACTGGAATCTTAGATAAAGTAACTGAGGCAGGTTTAACTTTAAAGGCTGGCTGTGGTATTGGTTATGAATTTTCAACTCTAAGACCCAAAGGAGCTTATGTTACTGGCGCTGGCGCCTATACATCAGGACCTTTATCTTTCATGGATATTTACGATAAAACCTGTTTTACCGTTTCTTCTGCAGGCGGAAGGCGGGGCGCACAAATGGGAACTTTTGATGTCAGTCATCCAGATGTTGAAGAGTTTATCAGGGTAAAGAGAGAGGACGGTAGATTGAGGCAATTTAATCTCTCATTACTTATCACTGAAGAATTTATAAAAGCTGTTCGAGAAGATTCTGATTGGCCTTTGGTTTTTCCATTAGATCCTAGCTTACCTGAATCTAAAGATATTGATTTGGAGGATTCAAGCCAAATCGTATGGAAGGATTGGGTTAATACAGATGGGTATGTAACCAATGATGAAGGACAGGTTGCCTGCAAGGTTTATAAAGTTATCAAAGCAAGAAAGTTATGGGATCTTATTATGGCTTCAACTTATGATTATGCTGAACCAGGCTTTATCCTCATAGATAAAGTTAACGAGATGAACAACAATTGGTTTGAAGAAAATATTAGAGCGACTAATCCTTGTGGAGAACAACCGTTACCTGAGTATGGATCCTGTTTACTTGGCTCTGTAAATCTGACTCGTTTTGTCCAAAAACCTTTTACTGATGAAGCTTATTTTGATTGGGAAACTTTTAATGAAGTAGTCAGTATTTTTACAAGAATGTTAGACAACGTTGTTGAGATTAATGGGTTACCTATAGAGCAGCAACGCAATGAAATCTTGCGAAAAAGACGACATGGTATGGGCTTTCTAGGCTTAGGTTCTGCAATGACTATGCTAAGAATGAAGTATGGCTCAGATGAGTCTCTAGAATTCACAGAGAAGGTCAGCAAAGAGATGGCGCTAACCGGTTGGAGAGAATCTTTGGCACTCTCAAAAGAAAAAGGACCCGCTCCAATATTGACGGAAGACTTCACAGTTACTAAGGAGATGCTGAAAAAAAGACCCGAGATGCTAGATGACGGTTATAAGATTGGAGATTCAGTTAAAGGCAGTGTGTTGCATGCAAAATACAGCAGATATATGCAGCAAATCGGCACTGAGGATCCAGAGTTAGCAGATCAGCTTGCAGAAATTGGTGCTAGGTTTACCCACCACACGTCGATTGCACCTACAGGAACAATTTCATTGTCCATTGGTAATAATGTTAGCAATGGTATAGAGCCAAGCTTTGCGCACCACTACTTTAGAAATGTCATAAGAGAACAGAAAAAAACAAAAGAAAAGGTCGATGTCTATTCGTTTGAACTTCTTTCCTACATCGACAAAATAAATCCCAATGCAGACATAGAAGCAGAACCAGGAACTGAAAATGCTCTGCCTGATTATTTTATAACGGCAGAAGATATATTGCCTAGACAACACGTTGATGTTCAAGGCGCATCACAAAAATGGATTGATTCATCGATCTCAAAAACTGCGAATGTTCCAACTGAGTTCGAATTTGAAGAGTTTAAGGATATCTATTTATACGCTCATGAAAAAGGGTTAAAAGGCTGTACAACATTTCGTTTTAATCCTGAAGCTTTCCAAGGAGTTCTGGTCAAAGAAAAAGATTTAGAGAACACCATGTACACCTTTGTTCTTGATGATGGCGAAGAAATAGAGGTAGCAGGTAATGAAGAAATTGAATACGACGGTGAGACTCACACAGCCGCAAATCTATTTGATGCTCTTAAAGAGGGATATTACGGTAAATTCTGAGAAACTTTGCTATGTCGATTAAAATTGAAAAGAAAATTGTTGGTTATAAGGTAGCGACACAAGAACAGCAGGAAGCACAAGCTGAAACTAATCAAATAGAACAGCAGCAGGAAGAGGAAGCCAATGTTGTGAGAATGCATGAACGGCTACAAAGGCCCGAGATGCTGAGAGGAACCACTTATAAAATAAAACCACCTGTCTCAGATCATGCAATGTACATTACGATTAATGACATTGTCCTCAATCAAGACACAGAGTATGAAAAATACAGACCTTATGAAATTTTCATTAATTCAAAGAACCTAGATCACTATCAGTGGATTGTGGCTTTGACCAGGGTCTTGTCATCAGTCTTTAGAAAAGGTGGAGATGTGGCATTTTTGGTTGAAGAACTTAAAGCTGTGTTTGATCCAAAAGGTGGTTATTTTGCAGGGGAGGGTCGTTTTATGCCGTCCATTATTGCTGAGTTGGGATATGTTATAGAAAGACATTTCAAATCCATTGGCATTATCTCTTCAGAAGTTCTCGATGAGCATCAAAAAGAGCTAATCGAAAAGAAAAGGCAAGAGTTTGAAAACCAAGATAAGCAAACTGATGCTTTTGTTAACCAAGAGTTTCCTCATGGATCAACGCTTTGTGGTCAATGCAACACCGTTGCTGTGGTCTTAATGGATAATTGTGAGACCTGTCTCAATTGTGGCTATTCTAAGTGCGGGTAGATAACTGCCATGAAAATGCCACTTTCAGAAATTATTGATCGTTACACAATAACACTACTAAAATCAGAACGAACGGATGAGGATGTTAGTGAAGAATTAGCGGCATATAAGAAAGAATTACCAGACAATGATATTGCAAAAAATTTTGTCGATCGAATGTATGGAATTAATGGGAAAATATGGGAAACAGAAGGCGATATTAGAAAGGGTGTGGATATGCCGCTAGAGGAAGTGGGTCGCCTAGCAATTAGGGTCAGAGAGCTTAATCAGGTTAGGAACGGTATTAAAGGCGAGATTGTTGACGAATTTGCTGAAGGTTTCAAAGAAATTAAGGTTAATTATAAAAAAGTCGATTACGGTCGTTCAGACTAGTTTTTATAATTAAGAGTTCTTTGGTTTATGGTCTAGTCCCATATAATATGATTCCATGAGTAAGATAAAAATAATGAGGCTAATTTACAATCTCTTTATCTATCTAATCTCACCCTTGCTAATAATTCATATCCTTGTGAGAGCATTAGAAGATGCAAAATATAGTAGAAGAGTGAGTGAACGGTTTGGTTTTTATAAACAAAGTCTAAAAGGGGAGGTTATATGGATACATGCAGTCTCTTTTGGTGAGGTGAAAGCAGCAACACCCTTAGTTAGAGAACTGCTAAAAGAGAATCCTTCCAAGGAAGTCTTATTCACATGCACTACTCCAACTGGTTCTCAACTCATTTCTGATGCTTTTAATGATGAAGTGATCAATGTGTATCTTCCCTATGATTTGAAGGGTTCAGTGAAACGATTTTTCAACTGGGCTAATCCAAAAATAGCAATCATTATAGAAACTGAGATTTGGCCAAATATTTTTCAAGAATGTGGGCAAAGAAAAGTACCTCTTGTACTGGCAAGTGCTTGCATCTCTGATCGCTCACAGAGTCTTTATAAAGTTCTTTTCAATCTATTCAAAGATACAATCTCACAGGGGATAGTGGTTGGTGCACAGACTCAAGCTGATGCTAACAAATTTCTTGAGCTAGGTGCTCACAAAGACAGGACTTTTGTTACTGGAAATCTCAAGTTTGATATCACTCCTCCTGATGAGATTCTTGATAAAGCAAAAACCTTTAGAGACAAAAACTTTAACAATAGACCAGTTTGGATAGCTGGGAGCACACACCCTGGTGAAGAACAAGTTATCCTTAAGGCACATAAAAAATTAATGAAAGATTTTCCTGATAGTCTTTTAATCATTGCACCAAGAAAGCCTGAGAGATTTAATTCAGTTCATAAGAAGATTATTGATTCAGGACATGCTTGCATTAAATGGTCTGATTTTAAGAATATTGAAGAAAATACTAACGTTTTACTTATTGATACCTTAGGTGATTTACCTTTTTTCTATTCTGCTTCAGATATAGCATTTGTAGGCGGAAGTTTATTTTCTGTAGGAGGCCATAATCTGCTAGAGCCTGCAAGTTTTGGAACACCAGTTATTACTGGGCCATTCCTTCAAAATGTAAAAGAAATCTCCATTGAGTTAATTGATGTAGGAGGTCTTTTAGTGGTCAAAGATGATCAAGAATTGTCAATTCAGCTGAATGAACTTTTTACTGATGATTCTAAAAAAGATCAAATGGTTTCTTCTGCCGACAAAGTGATGCGTGATAATAAAGGGTCTATTGAAAATATAATGAAATTGATTAAGCCCTTTATTTGAGCCAGTTATTGATTTGTTCTAGATCACTTCGTGTGAGTGTTCCAGCAGCTTGCTTGAGCTGAAGTATATTTTTAAGATAATCGTATTTGCTTATGGCGAGATTCTTTTGTGAAGAGTAAAGCCTTCTTCTGGCATCTAAAACATCGACAGTTGTTCTTGTGCCAACCTCATAGCCAGCTTCAGTCGCTTGAAGAGCAGTTGCAGATGATTTTACTGATTGTTGCAGAGCTTTTACTGTAGCTATCCCAGAGATTACCCCAAGATAAGAGTCTCTAGCTATTCTAGTGGTTTCCCTTGCAACCCTTTCGAGTTTTTCCTTGCTTGCCCTGTGTTTTGCTACAGCCTGCCTAACTCTTGAGGTTACTTGGCCACCACTATACAGAGGAAGATTAAGCTGTACTCCTACACCCTCATTAATATTTTCATTGTCAGCAGGACTAAATTCACTTCCACTATCCGACCTAAAACTATCAGTATCGATATCCCTTTTAGAAGCTTGGATACCGATTGTAGGCAAATGCCCAGATCTCTGGACTTTGATTTCACTCTTAGCAATCTCAACCCCAACTTGAGCTGATAGATAACTTAAGTTTTGCTCCAATGAGGTTTCAACCCAGTCTGCTTCGCTTTGTGGATTAGGCATAATCAGGGGTAAGTTATTATCCGGTTTATTCAATTGACCAGGATAACTATCCGTGATTGCTCTTAGTGACTCTTTAGCTGTGGCTAGGTTTCTTTTCGAAGTGATTTCATTGGCAACTGATTGATCGTAAGCTGCTTGAGCTTCTTGGACATCTGTTATCGCTATGAGCCCAACATCGAATCTCTTTTGGGCTTGATCAAGTTGCTTTTCAATTGCTTGTCTTGCTGCTTGCTCGGCTTCTAATGTGTCTTCTGCAGCAAGTACATTAAAGTAAGCATTTGCTACTCGAATAATTAAATCTTGTTCTGCTGCAAGATAATCAATCTCAGCTTGAGCAACTGTTTTATTGGCTTTTCTAAGATTCATCCAAGAACCGTAATCAAAAATTGCTTGCCTAAGTGTTACATCCCATTGCAATGTTTCTGATTCTTGCAAGAAATCAGTGTTGTTGGTTATTACAACTGCTTCTCCATTGACCGGATTAATAATTTTTTGTTGGAAGGTACTCCGACCGTCTGAATCGGTGTCTGAGAAACTTGCAGAACCAGATAGTTGTGGAAGAATAAAGCTCCTAGCCTGAGGTTTAGCTTCTATAATCGCTTCTTTATTGGCAAATGCTTCTTTTATTCTTGGGTCATTAACTAAGGCCTGTTCATAGACATCCAAAAGAGAGGCCGCGCTCCCATTATCAATAAGAATAAAGGAGAAGAGCAATACTTTTAAAAAATTATTCATACACCTATTTTCGCTATCAGTTATATTTTAGATTAAGTCTGCAAAGAATACTCTCGCTGATATAACCTAACAAGCTAATCATGTAACGAATTGTAACCGTCAAAATAACCTACACTATGAATTAATGATGAACTTATAAAATTGCAATCATTAACAAGGCAACAATATTAATTATCTTGATTAATGGGTTAATAGCTGGCCCTGCTGTGTCTTTATATGGATCTCCAACAGTATCTCCTGTTATAGAGGCATTATGTGCCTCTGTTCCTTTCCCTCCGACATTTCCATCTTCGATATATTTTTTTGCATTGTCCCAGGCGCCACCACCAGCAGTCATAGAGATTGCTACAAAAATACCAGTGACAATTGTTCCAATCAACAAGCCTCCAAGAGCTCTAATGCCGCCGTCTTCAGGCATCATCATATTCATAATTAGAGCAAGTGCAATAGGAACCACAACAGGCAACATTGAAGGAATAATCATTTCTTTGATTGCTGATTTTGTGAGCAAGTCAACAGCTCTAGAGTAGTCAGGCTTGCTTGTGCCATCCATGATTCCAGGGATCTCTTTAAACTGTCTTCTCACCTCATCAACAACTGATCCAGCCGCTCTGCCAACCGCTTCCATAGCCATAGCTCCAAATAAATAGGGCACCATCCCGCCAATAAATAATCCGATTATCACAGCCGGATCGTCCAATCTAAACTCAACCAGCTTTCCTTCAGCTGCAAGGTTACTTGTGAAATCAGCAAAAAGAACCAACGCAGCTAATCCGGCTGAACCAATGGCATATCCTTTGGTTACTGCTTTAGTTGTGTTTCCAACCGCATCTAGTGGGTCTGTGATAGCCCTAATTTCTGAAGGTAGTTCTGACATTTCAGCGATACCTCCAGCATTATCAGTGATTGGCCCAAACGCATCTAGAGCTACAATCATTCCTGTTAAAGAGAGCATTGATGTTGCAGCTATTGCTATACCATAAAGGCCAGCAAACATATAAGCACCCCAGATACTCAAACAAACTGCTATAACCGGTAAGGTCGTTGCTTTCATAGAAACGCCAAGCCCAGCGATTATATTTGTGGCATGACCTGTTTCAGAGGCTTCTGCAATTCTTTGAACTGGGCTGTACTCGGTTGATGTGTAGTACTCTGTTACAACAACCATAAAAGCAGTCAAAGCCAGTCCAATTAGCGAGGCATACCATAAGGTAATTGACATATTCATATAATTAGTCACCGGATAAAAGGCAATTGCAGCGATGATTCCAGAAACTATGACGCCTTTATAAAGTGCTCCCATGACACTTCCACCTTCTTTAGACTTTACAAAAAGCATTCCAATTACTGATGCCACTATCGAAACTGCTCCTAGAAGAAGGGGGTATAGAATCGCATTATCATAATTATCAGTTCCAATAAACAATAAGCCCCCTAGAAGCATCGTCGCAATAATAGTCACTGCATAAGTTTCAAAAAGATCAGCTGCCATTCCAGCACAGTCACCCACATTATCCCCAACATTATCGGCAATCACAGCTGGATTTCTTGGGTCATCTTCAGGAATACCTGCTTCAATCTTACCTACTAAATCCGCACCGACATCTGCCCCCTTTGTGAAAATTCCTCCGCCTAAACGAGCAAAGATTGAAATGAGGGAGCCCCCAAAAGCCAAGCCAATTAATGCATGAAGACTGTCATCTTGCGATACATTGAGACCAGATCTCAGCATTAAGTAATAGCCACTAATACCGAGTAAACCTAGACCAACCACTAAAAGCCCTGTTACTGCGCCACCTCTAAAAGCTACCGATAAGGCTGAACTTATCCCGTTATAGGCTGCTTGTGCAGTTCTCACATTAGCTCTGACAGAAATATTCATCCCAATATAGCCAGCGAGGCCCGAAAACACAGCACCAATAAGAAATCCAAGGGCGCTTAACCAATCTATTGCTATACCTAGAAGTATAAAAATGACCGCTCCCACGATACCTATAGTTAAATATTGTCGATTAAGATAAGCAGTGGCACCTTCTTGAATAGCACCAGCTATTTCTTGCATGCGTTCATTGCCATCCGATTCTTTTAGAATTTCTAAAGAGAAGATAATTCCAACAACTATTGCTGTCACCGAAGCAGTTAATGCTGCCCATAATGCTATAGTTTCACTCATTGTGTACTCCTAAAATTAAAAAGTTTTTCGTTATTTGTAAAAGTGGTAAAAAATTTTGAGGATCATACCATAAATTTTGTTTTTAGCCTCTTTTCTACTAATTTATTTTTCAGTTTGGAAAAGGTAGGAAGACCATTTTTATAGATGGGATATGCCTCACCTTTGATGAGGGGTAGCATATAAGTTTTACAGGCGCTTGTTATGCCATAGCCATTTCTTGTTATAAATTTTCTTGGCATCATTTTTTCATTATTGGCAACTTTTGCTAGTGGTGCAGAGCCTATTTGCCATTTATAAGGCTTATCTGAAAGTCTATCAATCGTTACCATTTTTGATTTTTCGCCTTTAATAGCCATCTTAACTGCAGACTCTCCGACTGAATAAGCTTGCTTGAGATCAGTTTGTGAAGCCAAGTGTCTGGCTGAACGCTGAAGATAGTCTGCAATGGCGTAATGATACTTATAACCTAGGGATTGTTTAACCATGTTGGCAATAACAGGAGCAACGCCTCCAAGCTGTTTATGACCAAAAGAGTCTTTGGTTCCTGCATCAGCCAAAAATTTACCATTCTTGTATCGGGCACCTTCACTGGCAACAATGACACAGTAGCCATTATTTTTCACAGATCGCTCAACCTGTTTGATGAAATTCTTTTTTTCAAATGGGATTTCAGGAAAGAGGATGATATGCGGGGGATCATTCCTTTGGTTTGCTATTAATCCTGAAGCAGCAGCAATCCATCCAGCATGTCGTCCCATAACCTCTAGTATGAAGACTTTGGTTGATGTTTCAGCCATTGATAAAACATCAAGGCTAGCTTCATGTGTAGAAACTGAAATATATTTAGCCACAGAGCCAAACCCTGGGCAGGTGTCTGTGATAGGTAGATCGTTATCTACCGTTTTAGGAATTCCGATTGATGCAATAGGGAAATCCATTGCCTCACCAATTTCTGATACTTTGTGAGCTGTATCCATGGAATCACCGCCACCATTATAGAAAAAATAACCAATGTTATGTGCCTTGAAAACCTCAATGAGTCTTTTGTATTCTCTCTGATTTTCTTTAAGGCCTTTTAGTTTATATCGTGCTGAGCCAAAAGCACCCCCAGGCGTATATTTTAAGAGTGAAATTTGTTTATCAGTCTCAAGGCTGGTATCAATCAGATTTTCTTCAAGAGCTCCGAGGATTCCGTTTTTCCCAGCAAAAACTTTGCCTATTTTTTTTGGGTATTTTCTTGCAGTTTCTATCACCCCAGCCGCACTTGCATTGATAACTGCTGTTACCCCTCCTGATTGAGCATAAAAAGCATTTTTTAATGTCATTCTTCTTCCAAAAATTTTGAATTTACATATGATATCTATTGATAGAAGTTTTTAATACTATAAATCTTTATTAGCAACCTAAATTTAAGCATAAAATTGTCATGAAAATAATCCTATTAGGCGCACCTGGCTCTGGAAAAGGAACTCAGGCAGAAAATTTGATGAGGGATTACGGCTGTCCACAGATTTCTACGGGAGTACTCTTAAGGAAGGCTGTTGCAGAAAAGACAGAAATAGGAAAAAAGGTGGAGGAGATTATGGCTCGAGGCGACCTAGTTTCTGATGAAATAGTCTTAGATCTTATTCAAAAATCATTAGAGCAAATAGATGATCAGATAGGCTTCCTACTCGATGGTTATCCAAGAAACATTAATCAAGCAAAATCACTCAATTTGGTCTTAGAATCAATTGATCGACCTCTAGAACACACTGTTCTTATTGATGTTGATGCTGAGATTCTAATTAAAAGACTATCTGGGAGAAGAACTTGTTCAAGTACAGGTAAAACTCTAAATATATATTTTTCCCCCAAGAAGGAGATAGATGATTGCATTGCCTCAGGAGGAAAGTTGATTCAGAGAGATGATGACAATATTGAGTCTATCTCAAAACGAATCGAAGTTTATGGCGAACAAACCGAACCGATGATTGAGTTTTATAGAGAGTCAGGTATTTTACAGGTTGTCAATGGGGAGGGTTCTATAGAAGAGGTTTATAAGAGACTACTTTCCAAGATTAATTAATCACTTATCTTACTTTAAGATCTTTTTAATCCCTTTATTCAACTGCGATTTCCTCCAGCCAACATTAAGTCGATTTTCTCTTCCTTGAACAAGCAATAGGATATCTTTTTTAGTCGCTAGAGCCTCTTGCGTAATACCTAGTAGCTTTGCTTCTTTAATAATCAATGTATTAATTTTCTCAATAATTAATTTGTAGTTTGGGATCATTTTGATTTTATTATTCCTTATTCTTTCTTTTTTAAAATTTTTAATGTTTCTTAACGTTTGTATCATGTTTTCTATATCAGATTCCTGCATATATTTATTCATGAGAGGCTCTAATTTGATTTTATTAAGAGATTGCGGATCCATTTTAGAAACATTGATTATCTCTATATCATCCATTAGCCATTTCTTAGGTATATTTTTTATAGCCGATTGATTCTCTCTCCAATTTGAGAGCTCGATAGCAGTGTTTTGAAATTTAGTATTTAGCTTTTTAATACCTTTGATCTTTTTCCAAGCATTTTCTTGGTCCATCAATCCAGTTTTTGTGGCCAACATTTTATTGCAATCTTCCTTACACCATTCAAGTCTTCCCTTAATCTTTAGCTTCTTCTTTAGAGATTTTCCCAATTCCAACAAATGAGCAACATCTTCTATCGCATATTGCAATTGATTTGGATGAAGTGGGCGTTTACTCCAGTCGCTCCTTGTTTCTGATTTTTCAATGTTGATTCTAAGCTCATCCATAAGAAGATTTTTAATGCCAATTTGCATTGGGTAACCAAGGAGTGAAGCCGCAATTTGAGTGTCAAAAATATTTTGAGGCAGAGATTTATTCTCAAGATAGAAAATCTCTAAATCTTGACTACCCGAGTGAATAAACTTCTCTATATCTTCTCTGTATATAAGTTTCCAAAAATTTGATAAGTCTAGATTTGCAAGGCAATCAATACATGCCATAGAGTCACTTGTTGCAACTTGTATAAGGCACAACTTAGGGTAATAGGTTCTTATTCTTTCAAATTCGGTATCAATTCCTATTACTGCTTTACCATCAAGTTTCCTAACAAATTCATTTAATGAATTTTGTGTATCAATAAACTCTGCGGCTTTATTTTTTTCTATCATGAATTAGTATCTTCTGGTCGGAATTATAATAGAATTGGTTCTCTATGATTAAATTATTAATAGCCTTTTGGAATATTATGATCAAAAAATCAGGGCAAGAAAGTCTCCCTGATTCTAATTTTTTTCTTGGCTTAATCTTTGTATTTTTCTTTGCAACGCAAGTTTTTTCAGGAATAAAAGTTTCTGGATCAGTGGAATTATTTGTAAGATCTTTTTTGGTGGATGCTTTTCTTTTAATATTTTGGGTTAAAGCTTTAGTTGAATTATATGGAACTCAGGTACTCTTTAGGCGATCCTTAATCGCACTCTTCGGAACTGGAGGAATTCTTAATATTTTCTACAGTCCATTGATTCTTCAGTTTTCTAGATACCTAGGAGAGGGTGATCTACTAATTGAAGCGCAATTTCCATTTTGGTTTACTCTCGCAACTCTATTGGTTGCCTTGTGGTCAATAATTATTATGGCCCATATTTTTTCTAGGTTAATCTCCAATCCAAGTTACTCCGTTCTTATTACCCTGTTCTACCTCATGGTGAATTTTGTCCTCCAAACTTCAATTGCAGGAATATAGATAATGCATATCCATATTTTAGGCATTAGTGGCACATTCATGGGCAGCTTAGCTGCTATAGCGAAGGAGTCTGGTTTTCAGGTAACTGGCTCTGATCTTTTTTCCTACCCGCCTATAAGTGATCAGTTAAACGATCTTGGTATTAAGGTCATACCCAATTATGATCTGGACCAATTAAATTTGAATCCTGATTTGATTGTTATCGGTAATGTAATGACAAGAGGTATGCCGCTGGTAGAGGCAATTCTTAATGGTGATATTCCTTATACTTCTGGACCTGAATGGTTAGGTAATAATATCTTGAAAGATCGAACAGTGATTGCGGTATCCGGCACTCATGGGAAAACTACTACTGCAAGCTTAATCGCTTTTATACTTCAGGACCTGGGTTACGATCCAGGTTACCTTATTGGGGGTGTTCCTATAGGTTTTTCAACATCTGCCACTAGGGGTTCAGACCCTTATTTTGTTATAGAGGCCGACGAGTACGACACCGCTTTTTTTGATAAAAGATCAAAGTTTATTCATTACAATCCCAATTTTTTACTTATCAATAATATTGAGTTTGACCACGTCGACATCTTTTCAGATATGAGCGAGATATACTGGCAATTTCATCAGTTACTAAGACTCATCCCATCTGATACCACTGTCATAGCTAATGGTGACGATAAGAATATTACGAAGCTATTCAGCCAGGGTTTTTGGTCAAAAAAAGTAACTTTTGGTAAATCGAATCAACATGATTGGTCTATGGACCTAATTCCTGATGATGGCGTTACTTTTTCTAGAGGAAACGAACAAATAGGTCAGATTAGACCACAAATTATAGGACAGCATAATATGATGAATATATTGGGCGCAACTGCCGCTTTGTCGACTGTGGGTCTTGAGAACAAGGATGTTTTAAAAAGCATCGATAGATTTCCAGGTGTGAAGAGACGATTAGAGTTCTTAGGAGAGCATTCAGGCATAAAAATATTTGATGACTTTGCTCATCACCCAACCTCTATCATTGCTTCAATCGATTCACTAAAAGACAAATATCAAGGAGATGGTTCTTTATATACCATTACTGAGATAGCATCTAATACCATGAAAAAAGGAACCTTGAGAGAGGAGTTAGTTGACTCCTTCGATCGGGCTGATCTCTCATTAATTGTTAATAATAAGGATATAGAGTGGGATATAGAAAAAGAATACACCAACAAAGACAACACTATTATCATTGAGAATCATGAGGAGATAATGGATCACCTCAGTGATAAGTTAAAGTCAGGGGATATTATTCTTATTATGACAAACAGAACTTCTGTACCAATCAGAGAAGTCCTCATGAGCATTATCGGCGAATAAAAAATAATGAGCAACGATGATAAATGCCCAATTTTTCCACTTCGGACGATACTATTTCCAGATTCAAGACTGCCCCTAAGAATCTTTGAGCCACGATACATAGATATGGTGAGCAAGTGCATGAAAGATTCTTTAGAATTTGGAGTCATTCTAAGCCGTGAATCGAACGATCCAAAAATGTTTGAGACCTACAACATTGGCACAATGGCCAAAATAATTGATTGGGAACAGGGTAATGACGGCTTATTAGGAATTACAACTATTGGTACAAACAAATTCAAATTACTGGGGATGAACAAGCAAGAGGATGGTCTTAATATAGGTGATGTTGAAATCATTGAAAGAGAAGGTGATTTCAAACCCACAGAAAATTTTTCTAATCTTGTTAGTTTGTTAAAAGCAATTTTGGACGATATTAATTTGTATAACGATGATGAGAAGAAATTTGAAAGTGCTTCATGGGTTAGCTTTAGGTTTGCTGAGATTCTGCCTCTAAAACTGGAAGATAAACAAAAATGTCTTGAGATAGATGACCCAATTATTAGGCTAAACTATCTTGAGCCATTGATCAGAATGATTAGAGAAAACTCTCAACAATAATGCTTTATTAATATCGATAGATCTCTGGTTTATAAGGGCCTTCTTCGGAAATACCAAGATATTCAGATTGCTCTTTGGTGAGCTTGGTTAACTTAACACCGATTTTTTCCAAATGAAGTCTAGCAACTTTTTCATCTAAGGTTTTTGGAAGAACGTATACGTCGTTCTCATATTTCTCAGAATTATTCCAAAGTTCAATTTGTGCCAGAGTTTGATTAGTAAATGAATTGGACATTACAAAACTAGGATGACCGGTTGCACAACCAAGATTGACCAGTCTTCCCTCAGCTAAGAGAATTAATCGTTTTCCATCAGGAAACACAATATGATCCACTTCAGGCTTTATATTGATCCACTCATAGTCGTTCATCGATGCCACATCAATTTCATTATCAAAGTGACCGATATTGCACACAATCGCTTGGTCTTTCATCTTTTCCAAATGCTCTTTATTAATTACATGATAATTACCAGTGGCTGTTACAAAGATATCAGCCTCTGAGCATGCTTCATCCATGGTTACGACTTGATAACCTTCCATAGCAGCTTGTAATGCACAGATTGGATCAATTTCTGTCACTAGAACAGTTGCTCCTAAAGCACTTAGACTTTGAGCTGACCCTTTGCCAACATCACCATATCCGGCGACAACGGCTACTTTACCAGCAATCATAACGTCAGTTGCTCTCTTGATGCCATCTACCAATGATTCTCTGCAACCGTAGAGATTATCAAATTTAGATTTAGTGACAGAATCATTTACATTGAAAGCGGGGCATAAGAGTGAATCATCTTTAACCATATCGTATAGTCTTTTGACACCAGTTGTGGTTTCCTCTGAAAGCCCTTTTACATCTTTCATCATTTCAGGGTATTTTTCATGCATTAGCTTAGTAAGATCGCCGCCATCATCCAGGATCATATTGGGTGTCCAGCCATTTGGTCCATGAATAGTTTGTTCAATGCACCACCAGGCTTCTTCTTCTGTCTCACCTTTCCAGGCAAAAATAGGAATACCTTTATTGGCCAATGCCGCCGCCGCATGATCTTGAGTTGAAAATATATTGCAAGATGACCATCTGATCTCTGCACCCAGTTCAATTAGAGTTTCTATAAGAACAGCAGTTTGTATAGTCATATGAAGACATCCTGCAATTCTTGCTCCTTGGAGTGGTTTTGAAGCACCAAATTCTTCCCTGAGGCTCATTAGTCCAGGCATTTCAGTCTCTGCAATTGCAATTTCTTTCTCTCCCCACTCAGAGAGACTTATATCTGCTATTTTATAATCTTCCCCAGATTTGATTTCTGTTGTTTTTGCTGTTTCAGCCATCTTTCATCACCTGTTTTAGTAAGTTAATTTGCAACTTTGATTCTTAATTATAGACTAGATTGCGCTTTTAAATCCTCAGCTTTGTCTGTTTTTTCCCAAGGAAACCCATCATCTTCTCTTCCGAAGTGTCCATAGGCAGCACTCTTTTCATAAATTGGCTGGAGTAAATCAAGCATACCCATTATTCCATAGGGCGTCAGATCGAAGTTATCTTCAACCAGTTGAATAATCTCATCTTGCCCGACTTTTTCTGTGCCAAACGTTTTAAATCTAACTGAGGTGGGTTCAGCGACACCTATTGCATATGAAACTTGAATCTCGCAACGATCCGCAAGACCCGCAGCAACGACATTTTTTGCAACATATCTCGCTGCATAAGCTGCAGATCGGTCTACTTTAGATGGATCTTTGCCAGAAAAGGCTCCTCCCCCATGTCTGGCCATTCCTCCGTAGGTATCAACTATAATTTTTCTGCCAGTCAGTCCGCAATCACCCACAGGTCCTCCTATGACAAAACTACCTGTAGGATTTATTAGATACCTAGTTTGATGAGTAACAAGTTCTCCAGGAAGTATTGGAGTGATAATGTGTTCTAGAACTTCTTTGTGAATAACTTCCATGTCAATATCGTCATCGTGTTGAGTTGATAGCACCACAGTATCGATAAAGTCGGGTTGTCCATTTTCAAATTGGATAGTGACTTGACTCTTGGCATCAGGTCTTAACCAGCTTATGCCACCTTCATTTCTCACTTTAGAATGCTGCCTTACTAAATCATGAGAGATTTGAATCGTAGCCGGCATAAGTTCTTTAGTTTCATTAGTGGCGTACCCAAACATCAAGCCTTGGTCACCAGCACCCTGTTTTGTTTTATCTTCTCGGTCGACACCCATAGCAATGTCAGGAGATTGTTTGCTGATTGCAGACATCACCTTGCATGAGAGATGATCAAAACCTAAATCTGCATGATTGTAGCCAATTCTTTCGATTGTGCGTCTTGCAATAGCCTCATAATCAACTTCTGCAGATGTTGTAATTTCTCCAGCGAGAACGACAAGACCTGTTTTTACTAGAGTTTCTACAGCAACTCGACAATTCTTATCTTGTTCTATAATTGCGTCTAATATGGCGTCAGAGATTTGATCAGCCATTTTATCTGGATGGCCTTCGCCTACAGACTCTGATGTCATTAGATAGGAAGCATTGCTCATTTATATCTCCAAAAATTTTAGCTCAAGGATTATAGCTATAAATTGACCATTTAAGTACTTTTTTAGGTTAAATACCTTGCCACTGTTTACAGTCTGCGAGAAAATGATGATCAAATAATTATTTAGATCATTTTAATCTTGTCTTGAACTAGGACACAGTTATCGAAAAGAAAACATTAGCCAACGCCATTAGGATGCTCTCTGCAGATGCGGTTCAAAGAGCTAATTCAGGCCATCCTGGTATGCCAATGGGTATGGCGGATATGGCTGAAGTCCTTTGGAATGATTTCCTTAGCCATAACCCCAATAACCCAGCTTGGTTGAATAGAGATCGATTTTTGCTATCAAACGGACACGGTTCGATGCTCCTTTATTCACTGTTGCATCTCTCAGGTTATGATTTAAGCATTGATGATCTTAAAGCCTTTAGGCAATTTAATTCACACACCGCCGGTCATCCTGAATACGATTTGGACATCGGTATTGAAACCACCACCGGTCCATTGGGTCAAGGCATTGCCAACGCCGTAGGAATGGCATTATCAGAAAAAATCCTCGCCGCTAATTACAATCGGGATGAGATGGATATTATCAATCATTACACCTATGTCTTTACAGGTGATGGTTGTCTCATGGAAGGGATCTCTCATGAAGCTTGCTCACTTGCAGGGACGCTCAATTTAGGTAAATTAATCTGTTTCTATGACGATAACGGAATCTCTATAGACGGTGAAGTCGATGCATGGTTTGCTGAGGATGTGGCCAAACGATTCGATGCTTACGGTTGGCATGTTATCGATGATATTGATGGTCATGATCCCGAGGCAATCACAAAAGCAATAACTCTTGCTCAGGCAGAAACGAGTAAGCCATCCATCCTTGCTTGCAAGACTGTTATTGGATTTGGTTCACCCAATAAAGGTGGAACAGCAGACACCCACGGCGCACCGTTGGGCGATGAAGAGATAGCTTTAGTGCGAAAGGAACTTGGATGGGAGCACCAACCTTTTGAAATCCCTGAAGACATTAAACAAGCCTGGGATGCAAAAGAAAAAGGCGAGGAATCAGAAAAGACTTGGCAACAAGCCTTTGAAAAATACCAAGATGCTCATCCAGACCTGGCAAAGGAACTGATGAGCAGATTCAGTAATCAGATTGAGGACAATAGGTTTTCAGGATTACAAAATTTAATTCAAGATCTGCAAAAAGAAGCCGATACCGTGGCTACCAGAAAGTCATCATTAATTGCCCTGAATGCTTTGACGGACGATTTCCCAGAGTTGTTAGGCGGCTCAGCTGATTTAACAGGATCCAATTGCACTTTCCATAAAAACTCCAAAGCCATCACACCATTGGATGCAAAGGGCGATTATATTTTCTATGGGGTCAGAGAATTTGGTATGGCTGCGATGATGAATGGCATGGTGCTTCACGGTGGCTTAATTCCTTATGGCGGAACCTTTCTGACGTTTACCGATTACTCTCGCAACGCAATCCGTATGGCATCAATGATGGAACTGGGCGTTATTCATGTCTTAACTCATGATTCTATTGGTTTAGGGGAGGACGGCCCTACGCATCAGGCAATTGAGCACGTGCCCAGCCTTAGATTAATCCCCGGGGTTAACGTATGGAGACCCTGCGATACCATGGAGACGGCTATTGCCTGGAAGTCCTCAATACAAAAAAGAAAAACACCCTCAGCTCTCATTTTGACCAGACAATCATTGCCCCAACAACATCGATCTACTGAAACGATCGATTTGATAGAGAAAGGCGGTTATGTTTTGCATCAAGAGCAAGGGGATCTCGATGCCTTGATCATTGCCACCGGCTCAGAGGTTCAATACGCAATGAACGCTGCAGAGAAAGGCACACAAGAGGGAATGGGTGTAAGAGTAGTCTCGATGCCTTGTTTGGAGATCTATGAAGAGCAATCGGACCAATACAAAGAGAGCGTCATCCCTTCAGGGTTTGAAAAAGTGATGGTTATTGAGGCTTCGATGGCCTCGGCATGGAAGGGCTACACCGGCGTGAAGGGCGTTGTAATCGGCATGGAATCATTTGGTAAATCTGCACCGGCACCAGAGTTATTTGAATATTACGGGTTTTCAGATGACAATGTTTTCCAGAAACTAACTGAGATGATTAAACGATGACGAAGAGGAGAATTGAATGACAGTTAAAGTTGCAATTAATGGGTACGGAAGAATAGGCAGAAATGTTCTCAAGGCACTGTTCGAGAGTGGTCGGACCAGTGAGTTCGAGATTGTTGCTCTGAATGATTTGGGCGATGCAGACAGCAATGCTTATTTAACTAAATACGACACTGCCCACGGCATTTTTCCATTTGATGTGGAAGTGAGAGGCGATGCTTTAGCAATTGACGGCACAGAAATCAAAGTGTTTGCTGAGCGAGATCCAGAAAACTTACCCTGGGCTGATTTAGGGGTGGATGTGGTTCTTGAGTGCACCGGGTTTTTTAGAACCAAAGAATTGGCTGGAAAGCACATCAAAGCAGGCGCTAAAAAAGTGGTTATTTCTGCACCGGCAGGCTCAGAAGTTGACGCCACAATTGTCTATGGGGTTAATCATGACATTTTGACAAAAGATGATCAGATCATCTCGAACGCGTCTTGCACCACAAACTGCTTGGCACCCTTGGTTAAACCCATCCATGAAGCAATAGGGGTTGAGAGCGGGATTATGACTACGATCCATGCCTACACCAACGACCAAGTGCTCACCGATGTGTTTCATAAGGATTTAAGGCGAGCTAGATCAGCAACTCAATCTATGATTCCCACAAAGACAGGCGCTGCTTCAGCGGTTGGACTTGTGCTGCCTGAATTGCAAGGCAAGCTGGATGGATTTTCAGTCAGGGTCCCTACCATTAATGTTTCCTTAGTTGATTTAAGCTTCATCGCTTCAAAATCAACCACAGTCGAAGAGATTAATGACGTGGTAAAGGCGGCCTCCTCAGGGGAGCTAAAAGGTGTGCTTGATTACAGCGATGGTCCATTGGTGTCTATCGATTTCAATCACAACCCGGCGTCTTCTACTTACGATGCGACCATGACTAAGGTTCAGGAAGGCACGCTAGTAAAAGTTTGCTCTTGGTACGACAACGAGTGGGGTTTTTCCAATAGAATGTTGGACACCACGTTGGCATTAATGAATGCCGATTAGAGCCTGACCCATGACCATGCAAATCCCTCTCATGCAGGATCTGGATCTGCAGGGATTGCGAACGATGATCCGCTTGGATTTAAATGTTCCAATCAAAGAGGGGGTTATTACCAGTGATGCAAGAATCAGGGCAGCCATACCCACCATAGAGATGGCTTTGGATAAAGGCGCAAGAGTAATTTTACTCTCTCACCTAGGTCGACCCGATCCCGATGCGCTTGACGGTTCATTCAGTTTAGAGCCAGTGGCAAAACACTTAGGAGATCTGATGGGCAGATCGGTAAATTTTTGCATCGATTGGCTTGACGGTATCCCGGAGAACGATATTACTCTCTGTGAGAACACCAGGTATTTTAAAGGTGAGAAATCCAATGATGATTCGCTAGCAAATAAGATGGCTTCGCTCTGTGATGTTTTTGTTATGGACGCTTTTGGCGCCTCGCATCGAAAGCATGCAAGCACCTATGGGGCAGCTAAGGCCTCAAGTCAGGCTTGTATCGGTCCGTTATTGAACAGAGAAGTCGAGGTTTTATCACAAGCCTTGGTTAATCCTGATAAGCCTCTGGTGGCAGTTATTGGTGGGGCAAAGGTTTCATCAAAACTAGGGGTTATCGAATCGTTATCAAAAATCTGCGATCACATCATTGTCGGTGGCGGTATAGCCAACACCTTCCTGATGGCATCGGGTTTTGAGATCGGACAATCATTAAGCGAATCCGATATGGTCGAGCCTGCTAGGCAAATTCTAGACCTCAAAGGGGTCAATGTGCCTTTGCCCGTTGATGTTATAACTGGCAAGGAATTCTCAAGCGATGCTGAGGCTGAAATTAAAGCCATTGATCAAGTAGTAGGGGATGACTTGATTCTGGATATAGGTCCTGAAACAGCTATGATCTATAAAGACGTTATCGATCAATGTCGAACCATTATTTGGAACGGTCCCGTCGGCGTATTTGAGTTTGAACAATTCAGTGAGGGCACACGCTTTCTATCGGCAGCCATAGAATCCAACCCTGGGTTTAAAATTGTTGGGGGTGGCGATACGGTGGCAGTTGTGGAAAAATATCAAATCACTGATTCAATCAGCTATATTTCGACCGGTGGTGGAGCCTTTCTTGAGTTTGTTAAAAGTGGAACACTGCCCATACTTGATTTATTAAAAGGATAACTTATGAACTTTCTTAAAAACATTATTAATAAGGCAGCAAAAATTGAAGCCAATGAAATTCGAGCTGTATTACTCTCATTTGCCTTTGTCTTTTCATGCCTAGCCTCCTACTACATCATCCGATCGGTTAGAGACGGCATGTCAAGTGACTGGAGCGATGCTGAGCTTAGCACCATTTGGACGTTCACGTTTTTTATTAGTTTTTTCGTGGTCTCCTTCTACGGCTACATTTGCTCAAAGATTAAGTTCAAATATCTTGTCCCGGGTGTTTATGGCTTTTTTGCGGCTACTTTCATATTGTTATTTGCACTCATCAATTCTTTCCCAGAGATGGACAGAATTAACCAGGTTTTCTACGTTTGGGTGAGTGTCTTTAGTTTATTGAACATTTCGGTCTTCTGGAGTTTTATGGCTGACACCTATTCAAAACAGCAAGCCAAACGACTCTTTGGCTTTATTGCTTCAGGCAGCAGCCTTGGAGCCATCTTTGGACCAACCATTTCCCTCTTATTTGCCGGTCAAGTCGGATCGGATACACTCGTATTGATCTCTGCAGTGATGCTCTTAATTCCAATGATCATTGCAATCTATCTCAGTAAAATTAAAGAGACAGATTTAGATAACACCGCATCAGCAGAATACAATGAAAGCCCGATGTCGGGTAATTTCTTAGACGGTTTCGTTGAATTTTTAAGAACACCGTTATCCAAAAACATTCTCTTTGGAATCGGCATGTTCATTGTTCTCTATTCAGGGATGAGCACCTTTGTCTATTTTGCAATTAAAAACATTCTTACTGATATTGATCAAGACACCCGAACTCAAATTTGGGCAGGAATCGATCTAGCGACAAATATCCTTGCTGTCTTCACGGCAATGTTTGGCACCAGCCGTTTGGCTAAACGTTATGGTTTATCTGTAACCCTTTCCTTAGTTCCTGCAATCATTATTGTTGGAATGTTTGTTCTTGCACTCTCACCGATTCTTTGGGTGGTCGTTGGCCTTCAAGTTATTAGACGAGCAGGGGAGTATGCGATTACAAAACCAGCGCGTGAGATGTTATTTACCTTGGTGGATCGTGAATCACGCTTCAAAGCCAAAAGTGTGATCGATGTGGTTGTCTATCGAGCTGGTGATATTTTCTGGGCTTGGGGCTTTACAGGACTAACACAAGTCTTAGGATTAGGTTTAGGCGGTGTTGCCGCAATTGGTGGCGGTGTTGCTATGATTTGGACCGCATTGGCATTAAGATTGGGACGTGTCTTTGATGCTGAAGTAACCGATTGAGCAAATATATTCTATCTAAGTTATTGATATATAAGAAGAAATAAAACAACATTAGATAAACCTTATAAGTGCTTGTTTTTTATACTAATAAAGAGTATATTAAACAACTGATTAAATGCCTATCTGATCTAGACAGATTTCCAAATAATCCAAATACTAATTAATAATCAATATGATACTGTAATTATTACTCTATCTATAGAGAGATAATAGGGTTAATCCTTAATATCCTGTGGATAAGTATAGTAATTGCAGTTTATTTGGAGAAAAAAATGCAAAAAATGCTAATTAATATACTTACTCAAGTAGTTATTATCTTTATTTTCACAATCCTTTATTCCTTTTCATTACAAGCCAGCTCTCTTCATTCGAACATTACCCAATCCTATCAACCGAAGACCACGCCTTACGGTTTATTTTTTGCAGATGTTGATAGACTTGCAACTGAAGATGAAATCTTTGCAGCACCAACCTTGAAGACAGATGTTCATGTTGATGTACAAGGTTTATTGACTACAACAACGGTTAAACAATACTTTATTAATCCAACCAATACCTGGATGGAGGCAGTCTATTTATTCCCGCTTCCAGATAAATCTGCGGTTGATTTTCTTAGAATGAAAATCGGAAACCGTTTTATTGAAGGCAAAATTCAGGAAAAAGAGGAAGCAGAAAAAACCTATGAAAAAGCAAAAAAAAGTGGTCAAAAAGCCTCTCTTGTAAGCTCTAGTAGAGCCAATATTTTTAAGACAAAGGTCACTAACATTGCTCCAAATGAACTAATCATTATAGAACTCCGTTACCATGACATCCTGACATTAAAAAATGACTCTTACAGTTTAAGAATCCCTACCGTCATTAATTATCGCTATACACATTCAAAAAAAGAGCAGGAAGGTTATATGACATCAGAGGCCCCAGAATATAATCCTGATATACACTCCCCTATTAACTGGAGTCAGAACTTTACGATTAATCCTTATTCCATTTCAATTGAACTAAACACAGGCTTTGATATTACAACTCCGAAAAGTTCCTTTCACGACGTATCTGTTGACAGTGTGTCCACGTCGTATCATAAGATCACTCTTGATGAGGGCAAGATTCCCTCAACAAAAGACTTCGTTTTGAGCTTCTCGCCAATTAAGTCACCAGAACCTTACATACAAATCTACGGAGAGGACATCGGTAAAGATCTTTATCTCTATGGGTTGATTAATCCACAAATTGAACAGCAAGATCTCACCGTGATGGAGAAAACTGCAATTACAATTGTCGCGGATGTATCAGGGAGTATGAGCGGGAAGTCTCTACGACAAATGCAGGAAGCCCTGATTGTGTTTATCAAGCAACTGCCTGAACATCATTTCATTAACATCATCTCTTTTTCTGATGACCATTATAAGTTATTTAAAGCGCCTCAACCTGCTACCCAAAACATTAAGCAACAAGCCTTAAGTTTTGTTCGTAACATGGAAGCAACTGGCGGAACCAATATGCTTCCTCCTGTTTATGAAGCAATTTTAGGAAAATTTCCTTCGTTGATGAAGCAACAGGTGGTGCTGATGACAGATGGGGCTATCGATTATGAAACTAAGATGATGGCCACTATTTACGAGCATATCGGGGATAAGCGATTTCATGTAATCGGTATAGGCAGTGCCCCCAATTCTTTTCTCATCAAGGGGATAGCAAAGGCTGGGCGAGGAAGTTATTTATATGTTAATGGCAATATCAAAGAAAAAATCAAGGAGCTTCTCTTTAAGATTAATCGCCCCATATTAGAAGATCTAAGAGTTGTGATGCTAAGGCAACACGAAATGCTGCCAAAAAAATTCCCAGATATCCTGGCAGATGAGCCCATCACCTTTTTCTTGAAAATTCCTGAAACAAAAATGAAAGATCTCAATAAGCCCTTTACGATAAAGGGTAACAAGCGATCCTCAGCATGGAAATTTTCGGTTGCACCTGATCAAATCCAAAAAGGTAAATACCTCAATCAACTATGGGCGCGTGAATTAGTTGCGGACCTCTCCTTTAAAGAAGCAATAGGTTTTTTGGATGCCATGCAACACCAACGATGGGTAACTGACCTTGGTCTCACTCATCATCTCATCACTGAGTTTACATCCCTAGTGGCTGTTGACCCCTTTGTCTCGCGTGATCAATCTAGTCCTTTGTTAAGCCGACAGATTGCACATAACATCCCGGATGGTTGGGAGCACCCTGAGACAGTCAAAAAAATAAAAATGATGCAACAGCACTATAAGCAATTGAACCAAGGACCAATGGAAGCCTTGTATATCCTAGACGTAGATACGGCAAAAGCCCTTAATGTAAATTTTGTGAAAACTGCAACAAATAAGAATCTGTTTCTCCTGCTAGCCGTCCTTCTTTTTCTAGGCTCTTTTTTCCTTTTCAAAATAGAAAGACGAATAGCATGAAAAGATTCCCCATCCTTCTCCTGGCATTGACCCTGCTCTTAGGGGGAGGATACTTTGGTTTTAAGGTTTTTGAGATTGAACTGAAGGCCCGTGCTTACCAGCCACTCTTGCAATATGCCTGGCAGAAAACGATCAAGACAGGAGCGGATCAACGCCCTTGGAGAAGTTTTGATGGCGTCCCCGTCTTACGCTTAATGATCCCCCGTCATGAAGTGGATCAAATAGTGCTCTCCGGGACATCGGGACAAGCCCTTGCATTCGGGCCGGCCTTTCATGAGGAAAGCAAGCTTCCTGGCAAGGGAGGAGCAACCGTGCTCTCAAGCCACCGTGATAGTCACGGAGTGTACATCAGACAATTGGAAAAAGGAGATACCATCAAGCTACAGGATCGCTTCCAACAATGGCATTCCTATACCATTGAGGACTTTTACATTCTCAACGTTAAGACCGATACCATCTCTACGACAAATACCAAAGAGGTGCTGCTCATCATTACCTGTTATCCCTTTAATGCTCTTGCATCCGCAACGCCTCTTCGCTATGTGGTCAGTGCGAGTCAGAATTTAGGACACAGGTTGTGAGTCAAGATGTTTATAAAGAAATTTATGTTAACGATTTATGAATTTAATTAAACAATGCATTAAATATTTCCTGATTTCTCTAGGCATCATTTACATTTTTACTAGCCTAGTTCTTTACATGTCAGTTTTACTGGTCCCTTTTTGGCGGTAAAAAAGAATGATGAAGCTAATTAAAAAAACGGTTGAATATATTCTGATTACTTTGGGTATATTTTTTCTAATAGGGTTGTGGTTGTTCAATCCTAATAGTGATCATTGTAAAGAGAATCCTGGTGATGTTTTCTTCTGCGATTAAAAGATGGAGTATTAATGAAACAATTAAGATTTTTTGATGTCCCCATTGAGGAATGGAATCATTTAAAGCGAATTAACTGTGTTAAAAAGGAATTAAAACAAGCCTATATGTATAACAATGATTATAAGATTCTTCGTAAAGACTTTGAATTACTTTTACAGTTGGCTGAAGAAGATTTTAGAAATGAGAAGATAGTTGATATTGAAAAAGCTAGAACAAAAAAACGCATTGAAGATGATTTAATAACAATTGAAGATCAACTGCAGGCTATTAAAACATATATAGTAGAGGCCCATTATTGGCTGGATATAAACAAATACTACTGAGGTTGTTTTAAACTCTTTGCGCTGCAAAGAGTTTTATTTGTTTGAAAGTTATCAAATGACCAAGTAAAGAATTAATTCTTTTGTAGGCGGTATACCTGCTGCAAGCAGAATTGATAGTGCTAGGATAATTAACCCATATTGAATTAACTCAAACTTATGCATCTCTATAAACTCATCAGCTCTTTTAATAGCAAGGGCTAGATATGCTTTATAGTCGATGTTCTTGAGGTTTATTTTTTGTTCTGCAGGTAAGACAGGCACGAGTTTGTTCTTCATCTCGATAGCATGTTCTGCGATTGTCCAGGGCATGAGAGTAAAACCTGCCGCCGCGACTATTAATTCTCTTCTTGTTGATGGCATATCAGTCTAAATGTTTAGTTAAAAAATCAACTGTCTTTTCCCATGAGTCTTCAGCAGCTTTTTGTTCATAAGCAATCCCTGAAGCATTGGCAAAAGCATGTTTAGCTCCTTCGTATATATGAACACTGGCGTCTTTGTTCAAGTCTTTCAAATGCTGATCGAATTCAACAAACTGTTTGTGCAGTCTGTCTTTGGTTCCTACAAAACCAATAATAGGCATCTCCAGAGTAGCTATCTGTTCCTTGTCATTAACTAAACTCCCATAATAAATTACTGTCGCATCTATTTGATCTGGTAACATCAAGGATCCCCTTAGTGACCACTTGCCGCCCAAACACCAACCAATTATGCCAACCTTTTCAATCCCTTTTTCCTTGGTTAAGTAGTCGTAAGCAGCTTTCAAGTTGGCCAACGCCGAGGCTTCATTATTTGACAAATTGGTGCTCAGCTGAAAGGCCTCTCTTACTTCGGTTGCCGATTGACCGTCATAAAGATCCACAGCCAGGGCGGTATATCCAAGGCCAGCTAATTGATCTGTCATTAAATGAATGTCTTCGTTCAGCCCCCACCATTCATGAATCACAATTAAGCCAGATTTTTTATTAACAGCTGTTGATTGACTAAGATAGCCTCTATGATTTTGGTCTCCAGTTTTTCCATAAACAACAAACTCATTAGATGTCGGAGACTCTGGGGTCCTAAGAGCTCCTTCCGAAGTTATGGGGACATCGCTACTGTGATCAACAAATTCACCCAAAAACATGTCTGCTTGGACATTATTTTGGTTTAGAGAAAGTATTAGCAGGCTAAATATAAGTATTATTTTCATGGTTTATAAATCCTAACAAATTTAAAAACTATTCACACTGTCTATAGTTGTTGTAAGAGTTGCTTATGATTTATTTAAAAGTCGTAACTCAGTTACGAGTTATATAATGAATTTTAAATTGATGCGTTTCAATCGTTTGCATCTTCGTTGGAAAGTTGTTTCATCCTATCAATTGATTTGCCCATTTGATTTACTCTTGTTGTTTGTTTATCAATATTATTAGAAAGGGTTTGGGCATTACTTTTAATTGAATTCGCATTACTTTTAAGTTGAATAAATTCATTTTCTACATCATGCAGTGCCGCTAGAACATGATCAGCTCTTTCACTGATGATTATCCTTTGTTGGTTGGCCAATAAAATACTAAGTTCAGTGGCAAGCAGATTAGGGCCAACAATTAAAACCTTTCTCTCTAAACTGGCAAAATATTCAGGAAGACTTTTATCCGTAGCATCATGTTTCAAAGAAAGAATGATTCTTAAGCAATCTTCACTGGGTATATACATATATGCAAGATTAGGAGTCCGACCCTCTACAATATATTTAGTGATCTTTTTTGCCTCATCAATAACAAAGGTTCTTATTTCGCTTTTATGTATCTCAGCAGCATTTCTATCACCTTGCTTTAATGCAGAAAGATAGTTTGTATAGGAAGTGTATGGAACCTTTGAATCTATAGGAAGGAAGAGGTTATTTTCTAGCTTGATAGCAAATTCAACATTCGCCCTGTTGGTCTCATCGGGTCGCCATCTTTCTACGTACATTTCACTAGGTAAAAAATCTTTAATAATCGATCCCAAATTCCATTCAGCAAAACTTCCCACCTCGGCTGATCCAGCCATAAAAGTTTGTAATTTTTCCATGGGTGACTTAAAGTTTTTTACATCATCTTTTATTTCTTTAATTGAAAGAACCATTTCGGTTAAGCGATTATCATCTTCTGCCGTTTCTTCATCCTCAGAGCCTTGAGTATTTATTGATTTCTTTATTAAGCTAATAAGATAGAACAACAATCCAGAGAGAAGAAGAACTGAAGCCAGAATTATATAATCAAACATTTATTTATTATAACACTCATGCGTCATAATATGTCGTATCGATAATGAAGTAATATTTCTAAATCCAACTTGACAAAACTAAAAAAAATATTATAATGGGAAGACTTTTAAGCGACGAAAAAGTAAAAGACTTCCCAAGGGATATTAAAATCAAGCAATATAACATTTTACAGGAGTAAACATGGAGCCAATAACGCCAATAAATAACCACACAAACAAAGCCACTTATAAGCAAACCTGGGCTGTCGCCTTCCACTTTGCAAGAGCCAATACAAATAACTATCCAGCAATAAGTGTCGATATTCTTGCTAGGAGAATCTGGGCATCAATGCTGAGTTATTATGATGAGACTAATTCCGTCTTGTATGCTAATGAGGTCAGCCAGTATTTAGACGATCAAATAGACTGTCCAAAATCTGTTCTCGATCGAATCATTTATAACGAATCTTAAGCTGAGCCTCTCTTTAGATCCTCTTCTACCCTTGTTCGGGGAAAACAGATATATCCTTGTCTGATTTCTCTAGAGAAGGTCACTTTTCTTGATGCATAAAAAAAATCTAATTCGATCTTTCAAAGATCAAGACTTATACTAGATTTTATTATTGGGTTTAAAAAGTAATGCAGAAGATAAAACCAAGAAAGTGGCAAGAGAAAGCACTTAAAATCTGGAAAAAGGAAAAAAAAGGCATAGTTAAGGTTGTAACTGGAGGCGGAAAGACTTTTTTTGCCTGTTTTTGTATAGATTTTCTTTTGAAAAAGAAGCTTAGGGAAACAAAAATAGTAATTTTTGTTCCCTCATTGATGCTTATAGATCAATGGGAAGTTGAAATTAATCACTTCTTTAAAAATAAGGTCTCAGTTACAACATGTTCTGGCGATACTAGACCAGATTTGGACTCTCAAGTTATTATTTCAACCTTGGATTCAGGGAAAAAACTGATAGAAAGGTTAAAAAGTAAAAGTAGTGTTTTTTGCATAGTCGATGAATGCCATAGAGCTGGCTCTGAAAAACGTTCTCAATGTATAAAGCATAAGTGGGGTTATACACTCGGGCTTTCAGCTACTCCAGAACGGGAGAATGACGATGCTTTTGAAGAGATCTTAGTGCCTTATCTGGGTGAAGTTTTCTATAATTATGATTACATTGAGGCTTTGAGAGATGGCGTGATTTCAAAATTTGATCTTATTAATGTTTATGTACCTCTGATAGAAGATGAAGAAGTCGCATATAAAAAAGCGACTGAGAGGATAAGTAAAAGGATAGGTATTTTAGGCAAGTTTGATAAATATGATGATTATTTGAAAATTCTTCTTATCAAAAGATCAAGAATACTCAATGATGCTTACTTAAGAGCGCCTACAGCAAGAAAAATAATTAATTTAAGAACATCAAAAAAATGGCTCGTTTTTTGTGAGCAAATATTACAGGCTGAGATATTGGCAGAGTTAATAAATAGAAAAGGTTTAAGGATAGCAACTTATCACACAGGCTTATCTAAGATTGAGAGATGTAATAATTTATCTATGTTTAAAGATGGAGTAGTGGATGTTTTAATCAGCTGTAAGAGCCTTGATGAGGGCTTTGATGTTCCAGATGCAGAATCTGCAATTATTGTTAGCAGTTCTGCTTCAGTAAGGCAGAGAATACAAAGAATGGGTAGAGTTTTAAGAAAAACTTCAGAAAACAAGAATGCCAAGATTTATACTCTTTATTCTTCAGAAATAGAAAAAGGCAGACTAGCTGATGAGGCAAAAAGATTCGATTACGATGTTAATGTAGCATGGAAAAAGATAGAAGCTAATGGCTGAGATTTTTTATAAGAGCAAGATATTTAAAGAATATAAAAAAAATGTTCATTATGAATCAGACTTTGAAGAATTAGTAAGGAAGCATCTGATTGAATTTACTAACAAAAGGCTAGGTATTGAGAACTCACTAGTTTGCAGAGAAATGAAATATCAATTTTCATCACCCTATGGTTTAACAAAGCCAGATTTAATTATATTTGATAGACAATATACCAACTATTGGATTGTTGAGGTTGAGCTTGCTACCCATAGGTGGGATCACGTTTATCCACAAATGACGAAGATAACTAATGCAGATTATTCTGGTTCAGCATTTGAAATGTTAGAGCATATCAAAAGAGAAGGAACGAATGATGTAGATGAGAAGAAATTTTTAGAACTCATAGAAATGCAAACACCTCGTTTCTTGCTAGTGATCAATGATAGACCAACATGGTATGAAGAATATGTTATATCTGAATTAGAGTTTGAATATATAGAAATGAAAGTATATAGAAATGAAGATCTAGACACTCTATACTCAATTTCAGGTAACAGCTTAGACCTATCAGAAATAGAGGCTGTGATTACACCTTCAGCATCTAAGAAATTTTTTGAATTATCTAAAAATACTTTATTGAGTGAATTTAAAGACAATAAAACAATCAAAGTTGTTTATAAAAACCATGAATTTTCTCTCTCTATTGTAAATAATAAAAAACAATGTTTACTCTTCGCGCACAACGATGATAATCTTAGCTATGATCACGCTTATAAGCTTTCAAAATCTAAAGATCAAGAAGTCTACCTAATGACTAGACTATATAAATAGGATTGCTATAACTGAGAAAAAATAAATAAAAAAATATCGAGAATAAATAAATGCCCAATCAAGAAACAATATCTGAACAAATAGAATTTGATTATGAAGTACGAGGACAGGTTTTGGAAATCTATCAAAAAGCTGACTATGATCCTTGGATAGCAGTAGGTGAATGGGTAGATAATTCTGTCCAGGCATTCAAAGAGAATAAGAAAGCATTACAAAAACTTTATAAAGAAGATGGTGTTGAAGGGTTAGAGGTTAAAATATTTTATGAAGCAGGCAAAAAGTTCGTGATCAGAGATAATTCTGCTGGAATGAATGAGGAGGAATTAAGAGATGCTTTTAGGATGGGTAAGGCCAAGAAACGGCAGACAGATGACTTGGGCCAGAATAATGCAGGCATGAAAAGTGCTGCGCTATGGCTAGGAGAGAAATGGGAGATAAAAACAAAAAAATTTGACAACAATGCTGAATATACAGTGCTGGTAGACGCAAAAAAGTTATTTGCAGATGATTTTAAGTTGAGTGTTACCAAAAGAACAGTTAATGACGATTCACACTATACTTCAATAACAATTTCTAAGATCCTTAAAAAAAGAAAATGGGGCGCTGCTCAACAGACAAAAATCAAAAAATATTTAGCATCTATGTATAAATATTTTATCGAAGATGAAGGTCTTAATTTGACCTGGAACGAGACCAAAATCGAACCAAGAAACTTAACAATAAGAAAAGATCTTGATGGGAATGAATACAAATATGATTTTGCTGCTAAGAAAGGCGATATTGCGAAGGGAGATTATCTTGGCATCAAAGGGTTTTTTGCTATTTTACATCCTGATAGTCAGTTAAAAGCAGATGGTTTTCCTCTATCGACGGGAACGGGAAGAATCAATGCTGGCATTAGTATTTATAGAAGAAATAGGATGATAATGGGTTATCCTAAGGCGTGGAAGCCAGATGATCTTTATGGCGAAGATGGTAGCAATGATTTATTTAATCAAAGAGTTTTTGGAATTATTCATGTTGATGATGCCGATGTATCCCAAGACAAATCAGCTATAGCTAATCATGACCTTAGAATTATTGAGAAATTTTTGACCAAAAAAATTCAAGAGTTTGATCTTAAGACCAAGGTAAAGGGCTTTAAAGATAAAAAGAAGCCTCCAACTAAAGATCAGTTAGAGGATGCAAAAAATGAAATAGTCAAAACTTTGCAAGAATCAGATGCCCTAGACCTGACTCTTAACGATGAAATTCCAGATAAAGAGATTCTAGAAGCTGAAAAAGAGAGCATAGATCAAATAAAAGATGAGCAAGCTAAAAAGGTGATTAAAGTTGGAGAATTTACGGTTAATTTATATTTTCAGGATATTGGAGAAGGAAAAAAATATATTGTTAACACACCAACAACGAAAAATGATCCTAGAACTATAAACCTCATTGTCAATCAAACTCATCCATACATGGATCAAACTGTAGATTTAGAACAATATTTTTTGGATTGTGTCATGGATGGGATTGCCATTTGGAAAGGAGAACAAATTAACCGCGATGATGGCATGGCTTTTGCCCATACCAAAGACTCAGTCATGAGGTTAGGTGTTGAAAATTAGATTATAAGAACCAACCTTTGGCTCCTTTTAGGAATTCTTCATCAAGATCGGTGCAGGTCCAGTTTCTCTCTAACTTTTCTGCAACATAACCCGTGGTACAACTACCACCAAAGGGATCAAAGACAGTGCCCCCTTTTCTAGTGGTCATCTTGATAAAAAATTCAGGCAGGAAGGGAGGAAACTTTGCTGGGTGAATTTTGTAACCTTTTTTTCGACAATACTTGTTGTAGACACTTTCTGTTGAATTGGCCATCTGGAAGTGATTGTTTGGTTCTGTGTAATCTCTAATGACGTTCGGTGGTATGGCTCCTTTATTTTTATTTCCAAACTTGTCTGAAATTCTGTGTTCACTGGGCCTTGTTTCGCTGTTGTATCCTTTTTTGAAAAGTTTTTCTTGAGCTTTCGAATAGGGTTTTAAGACTTTCTTGTTGTTCGCTCTTGGATTCGGATCTTTTGACATCCACCAAATGAAATTAACTGAATCTTTCACACGAACTCTTTTTACAGTTACCCACTGCGCTGGGGTTGGTAATTTATTAATATTCTCCCAAAGAAACTCTTGTGCTAGATGAAAACCGTATTCCCGATGCAGTATAATTGGTAATTCGAAGTGATACAGGCTTCTAGTCGGTTGACCTTTCACCCATGACCCACCAATATCAATCACAAGGCTGCCTTTCGGTTTAAGAATTCTTTTAAAATTATCTGCAAAGCCACAAAACCAATCTAAATATTCCTCTTGTTTTTCATTGCCATAACTCTTTGGGGATTGAAGTGCATAAGGAGGACTAGTGACAATCAGATCAATAGAGCTATCAGCAATTCGTTTGGTCATATACTCATTGGCATCTGCTTGAACAGCTTTTCCATGTTTAGTTTTAAAAATTTGTTTTATTGGCATCTTAAGAATTTTGCCTTAGTATTTAATTGGTATTATATAGCAAAGAAAACAGGAGACTAGTGTGTTAGATGATAATGAAATTGAGTTCGAAGAATTAGTCATTGATAAAGAGAAGACAGAGCCCAAGCCAGACAAAAAACCAGAAACCAGAATGAATAAAACCGATGAAGTTGAAAATATTTCGGTCAATGTTGATGCCAATATTCTCTCAGTTGAGGTTAACTTAGATAATGAAATTGGAACCACAAAAAGAGGAAAAATTAGCATAGCGACAACACATGGAAGTAAACATTACCAGTTGAATGATGATTATGGATGTTTTCTCAGCCTTACTGTGTATAAAAACTAGGACTTATTATGGCAAAACTAGGCGACTTTCTTACCAAGGATCAGAAGACTGATCTGTATAAATCTGTCCGAAAGCATATTCTCAATTTGCCCCATGTTAAACAGAACAGCTGGGATGCCTTTTTCATCATAATATTCCTTATTCTGGTGGCTGATAAAAAAGTAAGGCCTGCCGAGCAAGCTTTTTTTGATGATCTTCTAAGTGCAATATTTGATAAGGATTGGGAGCCATCAAATCTGATAAAGGGCAAAATCCCTGCAGAATCAAGGCAAATTAATTTAGCAAATAAGGTCCTGTCAATATATGAAGATATAAGATCGCTTGATGATGATGCGATTAAGGAAGTTGTTCAATCTCTTGCAACAAATATAACTGATGATAATTTAAAAACTCTTTGTTTGCTTTGTATTGCAAGACTAGCTATTAGTGATCTTGAGTTAGCAAGATATGAAAGAAAGTTAATCTTTATGTTTGCGGAGTCTTGGAAGCTTGACGATCTTTTATTGGAGATAAAGTTTAAAAGGATTAAAGAGGAGAGCGATTCTTATTTTGTAAGATCTTTATTAAGCCCTAACTTAGGACTTTATGATGCTCAAGGTTTATCACATGAACAATATGAAGAGATTGTTCACCTTATACATCAACGCGGTCTAAATGTCCCAGGCGATGAGTTGGTTTCAGAACTGTTCCAGATATATCGTTCTGAAATAGATAGGAAGCATGAGATTGATATCAAAGATATCAGGAAAGAGAATGATAAACGAACAAGAGAGAGAAAGAAAAAACATCAGCAAGATATGAAAGAATTAAATAAAAAGTTCAGATATAAGAGATCTCGTTATGGGCCAGCTTTTATCTGTAAAAATTTCCTAAAAAAACTTAATTTCCATAGGGATAGTTTTGATAATTTAGACGAGAAATTCGAGAGTTCAGATATATGGAATAGCTTATCAAAGCTCAATATGGGTAAACATATTAATGACAAGCTCATTAGAACTAAAAGGATAGAAGCTAGAAAGGGCTGGCTAGAGATCCCTAACATTACTACGGGCAGCAGTAATTTAGGACGAATCTACTATCATCAATCAGAAGATAAAAATTGGCATTATCATGTTTATGTTGATGCTAAAGGTGATGAAAAAACCCAAAAGAAAGTTTTTAAGCAAATCGACTTATGGAAAAGGAGTAAATTCGTATGATTAGCCCTGAAATAAATAAATATTTCAATATTCTTGAAAGAATCACTTGGGATAGTATCCTCTAATAATGAGCCAAGGATCGTTATTTGAAGATACTGTTTCGTCTGGAGAGATAGTAGTCATTAAAGATCAAGGTTTAGGTGAAGCGATATATTACCCCAACTTTTTTTCATCTATTGAGGCTGATAGATACTTTGAGTTATGTAATAGCGAATCAGTGCCATGGGCTAGAGAAACAATAAGAGTTTATGGAAAAAAACACTTGATTCCAAGAGATACGGCATGGTTTAGTAAAGATGGTCTAGCCTATACATACTCTGGCATAAAAATGGATCCTGATCCTTATCCTGCATTTATTAAAAAAATTCAGCAAAAAATAGATACCATTGAGAATTTTGGTTTTAACTCTGTGCTTTTGAATAGATACAATGACGGTTCAGACAAAGTCTCATGGCATTCCGACGATGAAAGAGAGTTATCTGGAATAGTTAATATAGCTTCAGTCAGTTTCGGTCATACCAGAGTTTTTCAACTTCGAAAGAAACCGAATACTAAAAAAGATTTAGAAATTAATCTTGAGCATGGCAGTTTGCTTATTATGAAGGATCCATTACAGCAAAACTGGGAGCATCAAGTACCAAAAACCTCAAGAGATATAGGCCCTAGGATAAATCTTACTTTTAGAAAAATAGTTCTTTAATGAGTCAATTTGTTCCAATTTCTCCTAAGGTTAGCCTTCCAAGATTAAGAACAACGGACAGCAGAATCAGGCGCCTCCTTGAGAAAGAGGCCCCAATGGAAGCTTGGCCTATAGACGAAAGAAAGAAAATCACAGAAAAGATTAGGTATTTACAAGATAGATATAATGACGATAGGACCAACATTGATTATTCATCCAAACATACCCAAATCGCTTATGCTATTGCTTATTATCCCAATTATGTAGAAGGCTTGACACAAATATTAGAATTAATAAACCGCTCTCATTCTTTGTATAACGAATGGGCGAGTTATTTCCACGAGCAAAGGAGACAACCGTTAAATGTAGTTTTTTTTGGCTCAGGACCTGCGCCTGAACTCTATAGTTTCAAGAGATTCTTAGATTTTTTATGTCGCCAAGCCATGCTTCCTGATGGAGGATATTTCCCTCAAGTATCAGTTGACTTGTTTGAAATGGAACAAGCTTGGGAGTGGTCGTTAGATAATATAACTAAATCTCTAATGAATCATGAGCGACAGCCTTCTCACAGAAAGATGAATATTAATTTTCAACAACATGATTTAACTAAACCCTTCAGTTCTATTGCTAACCAAATAAAACAGGAATACCATCTCATTTTTCTTCAGAATCTGGCAAATGAAATACCAACATCTGATCAGGAAACCCGCTCTTTAATTAATAATCTGAAACTCTTTATAGGAAGACTCAAACCAGGAGTTGGTTATTGTGTAATTGCCAGTAGAGGATTTCAGAACTATAGAGTGAATAATCTTATCAGACATTATGTAGAACAAGAAGAGTCTTTAGAGTTTGTTATTGATAGTAAAAAAATTGAATTAAATGCAAATTGTGAAGAACAAAAAGACAAAGTGCTTAAGGATTATATTTATAGTGAACTCTATGTTGGCAGCCGATTCGACTATAGGCGTTTTGACAACAAATCCCATGTAATTGCTATCAAATCTGTCGTCAAATAAATTCTAATTGTTTAACTAATTCAGATTGAAAGGATAAAGCCTGTGTTTGAAGGAATATTGCCGTTCAGGAATCGTTTGAAGGTTTCATCGATTTGTTTATTGCCTTTTAATCTAGAAATTTCCATCCAGTTATCACTATAAATCTGAAACTCCTTCAAACCCATTGCAATTCGTTTTTGCACTTCACCTGATCCCCATTCCTCGGTTCTTTTTTGTGCCTGTGTCGGCGCGAAAAAGAAGGTTGGGGTGGCACCAGGAAAGGAATTCATGTCACCTACATTAAAATCCTTTTGATTAGCCTGATGAGTTGCACCCACGCTGCATGAGTATTTCACATTGTCAGCAAAATGTTCATGGAGATCTTGCATGGCTGAAAAATTACCCGCCATATCGACAATCATGATGGTGTCATTGTTATCCAGTATCCGTCCCTGATCGTAGGTGATTACTTCATCGTAACAACCAAGGCTTTGGCAAAACTCAACATTTTTTTCAGAAGTCATGCCAATGCGCTTCTTCTCACCGCGTTGCTGAGCTGTGAAGGCGAGGGCAATGCTGGTTTTAGAACTGGCACAAGTGATGACATAGCTGTTGGCGCCAAAGTAATCGTTATCAAACATAAAATCATCAACCAACCAGGAGGTGAGAAATAAACCGCGAAGCAATAAATCCTGATCCTCTCTAGCCTCTTCATACAAGGGGTTGGCATTAACGTTATCAAATCTTGAGTAAATGGGTGCTAGGGTTTGTCGATAAGGGACCGCATCGCTAAAACCTGAGGCGCTGACATTGCCAGCTTGCACAATTAGGTAATTCGACATTGGGTAGAACCCCCAGAACCGATCTCCAACTTTAATCTCAGAATGATTCGATGCAGCGACATTGGCGTAACCCATTGCTGGCACTCTGCCGTAGCCATCAGTGGCGGGGAAGAACTGCCAATAGCCAAGGGTATCACCGGCCAGACAATAGGAAATATTGTTCGCCGTTAAGGCAAAGAGATCAATTGCAAAGAGGACTTGATCCTCCTCGAGATTGCCATCAAAACCGGTATTATTAATTCGGGTGTCGGTCCAATCGTTTTTTTTCACCTCGAAGGTGGTGATCTCGATCGGGTTAGTCAATGTCAAGGCCGTAGATTCTGATGACGTTGTCGCGCAGGAGTTTGCGTCTGACCTCAGGTTTAAGCCCAAGTTCATCAATGTCATCGATGGATTTTTTAAATTCCAGCACCGGGAAGTCTGTGCCGAAGATTACTTTGTCCTGACCGTAACTGTTCACATAATGGGTAAAGCTCTTTGGCCAGTATTTGGGTCGGTGAGCGTCACTGCCAATGTAAATGTTCTCGTGTTTCCAGGCCATGGAGATCATTTCGTCGTGCCATGGGATGCCCACATGAATACCGATTAATTTTAACTCAGGTAAATCACAAGCCACGGTATCGAGAGTAATCGGTTGACCAACACTTCGAGTTCGATACTCTTTCGAGTAAACCATCGATTGCCCGACTTGCATTTGAATGGGCACATCCAACTCACAACATTTGGCGTAAAACGGATAATATTTTGCATGATCCGGAGCCAGTTCATACCAATGCGGGTAGAGATGGGCACCAATAAAGCCCATATTGGTGACGGCGTCTTCGAAAGATCTAACGCCGTCCATGCCATCAAAAGGGTCGATTCCGGCAAGCCCAAAAAAACGATCTGGGTATTGTTCACAAGCTTTGGCCACGACTTCATAAGGCATGTGATAACAACCCGGTAGTCCAACCCGGCCCGAATGTGCAGCAATTAAAAAGGCTCGTTCAATGCCGGCTTCATCCATCTTTTCAATCATCTGCTCTAAGGTCAGTCCAGCCATCAGAGCACTTTGTGCGTTCATCTTATCGACAAAGAATTCATCGCCCCAATCGGGTCGATGTGAGAGTGCTTCCTCGGTCCAAATATTGACCACCGCATCAATTGCTTGATAATCGTTTTCTTTATTTCCTGCCATAAATGACAACATTAGCAAAACTTAGGCAATTATACTATGATGACAGCAAGGTAAGGGGCGGCTGAAAGGCCTGAGATTCTTAAGGAAACCCTTAGAACCTGATCCATATAATTATGGCGGAGGAATACCATGAACAGCATCTCGATTCGATTCATATAGACCCAGAATATGAGCTCTAATTCATTATTATTAACCCTTGCTGAAGGCACTGCGGTCATCTTGGCTGTTCTTTATTTGCTTCTTGCTGTGCGTCAGCATATTCTCTGTTGGTTATGTTGGATTATCAGCTCGTGTTTGTATCTTTATGTGATGTATGAAGCGGGTCTTTATATGGAGTCGATGCTTCAAATCTTCTACATCATTATGGGCTTTTACGGGTGGAGTCAATGGAACAGTAGCGGCGATCAAGGATCTTTTCAAGTTAATCGTTGGAGTCCTCTTAATCATTTGATCGCGATGGTTGTTATTTTGATGCTGACCTTTGCCTCGGGACAAGTCCTTGAGCTATACACCGAGGCTGCCATGCCTTTTATTGATGCTCTGACCACATGGGGGGCGGTGGTGACCACTTACATGGTGGCAAAAAAATTACTCGAGAATTGGATTTACTGGTTTGTTATTGATTCTATCTCGATCTATTTGTTTGTCTCTCGAGAACTCTACTTTACCGCCTTCCTTTTTTTGGTCTATTTATTCATCATTGTCATCGGTTACAGATCGTGGCGAGAGATCGAGTCCACTGCAAATGAAACCACTCTATAGAATCATTGAAAGCATTCCCCACGGGGTTATTTTGGGAGACTCCCTCAAACAAGGTCCGGTAACCCAAGTTTTTAAAGTTCGCTTTGAAGGGGTTGAGGCAGTGTTAAGAATCGATTTGCCTATTGCCAAAACACTTCGGTTGAATCGTATCTTTGAAGCTGAATTATTAGAAACAATCCAACCTGCTCAAATGAGCCCAAAAGTTTTGTTTGCCGATAACTTATTAGGCGTTCTGATTTGGGAGTTCCAAGTTGGAGAAACCCTAGAGAACAAATCACTGGTGAGTTTACCCGAACAGTTGGGTCATAACTTAAAACAGATTCACGAGACCAAGATCAATGGCAGTGAGCCTTTATTTGCTGATGCCATCGAGAACTATCGTCAATTGCTTAAGGACTTTGATCATCCTTTGATCGAGCCAGGATTTACACTCTTTGATTCTTTAAAAGACGCTAAAAAGTCCTTGGTCTTATCGCACAATGACATTAACCCTGGAAATATATTGGCGAAAGAGAACTTGTTTGTTCTCGATTGGGAATACGCCAGTCTTAATCACCCATATTTTGATCTCAGTAATGCGATTGAGAACTTTAATTTTAACGATCAGGAAATTGAGGCCTTCCTTAATTCTTACGATGAGACAATCACGGAAGAGGGCATCGACAGACTGAATCAATGGAGGAATTTTAGTCTTTATTTAGCGTTATTTTGGCTTATGATTATCGATAAATACGCTACAATACAACAAACTGAACAGCACTGGATGATCAAACTGGAAAATAGATTGTCACAGTTAGAAGGATAAATTATGGCTAAAGTAAAAACATTTGATTTCGATACACTCTCAAATCATGCGGGGCAGCGACCCGATAAAGAAACTGGATCGAGAGCTGTTCCTATCTATCAAACGGCGTCCTACGTCTTTAGGGACTCAGATGCTGGAGCGGCTATGTTTAACATCGAGCGAGGCGGTCATGTTTATTCGAGGATATCAAACCCCACCACAGCAGTTTTAGAAGAACGCATTTCAGCACTGGAAGGCGGTGTCGGTGCGGTGGCTACCTCCAGTGGACAAGCGGCTGTGTTTAATGCCATTGCCACTTTGGTTGATCAGGGAGGTCACATTGTTTCCTCTTACGCACTTTATGGGGGCACCCATAATTTGATGGAATACACATTGCCACGATTTGGTATTACCACCACTTTTGTTGATCCAAATGATATCGAGGGCTTTAAAAAGGCCATCAAACCCGAGACTCGACTTATCTTTGGAGAGACTGTTGCTAACCCTAAAACTGAGGTTCTAAATATTCCCGAAGTGGCTAAAATTGCTCATGATAATCATATTCCTCTCGTTGTCGATTCAACCACAACCACACCTTATTTAATTAAACCGTTTGACCTGGGTGCCGATATTGTCGTGCATTCTGCCACTAAGTTTCTCAGTGGCCATGGAACTTCAATGGCTGGCTTAATAGTCGATGGCGGAGTATTTGATTGGGAGTCCACGGATAAGTTCCCACAAATGACTGAAAAATATGAAGGGTTTCACAATTTATCGTTTACTGAAGAATTTGGACCAGCAGCTTTCATTTCGAGGGTGAGAAATGAAGCGGCACGAGATTTTGGCGCTTGTCTTGCACCGCACTCTTCCTTCTTAGTCCTTAATGGGACTGAGACGTTATCAGTGAGAATGGATAAACACATCAGCAACACCAATAAAGTCGTTGACTATTTAGTTGGGCACGACATGGTTGAGTGGGTCAGTCACCCCAATCTTAAAGATCACCCCAACCACGACTTGGCAAAGGAGCTCCTTCCAAAAGGCTCTACCGCGGTCTTTAGTTTTGGCATTAAGGGCGGCAGAGAGATTGGACAAGTTTTCATTGATCGTCTTGATTTATTTTCTAACCTCGCCAATATCGGTGATGCTAAATCACTCGTGATTCACCCTGCCAGCACCACTCATCAACGTATGACCGTTGAGGCACTAGAAGAAGCGGGTATATCAGAAGGTTTGATCCGTCTCTCCATTGGTATTGAATCTGTCGATGATCTTATTGAAGATCTTGAAAAAGGTTTTAGGACTGCATCCAAAGCACTTAAAAAATAATAAGGAATGAACTATGTACATTGATGTTGATAATCACAAGACTTATATCGCCACGGGGAGCAAAGAACATATCGATGGCAATATGGGCATGACCTTTATTCACGGAACAGCAATGGATCATACTGTATGGACTTTAGCAGGCAGGCACTTTGCCAGACGCGGGTTAAATATTCTTGCAGTCGACCTCCCTGGGCATGGCCGTTCCGAAGGTGATGTGATTCCCAGCATTGAAGGTATGGCTGACTGGGTGGTTAAAGCACTCGATGCCAGCGGTCAAGATAAAACCATTATTGTCGGTCACAGCATGGGTTCCTTGGTTGCTTTTGATGTTGCAGCTCGTTACCCAGATCGCATCAAACATTTAGCTATGGTGGGAACCTCTATCCCTATGCCTGTCGGCGACTTGTTACTTGATAGTGCTAAAGAAGATAAAGATGTCGCCAAGGAAATGGTTAATTTTTGGTCTCACAGTCAAGCCGCCCATCTTGGTGGATCGCAAGTACCAGGGACTTGGATGATTGGAAAGTTGGGACGACTCTTAGAGCGCAGTGGACCGGGTGTTATCTATAACGACCTTAAGGCTTGCCATGATTATGTCGACGGAGTTGAGCGAAGCAAGCAAATTCAGGCGCCGACATTATTTATCTTAGGCGAGGATGATTTCATGACCCCAGTCCGCAATGCAAAAGAACTGGTTGAGAATATTCCTCAATCTTCAACGGTGATGCTTCCCAATTGCGGTCATGCTATCGTTAATGAGGCTCCCAACGAAATGTTGGATGCTTTAGCAACAATCGTTTAACGAAAAAAAGATTTTTAATTATGCCTGTTGTAGATCATCCAAAGCTTCCTTCTATTGATCGACTTGCAGATCAAGGAATGGTCTTAACCCCAGAACAGGCTATTTATCAAACTTATGATAATGAGCTACATATTGGATTGTTGAACCTCATGCCCGACGCGGCCTTGGAGGCTACAGAGAGACAATTTATTAGATTATTGGCCAGCGACAATAAAACACTAGTACATGTTTACCCAACCACCGTGGACGCTGAGTCTCGTAGTGATTATTCAAAAAAATACATTGACCAACACTACAACGCTATTAAGGATTTTATGCAGCGTGACTATGACGGTCTTATTATCTCGGGTGCTAATCCGTCACAAGTAGATATGACCCAAGAGTCGTTTTGGGGCCCATTGATCGAGGTTATGGAATGGGCTGAACAAAACACAAATTCAATTCTCTGCTCATGTCTTGCCACACATGCTTTAATGAAAGCAAAATTTAATATTAATCGCACGCTTAGGAAAGAAAAATCTTGGGGTGTTTTTCCTCATCGAATCCTTCACCCAGGACATCCTTTGATGGAGAACATAACCGATGGTTTCAATGGGCCTCACTCGCATTACTACGATATTTCAATCGAGGAGATTGAGCAGACCAATTTGAAAATTCTAGCTGTAAATGACCGTGCCGGTTTTTTTCTTTTAGCCAATGAAGAATCGGACTTAATCTTGTTCCAGGGTCATCCAGAATACGATGATAAAAGTTTACTCAAAGAGTACGAGAGGGAAATCAAGAATTATCTCACTGGCCAAAGGCCTGATTACCCAGAAGTGCCAGAAAATTACTTCTCTAATTTAACTGTTTCTAGATTAGATGAGGAGAAAAAGAATATTCTTGATAACAAGGAGTTCAATAGTTTTGATAGTTCTGCTCTCGAGGATATTGATCTGGGCTGGATAGAAACAGGAAACACCCTTTATAAAAATTGGCTAAGTCTACTCAGCAAGAGAAAATAACGGACTAGTTATTTTTAATTTTTGCCCAAGTGTCTTTGAGGGTGATAATTCGATTAAACACTTTTATCCCGTTATCGTCACTGTCCAAAATAAAGTACCCGTTTCTTTCAAATTGAAAACGCTCTCTAGCTTTTGCCTTAGCTAAACTCGATTCAATCACCACATCTTCTAGAATCTTAAGTGAATTTGTATTTATATCTGCCTCTGAAGTGGGTTGAGCCGCTGAGAACAAGGTCTCGTAGAGATTAACTTGAGCTTTGATGTGATCACTTGCAGAGACCCAGTGAATAGCGCTTTTGACCTTTTTCGTCGAGCTTCCAGTGCCGCTCTTAGTGTCAGGGTCATAGTTGCATATCAATTCTGTAATATTACCGTCTTTATCTTTGATCACTTCTTTGCATTGAATAATATAGGCAAATCTTAGTCGAACTTCACCGCCCGGTTTAAGACGATAAAATTTCTCAGAAGGTTCTTCCATAAAGTCATCCCGTTCGATAAATATTTCTCTGCCAAAGTCCATGGTTCGATGACCCATTTCAGAATCCTTCGGGTGATTCTTTGCTTGAATTTGTTCACTTGAGCCTTTGGGGTAATTTTCTAGGGTGATTTTCAAGGGGTTCAATATTGCCATTGCTCTGGGTGCAGAGCTGTCTAATTCTTCTCGCACAGAATTTTCCAGCAAGGCCATTTCTATGGACTTATCTTTTTTAGTAATACCTACACGATGACAGAAATCCCTAATCGCACTTGCCGGATAACCTCTTTTTTTCATGCCAGATAATGTTGGCATTCTTGGGTCGTTCCACCCATTGACAATATTTTTATCCACCAATTCGCCTAATTTTCTTTTGCTGGTAATAGTGTGCTCCAGATTTAAACGAGAGAATTCTATTTGTCTTGGTTGATTCGGTAGGTCTAGATGTTCGAGAAACCACTCATACAAAGGGCGATGATCTTCAAATTCCAAGGTGCAGAGTGAATGGGTTGTTCCCTCAATGGCATCAGATAAGGTGTGTGCAAAATCATACATTGGGTAGATGCACCATTGGTTGCCTGTGCGTTGATGCTCAAGATGCAAAATCCGATAGAGTATTGGGTCTCGTAAATTAATATTGGGAGAACCCATATCAATTTTTGCCCGAAGCACGTTCTCTCCATTCTCAAATTCACCCGCTCGCATTCGTTCAAAGAGTCCAATATTTTCAGCCACTGAGCGACTTCTGTATGGGCTATTGGTGCCCGGCTCATTAAGCGTGCCCCTGGTGTTTTTAATTTCTTCCGCCGTTTGGCTATCCACATAGGCATTGCCGTCCTCGATTAGCTCAATCGCACAGTTATAGATTTCTTCAAAGTAGTCTGAGGCATGTGTTAGGCGATTCTCCCAATCAAAGCCTAACCAGGAAACATCCTTGATAATGGCTGCAGCAAAATCCTCAGTTTCCTTAGCTGGATTGGTGTCGTCAAATCGCAAAAAGCAATTGCCGTTAAAATCTTTTGCCACCCCGAAGTTTAAACAAATGGAGAGAGCGTGACCAATATGAAGATAACCGTTGGGCTCTGGTGGGAAACGAGTGCATACCCTTGCATCATTCTTTCCTGTATCCACATCGTTGCGGATAATTTGACGAATAAAATCTTTACCTGTGGGTTTGGCTGCCATTAAGTATTGTTAAGATTCATTTCTTCTTCCCATTCATCCACGATTCGTTTTTTACAGAATCGTGATCCAAATAGAAGTCGACCTATGACTTTGGTCCTGTTTAACCAGGCTATTTTGGCACCGTTTTTATTGTTCTTTAAAGTTTGCTCAACCAACCAGGGAGTTACCGTTTCAACTCGATCAGCAAGAACATTAAGTATTCTTTTTGATTTTTCCCAATTCTCACCGCTCTCCTTTGATGATCGAACCAAAAGATCTGTGGTGACTATACCGGGACTCAATGAACCGATAATGATGGGCGTGTTTTTGTATTCGTTTGCAGCTGCCGCTGTGAAGTATCTCAAAGCTCTTTTTGTGGATCCATAGACACTGATTCCTTTTTGTAATTGTCCATTACTTCCAAACCCTTCAAACATATAAATTTGCCCAAAGCCTTGCTTAAGCATTTCCTTAGCCACAACTTTTGTGCACAAGATACTTCCGGTTAGATTTGTATCAACTGTTGTTAAGATTTCATCTGTCTCTAAGTCTTCAAGACCTTGCCTCGAGGTAGATACGCCAGCGTTATTGATCCATATATCAACCTTACTAAAGGCAGTCATTGACTGATCCCAGAGATTTTGTACAGATTTAATATCTTGGACTAGGCAAGGGACTCCGATGACATTGTCTTTATTGCCTTCAATTGAATCCATGGCCTTTGATACTGAAGCATCAGAGGTTCCCGAGATTACTACTTGATGGCCTCTATCGAGGAATTCATTTGCCATACCCAGACCAATGCCTCTAGTGCTGCCGGTAATTACTACTGTTTTCATTTATTACTCCAAAAATAATTAACTAAAATCATTCTATTACCCCCTCAGGTTTTCTTAAAGTAAAGTTTGCAATCAAAAAAATCACCGGTATGGCAATAATGACTCCGGCGTAGAGTGGGGTGGAAGGTGCAAAATTACTGTACAGCACACCTGAGAAAGTAGGTCCTATAATCCTACCCATTGCACAGGCCGCTTGATATTGGCCTAAAAATTGTCCTCGTTCATTTTCTTTGGCACTTTTGGAAACCATACTGGATAAGCTGGGGTTGAACATTGCTGCTCCGGATCCATAGAAAAATAGACCACTCCAAAGCATAATCGGGTTAATTGCTGAACCAATAAGTGTGAGGCCTATCATTACTGATGTGGCCGCAATCTGGACTAATCTTTTTTCACCAAATATTTTGGTTAAACGCCCAATAAGACCGCCTTGAATAATAACTGAGATTGAACCCAGCAAGAAAAAAACAGCACCAATGTGCGATGGCCCATAATCAAATATCTTGTTTGCCCATAGTGGAAAAATCGCCTCCATCAATGACATCGCACAATAAAAAATTAATCCGCAAGAGACGAGCACAAGAATAGCTTCTTTTGGCCTGAAGGTGTCGGCTTCAATAATATTAAAAACGCCCTCGAAAGATTTTCTTTTTTCAGGCTTAAGGCTTTCTTTTAAGAACATCATGGTTGCAATCATTGCAAAGAAATTAATTCCCGCTCCAACAAGTGCGGTGAGAAAATAATTTGCACTTTCCACTTCGCTTCCCGCAAAGAATCCACCAATAGCAGGACCCGTCATAAAACCTAAACCTAATGCTGCGCTCACTTTACCAAGACCAGCGGATCTATTTTCAGGATCAGTGATGTCCGAAACATAAGCAAAAGCAATAGAGATATTTCCTGCCATTAGTCCTGCAAAAACTCGACTGAGAATAACCAGTGTCAGGGTCTCGGCATACGCTAACATGATATATGAGAGACCAGAGCCAAACAAACTTATGATAAGAACTTTTTTTCTGCCAATAGAGTCACTAATCCGCCCCCAAAAAGGCGCTGCGAAAAACTGCCCCAAGGAGAAAACCGACATCGTTAGAGTAATAATCTCAGGGCTAGCCCCTAGGCGTTCTGCATAAAAAGGAAATAAAGGCAAGACAATCCCGAATCCCATTAACCCAATAAACGTGACAAGAAAAATTATAAGCATTTGTTATATATGTCTTTTTTAATATTTAGAGTAAGAATAGTGTCTAAGTTGTCAGTGTTGTTAATAGACAACAACTGAGTCCTTATATACACTGGCACTTTAACATTAATGACTTTTATTGGAAGAAAAATCCAATTAGAATGTCGATAGTTGAAAAATTCATATTAAATCGGGGTTTTTCAACATCATCTTTTTAAATTAATTAATAACCGGGAACTTAAAAAATGAATAAATACATTACAAGCGTTATCGGGGTCTTCATAAGTGTTCTTATGCTAATACCTGTATCGCAAGTGTATTCTCAGTCGGTGATCGAGGAAATTACAGTTACTGCTCGTCAAAGAGAAGAATCTTTGAGGGAAGTACCTGCAGCTATTACGGTTTTAACTGAGAAACAAATAGAACGATCTGGTGTCGCTAGGGCAACAGATTTTATTAACTTAACACCTGGTGTCACGATAGTTGATACAGCTGAAGTTGGAGATACGCAAGTTAGTATCCGAGGATTAAACGGTGCCAGAGATGCTGAGACCAGTTTTGGTTTAATCATAGACGGTATTGTAATGACCAATCCAGCAGCACTTAATCGTGAATACTTAGGTTTGTCACAAATCGAGGTTCTTAAAGGTCCTCAAGGTGCACTCTATGGAAGAAACGCATCTGCGGGAGCCATCATTGTTACCACTGCAAAGCCTTCTGATGAAGCAGGCACTAAAGTTAAGTTAAGCTTGGGTGAGCATGAAAGTTTTGCTATTACTGCAAGAGCAGATATTCCAATGGAGAATCACAATCTAAGCATCATTGCCAATCACAACTCCACAGACGGATTCAGAACAAATCGATGGTTGAATTGTGATGATTGTGTTGACCCTTATGAGTCAACAGATATCTATGCAAGAATGACATGGGACATGGATGAGAACACCTCCATGGATGCTAAGCTTCGATACGGCGAAGTGGATACAAGCTCTATTGTCTTTAATGCGGTTTTTCAATTACCAGCATTCGAGGCTTTCTTGGGTATCCCAACACTTTACGAAGATGTGAATGACCACAACTTTGAATTTGTCAGTAATTTCCCACATACCAATGATCAAGAATCTTTAGAATTTTCATTAAGAATGGAGAGGGATCTAGGTTGGGCTAATATGACCGCTTGGACTTTATATAGCGACATTGAAAACTCATTTGGAGCAGACGGAACCAGTGGTGCGTTTGGCTTCTTCTTTGGCGATCAATCTTGCTTGGATTCTTTGAATGAGATTGTTTCTGCTGGCCAAGGATTTTCTCTTCCTTCACCTCAGTACATTGCAACAGCGGACCCATCTGTACCCAATGGCCTATTGCTAGGTCCATACACACCTACAAGATGTGACGGTACTCAGTACCAGGTAAGAAACCAGGATGATTTAAGTTTTGAAATAAGATTTAGCTCGCCTGATGATCAAGCAATCCGATGGAGCATGGGCGCGTATTTACTTGATGTAAACAGAGAAGTTGGCGTGAACCAAGGAATTGATAAAGGTTTTGGAGTTGTTGAAAGCATGTATGTGCCAGCATCTGGAAACAATCCTACTGAACAAATGGTATGGGATGATTTTAGTAATAAGGTAAGTGCTTTCTTTGGATCATTTGATATTGATCTAACCGACACAATGGAACTCTCAATTGCAGGTCGATACGACAAAGAAAAAAGAAGAGTGCATAGCTTAGTTCCAACTAATGTCACTTCAACTTATATTGATTGTGATGGCCCTCCATACACAGGCGGACCATTAAACACAGGTCTATGTAGCGCAAGCTCAATTCCTGACCAGGAAAAAACATTTGAACATTTCCAACCCAAGGTGAGTCTTGCTTGGCAGGCTGATGAAGATCTTTCAATGTATATGAGTTGGGGCGAAGGCTTCAAGAGTGGAGGTTTTAACAACTCTGGTGCACGACAAACAGTTGATACTTTCATTAATCCATTAAATCCTGGATCACCAGTGGCGATTACCGATTCTTATGCTAAAGAAGTTAATACTTCACTAGAGGCTGGTTTTAAAGCGCTATTGCTTGATCAACGAGTTAGTCTTGATGTCTCGGTTTATAGAACTGATGCTGAGAATTTGCAATTCTTTGAATTTATTGTTGGACCCTTTGGTTTGCTTAGGATTGTTGAGAACATCGATGAAGCTGAAATGGATGGCGTTGAGTTAGCAGTAAATGCAATCATTAACGATAATATTTCTGTTTATGCTTCAGGCGCGACTGTCAATAGTGAGATCATGAAGAATTCTGTTCGATCTGACAGTGTGGGTAACCAGGTACCTTATCACGCTGACTGGACCTTTAATGGTGGGCTTTCACTAGACTATCCAATGGCAAACGGCAGAAATTTCTTCGCACAGATTGACTACGCTGTTGTTGGACCAACATGGTTCCATGTTATGCAGACTGATAATTCAAGAATGAGCTTATTTGGAGCTCCTATGGCTTACGACAAGACTGATAGAGACAGGTACAGCACTGTCAATCTTAGATTAGGCATAGAAACTGATAATATGACCTTTGCTGCTTATGCCAAGAATGCGACTGATGAAGATTATTTGGCTGAAGTAATACCAGCTCCTGAATTTGGAGGAGTATTTGCTCATCCTGGGCCGCAAAGAAGAGTTGGCCTTGAAGTTACTTATCAGTTCTAAATCTTCTTGCTAATAAAAAGAAAAGCCTCGCATTGCGGGGCTTTTTTTTTAATAGGGACGTTTTAAATAAATACCCCTAGGTTCACCAAGAACTTCACCGTTATCATATATCCGATTTCCCCTAAGGAAAGTGGTAGTAACTTTGGCATTAAGTTCTTGACCTTCAAAAGGGGTATAGCCTTGTCCAGATTCTGACTCTTCAGCTTTAATGGTCCAACTGGCATTAGGGTCCACAAGCACGACATCGGCATCGAGCCCAATCTCAAGGTCACCTTTTCGTCTTAAGCCATATCGTCTTGCTGGATTTAGGCTGGTCAATTCAGCCATTTTATTCAATGATAGTCCACGTTTTAGACCTTCACTGACCAAGGCTGAAAGAAGATATTCGGTGCCACCAAAGCCTGATTTTGCCAGCCAAACATTTTCTGCATCTTCTGAATCCACCTTATCTTCATGTTTGCAGCAGGCATGATCACTGCAAATCCAATCTATATCACCGTTCAAAACGCTCTCCCATAGGTATTCAACATCTTCTCTGGGCCTGATAGGCGGATTGACTTTGGCAAAATTACCCGTTGGAGCATCAACATCTAAGATTAAATGCCCAATGGTGACTTCTCTTCTAAAGTTAATATGAGGAAAAACAGTTTGCATTTGCATGGCCGCATCTACTGCCTTTTTTGAGGTTAAGTGCAACAGATTGATATTAGGTAGATTGGTCTCATTGGCTAGGTAAGAAGCTATAAAAATTGCCAGTCCTTCAGAATGCGGAGGCCTTGATGCACTATATGCTTTAAGGCCTGAAAGGCTATCGTCAGCTTGGACCATCTTCGTATAAGCCGCCATAATTTCAGCGGTTTCACAATGCAGGCTAAGACTAATATCGTCTTTTTTATCAGGATACATGCCGATTGCTTTTTCTATGCCTCTCATTACAAATTCAAAATGAGCAATATCGTATTTTTCATCCTCATTGATCATCAAAAACTCGTGTTGGCTTGAGGATGCTCCATGTAATCCATGGCCTCCATAGAACATAAAAATCTTAAAGGAAGTAACACCAAAGTCTTCTATTAAGCTAGGTATCTCATTAATGTGGGTCTGATCCATTGGGGCTAAGTGATACGCATAATCAACAAAGAAATTGTTCTCTGATAGTGAGAATACTTCTGGCATAAAGTCTTTATAAGGGCCGCCCTTATTAAGGTAATAACCACCCGTTCTCATATAGTTCAAACTGGAGGTGACGCCGCCCATAGCAGCAGCTCGACTTTCAATAATGGCGTCTTGATCTAGAGGGTTATAGATGCCTGTGTGCATGTGTGCATCAACCAGCCCAGGAAAGGCTAATTTATTATCTCCATCGTAGACTTCATCTGAGCTATCTGGATCTAGATTAGGTTCCATGCTTTTAATCAGTCCATCCTTTATGCCTAAATCTATATTATTAATTCCGTCCAACTTTGGTTTGACCGCTTGAATATTTTTAATAATTAAATCAAATTCTTTGTTTTCACTCATTTGTCTTCCTTCAAAAAATTAGTTTTCATCAAAACCTAGGCTGCCTGGATTAATAAGGTTTTTAGGATCCAGTTGATGTTTTAAGGCAGTTAGAAATCTTCTTGTGCTTTTAGCTCGAGTCTTCATAAAAGGATAGTCTTTACCAATTTGAAAATGGATCGCTCCGTTTTCTACTGCCATATTTTCGATTCTATCTTTGATTTCATAAACCAATTCTAAACCTATGGGATTAGATTCGTAAACAGGGACTTGATCAAGATCAAGTGGGTAGACTTTTTTATGATAAATCGATTGTTGATCTTTCCACAAGAATGTTGGCTCATATAAGAAAGCGTTACTTTCAATAAAGGAGAACATTCTATTCATAGCAATTCCATGCTCATCCATCCTTGTTTTATATTCTTGCATCAAAGATTCAAAATCTTGGTCATGTTTCAATACTCTTGAAAACGGTAAAACACTGTGTGTCGGTTTCCATAGTTCCCCATTAGGTCCCAGTATGGGGGTCAGATCCATAAATGGACTTGCATGCAAGTAAAGTGGGATTGAGTTAGCAACTTCCTTGCCATATTTTTGAGCAATTGATCTGGCTTCAGACAATTTTAATTTCGCTTCCTTGGTATTAACACCCTCGGTAGTAAAGTGACCAGAAAAGGCTGCTTTTTTTAAAAAGCCACGTCCAGCAACGCCCATTTTCATTAATTGGAAGAGGCCATCTATAGGGTTCCTTGAGGAGAGGTAAACAGATTTTGCTGCAGCCAGCGGGCTTGTGTTTTCCATTTCCATAATGGCTGTTTTTTGTTTTCTAGGATCTAACCCATGGTTATCCGAAACCACTCCAAGTTTGGCAATATCACGCATTGCCAAAAAGAGATTTTCAAAATCTGGAAAACCAAATGAGCAAGCCGCAAAACCATCTGGATATTTTTTTAGCTTAAGTGAGATTCTAGTTTTGACTCCTAGAGCACCAGAATCACCAAGAAATAGACCGCCAATATCAGGACCGTAGTATCTGAAAAATCTACTGGTCTGTTGATCTTTGCCTTGTGAGCCTGTTTCAATGATATCCCCATTCCCAGTCACCACTTGAAGGCTAGATAATGAATCTGCTGATACAGCGTTGTTTGTTCCATGAGATAAAGCATGAAATGACATCGATCCACCAACTGTTGCTACTCTGCCAGAAAATGGACCCCAGAATGGTGTCCTTAAACCCATTGGCTTAAGAGTCTCATATAGTTCTTCCCAGGTAACACCGGGCTCCACTGTGACGAACATATCCTCTTCATTCACTTCGATTTTTTTAAGTTTTGAGCTATCAATAATTATCGTATTATCTTTTATAGGTAGGTAGCCGCCGGTATAGGATGCGCCTCCACCTCTAACCACAATTGGGAATTCATTCTTTAAACACGTCTGAGCAACCTGGATCAACTCATCAGCGTTGCTTGGTCTTATAACTGCAACGGCTTTCTTTTTAGCGGTTTCAAAAACATCCGTTGAATAGAACTCAAGCGATTGTTTATCTTGAAGGACATTAGTTATCCCGACAAGATCAATTAGCTCTTTTAAGCCACTTTCTAGGTTTTCCATATTCGTGGGTAGTTATTAGTTATAAGATGAATGATTATATCCTTTGAAGATAGCCCATGTTAAATTATTTAAAAATAATTATAAGATGCAGCATTACGTAAAAAAATCATATATTGACAGCCGTTTTGGGCAGTTGCATTTTCAAGTTTATGGAGCTGGTAAACCTCTAATACTGTGCCATCAATCACCGAGTTCTTTGGAAATGTTCAATTCAGCATATCCCATACTGTCTTCTCTTGGTGTTCAATCAATTGGCATTGACACTCCGGGATACGGTCAATCAGATAGTCCGGATCACCAACCTAAGATTTTAGATTATGCAAAATGCGTCATCGATGTTATTGAATCTCTGAATTTAGAGAAGGTCTCGCTTCTTGGTCATCATACAGGAGCATGCATAGTTGCAGAACTCGCTGTTATCCGCCCTGACTTGGTGGAAAAAGTTATTCTGAATGGACCACCATTGTTATCTCTTGATGAGCGGAATGAGATGATAGAAATGATTAAAAAAGCACCTCCAATCGTTCCAAAAAAAGACGGGAGCCATCTGGTGGATCTATGGAAAAAACGTATGAATTTTACCCCAGGATGGACAGATCTCGATGCAATGCAAAGAGGCATTGTTCAAATGCTTCGCGCGGGACCTAACGATATTTTTGGTTTTAATGCTGCCTTTGGGCAAGACTTGGAAAGTATTATTCTAAAGATAGATAAACCTACCATGATACTGACTAATACAGGAGATGATATTTACTTTGCCGCCCTTAGAACTAAGGAGTTACGTACAGATTTCGAGTTTTTAGAACTGCAAAATGGGACCCATGATATTGTCGATGAGCAGCCTAATGAATGGTCAGAAGCCGTGTTTAATTTTATAAAATAAAAAAAAGATTAGAAATTTATCCAGAACCGGTTACCATGCATTCTTTAAATCCTATTAGGGAGTTCTATTTTGAATATTTACGTTGGTAATATAGCTTGGTCAATGACTGAAGATGAACTTGAAGCTTTGTTCGCAGAACATGGCGCTGTAACTTCAGCTAACATCATTACTGATAAATACTCGGGCAGATCTAGAGGATTCGGTTTTGTAGAGATGGAAGATGACGCGGCTGCAGAAGCTGCTATCGAAGCACTCAATGAAACTGAGCACTCTGGAAGAGCGCTTAGAGTTAATCAAGCTAAGCCTAGAGAAGACAGGAACTAGTTCCCTTTCCAATATTTGCTAATGATTGCATCTTCGGATGTAGGCTTGAATATTGCCTGTTCTAGAATACAATGCAGAAAAGTAATTTGGTTATACCATGAGATTTGGAATTTATTTTTTTCAGTTATTTTTTATTATCCCACTCTTGCTGAGTTGCGAAGGGAGAACTCCTGAGGACTTTGATCGTGAATTCAATCAAAAGTACAACGCCTGCTTTGAACGAGCAAAGCTAAGATGCGATTCTGATATGAATACTGAGGCTTGTGAGTTGATGGCCAATGATAGGTGTCAGAGCTTTCTCGGCACATCTGATAATCCAATAGTTAAATAACTTTAACGTTTTTCAAGATTGAACCGACTGGTGTAATACCAAAGGAGCATTCCTGAGACTATCGTCATTAAGCCTATAAATGCAAAAATTCTAATTAACCAATGGGAGAAATCATCCCGTTCTTTGTAATCCATGATGTGCAAGGACCATAAAAAATCGAAGGTCCTCCATAATCTGGTTCTGATTGCTGCTATTTCTCCAGTGTTAGGGTCCACATAGACCATACCTTTTTGAGGTTTTTCAACAAATACTCTATAAAGGGGTAAATCTCTACCTCTGTATTCAGAACCACTTTCTCTATCATTAATGAGTTCCACTTTCTTAGGCTTAAGGTTGGTTTCTCTACTAACAATCAACGATGCCTCATCTGGAGTGATAAAAAACAATCTTTTACCCGATATAGCATCATAATTTGATATTTGGTTTGAGCTTTTTACTTGATAGACCCATGTATCTGCTCTCCTTTTGAGCAAGATGTTGTAGTCTTCCTCTTCATTGATATCTAGATTTTTTAAAAGAGTTGACATTGCAAACAGATTTTCGTGATCAAGTCTTTGAGCCTCATTAGTTGTTTCCCAAACCCGGTATTGATCACCCCTAACATCTTTGATATCAGGTATCGTGAAGAATAATCCTGATAGCGTCCATAAAAGCAGTTGGATTGAAGCGAATAAACCCAACCATCTGTGTAAAAATTTTATATATTTTAATTTCATAATTGTTATTATATTCTCTCAATTTAGAACAAGTCTAAAAAATAAGCATGACCACAGAAGCAATAAAAGAAGAATCTATCTCATGGAAGTGTAAACACACTTGGAAAAGAGCATCCGTAAATACACTGTGGTGCCTATTGGGTTGTTCGATAGGTGATTTTGGAACAATCTATTTTTTTCAAGTAACTGGAAACCCTTGGGAGTTCTCAGTGCTTTTGATTATGAGCTTAGCCATCATGAATGGTCTAATCACATCGATCATGCTTGAAACTTACATACTCTCAAGACAAATGGTTTTAAAAGAGGCATTTAGAGTTGCAATTGGAATGTCTTTGATCTCCATGGTTGCAATGGAAGCAGCCATGAATATAACGGATGTAATTCTAACTGGAGGAGCAATGCTGACATGGTGGGTCATTCCATTTATGCTGCTAGCTGGGTTTATTACTCCATTGCCTTATAATTATTATCGTCTTAAGAAGTACGGTAAAGCTTGCCACTAATCTACTTCTAAGAATTCTTAACTGACCAGCTTCGAGCCCAATAAATAAAAGGCGTATCAAACGCTGCTATACCTATTTTGAAAACCATTTTGGCGAGACCGAGATTGATGGCTTGTTCTAGGTCAACGACGCCCCACCAAACCACTAATGCGTAAAGTGTGGTGTCTACTGTTTGTGATGCCATGGTTGATAAATTATTTCTCAGCCACAGATGTCGTCCGTTGGTCCATGCCTTAATTTTGTGGAAACACCAGACATCAAAACGCTGACTAATTAAATAAGCAAAGAGAGAACCAAAGATAAAACGTGGAGTGAAATCGAGAATCCTTACAAAAGATTCGTGAACTTCAGAAGAAAAGGTTTGTTGATTTTGTGTTGAGGGAAGGAAAAGAAGAGAGATACTTAACATAATCAAAATAATTGCACTGACACTAAAGCCCATCATTACTGCATTGTCTGCAGCTTTCTTGCCAAACTTTTCACTCATCAGATCAGTAGCGAAGAAAATGCTCGAATAAAAAATAACACCCAAGCTGGTTTCCATACCAAAGATAACAGTTAGTTTTGGACCTTGAAGATTAGCCAATAGAATTGAGAGCACAATACAAGCAAGCAATCCATATCGGCCGAAGAATCGATACATTAAAACGGTAAAGCCAAGATCTAAGGCCAGAGTAATAAAATACAACAGATCTTGATTTGAAGAAAAATACAGTTGAAAAGATTCAGGGAACATAAAAAGTTAAATTTTTTTCATAAATGGGTTTTAATTCTATCGAATCATCGAATAAACTAAAGATAAATTAAAGATTGAATTTTTTGAGATAAAAAGAGAGGTAACGAAATGATCGCTATTGGATATATGTTTATCGCATTTGCAGCAGCAGCATGTTTGGTTTTTGCAGCAAAAGCTTACATAAAACAGCCTAATAACATACTTCTCTTAATACTCTGCCCGACCTCATTACTCTGGTTTGATTCTTTTATCATTGCGATGGGGCAATCTATAGGAGAAGGTAGTCTTCTTTTAATCGCAACCTATATTCGCTATTCAGCACATTGGTTGATGTTGCCGCTTCTTTTCATAGCAGCAGGCTTGATTTTGAGAGGAGCTGATTTTAAATTTGCCTCAAATAAATATGTTATGGGTGTTTTCTATTTTCTTGCGGCATTTTTTATTATCGAAGACTTCAGGCACATATTTATTGTAGATTTCTATCCTGCTTGTTACGGCGATACTCTAAGATATGTCACCCAAGTTCCGATCGGACAAGCGTGCACTCCTGAAATGGAAGGAGTGGGTATGAGGGTCTCCCCTGCAGCTGCAATACTCCTGACATTAATACTTCTTGTATCGGGAATAGCAATATGGATCAAACATAAATGGCCATGGCTGGCACTAGGTTGTTTCGTTATGTTTCTTGCAGCACAACCAACTGCGATTGGGCCAATTCTTAGTAATGCTGGTGAGCCTGTATTTACTTTTGTGGTTACACTTGCAGCCATTAAATTTGGAAATAGATCTCAAGAACAAGCGCTTCCTAATTCTTGAATAAACAGGCTCAAGGGTTGATTGACTCTCCCATATTGAGTGGAACTACTTCAATTTCTTGATCTTTTTCAAGTACCTCTAAATCCTCAGGGATAATTGCCCATGAATTGCTTTGGTTAAATGGCTTAAGCTTAAATGACTCCTGACCACTTAAAATATTAGTTTCAAGAATACCTTGAGCATTAACTGAGGTTTGAGCTTTAGCAAAGAAGCAGAATTTCTTTGATTTGGTGTATTCAGCTTTGTTAATCGCTTTCGTTCTTGGCTCAATGTTCTGACCTTGCATAATTCTAAAGGCTTGATTAACAAAGAATCTTAAGCCAACTGCGACCGAGACAGGATTGCCAGGCAAACCAAAAACAGTTTGGCCACTAGGAAACACTGCCATGAGAATGGGTTTACCCGGTCTAATCCAAACCTTATGAAAGAGTATATCAGCTCCCATCTCAGCTAGGACCGAAGGCACAAAATCAGCTTTTCCTGCTGAAACACCTCCTGTGGTAATAATCATATCTGAATCAAGATCAATGGCTTGTTCCAGTATTTCTCTAATCTTGTTTTTCTCATCTCTTGCATGAAAGGTTTGATGAGCCATGATTCCAGAACGCCGAAGAGAGGCTTCTAAATAAGGACCGTTCGTATTAGCGATGCTAGGACCCTCTTTATTGTCCAATTCACTTCCAGTCGTGACGATACTAACTTTCGGGGTGTTGTATACCTTTACTGATTTTATGCCATTGGCAATTACAGACATCATGACATGAGGTTCTATTGTGCTGCCTTTTTGTAAAATAATATCGTCAGCTTTAAAGTCTTCTCCTGCTAATCTAACATTACGTCCACGAGAGGCTTCTTCATTTATTGCCAAGAATTTTTTACCATCACGTTCAATGATTCTGGTTTGTTCAACTGGGATTACACAATCAAAACCATTGGGCACAACAGCACCTGTCATAATTTCATAAGCGCTTAAGGTTGAACTATCTTCAGGCGGAGATTCGCCTGCGTATATCGTGCCTATAACTTCAAGCTCTATGTTTTTCTTTTCTGAGGCTTCTATGGTTTCTGAGGAGTTGACAGCAAACCCGTCCATTGCAGAATTCGCAAACTCCGGGATCGATGATTGTGCAATCAAATCCTCTGCAATTACCCCATACCCACTTTTAATATCTCTATTGCTAGCAGGCATTGGCTTTATTGAGTTTTTGATGATCTCAACGGCTTGGTTGTAGCTAATCATAGTTCTTTTATAACATATTTGATCTGAGTAAATAGCCTGAGTAATTAATTTGATATTTTCAATTAGAGGCATAAAGAATTATAAATATATGGATTTAAGTTAGAATATTTGTTGATAAATGAGCAAGTCATTAAAATTAGACAGAAGAAAATTCCTAAAAGGCTCAGCCTCTGCAGGACTTATTCTTAGCTACGCCAAGCCAAATCAAGTTTTTGCTAACGAGTCTTACAGAACAACCGAGGATCTGTATCGCAAAAAATGGACATGGGACAGAGTGGTCAGAGGTACCCATGGAACCAATTGTTCAGGCACATGTGCTTTTAACGTATACATCAAGAACGGTGTTGTGTGGAGAGAAGAACAACAAGGTCAATATGAAATGATAGGCGATGCCCCAGATCCTGGCCCTAGGGGTTGCCAAAAAGGCATGAGGCATCATAAATACATGTATGGAAAACAACGTGTTCTATACCCTTTAAAAAGAGTGGGCGAAAGAGGTGATGGAAAATGGGAACGCATTAGTTGGGAGCAAGCCACAACTGAGATAGCCGACAAGTTTTTAGACTACGCCATCGAATACAATCCGGAGTGTATTTCATACGGAAGCGGAACTCAGATGTCGGTTAAGATGGCATCTTTTGCAGGTCATTTAAGATTTTCTAACATCACTGGCGTTACTGTTCCGGAGTTTTTTTCTGGTGTTGGAGATTTACCAACGGGATCCTATATGACACTTGGTCAAGTTTATACCGGTGATACCTTTGCTTCTGTCTATAAGTCAAAGTGTGTGATGGTATGGATGAGCAACCCAGCAGTGACCAGAATACCCGATGCACATTATTTTTGGGAAGCTAAGTATAACGGCACACAAGTTATCTCAGTTTCACCAGATTTTAACCCAACTGCGATGCATTCAAGCTTATGGTTAAACCCGAAACCAGGAACAGATTCTGCATTAGCCATGGCAATGGTAGAGGTTATTGTTAAAGAGAAGCTTTATCAAACAGATTACATCAAAGAACAAACAGATCTACCGCTTCTTGTTAGAACTGATACCAAAGAGTTTGTTAGGAGAGAAGATCTCTCTTTATACGGCCTATTAGCGGTGGCTGATAATGTTTATTACATGTGGGATGAGGTAACTAATAAGATTGTGCAAGCGCCAGGAACCGGTCGGGGAGATAAACCTTTTGGTAGAGATCGTCGTAAATACGGCACTCTGGACCTTGGTGATATACAGCCAAGCCTTGAGGGACGATGGATTGTGAATACTCTTGACGGCGAAGTTGAAGTCACCACAGTCTTCGAATTGCTAAAGGAAGAATGCAAGAACTACACACCAGAAAAATCCTCAAAAATTACCGGTGTTAATGCAGAGGTGATCCGTAAAACAGCAAGAATTTTTGCTGACGCACAACCCGGTATGATTTACGCGGGTTACGCAGCTTGTAAATGGCTGCATGGAGACCTGCTGCAACGAGCAATGCTATTGATGTTAGCTTTAACAGGCAGCACAGGAAAAGAGGGCGGTGGACTACAGGTTGCTAATGCACCTGTTGCTCGTGGCATGAACCAATTTGGTTTCTCAGATGTTGGACCTGCCCTCAGATTAATTTCAGCCACCACCTGGGATTACGATCATGCGGATATGAAAGATCTGAACGAAAGAATGTACGGTAAACAGCTTGCCGATAATTTTGATAAACACTACAAGAAGAGCATCGAGGAGGACTGGTTTCCTGATTACAGCAAGAGCGGATGGAAAATGGGTATTTTTGCAGGAAATAATGGAGCCAATTGGAGGGCGACAGGAAGTTTTTGGAGAAAGACGGCTTTTGAAGAATTAGAAACGATTGTTTCTTTAACTCCAGACATGGGAGTAACTTCAATGCACTCGGATTATGTTCTGCCAATTGCTCATCATTATGAGCGAGATGATTTGATGCTGCAGTCACGTGTTCCTTACTTACAAGTTCTTAATGAGGCTGTGTCACCATTGGGCGAATCAGTTGATGATTGGGAGGCCAATCGTAGATTAGCTGAAGCAATCAGTAAGCAAGCTGTTGCTCGAGGAATTAAACCAATAATGGATGCTGTTGATGGAAGAAGTGTTAGGAGGGATTACACCAAGACACTCGAACTGTTTACTATGGGAGGTCGGATTAATAACTCGAAGGATGTGGCTCAGTTCATTATTAATACCAGCCATGGTCTACCTAAGATCACATTTGAAGAGCTTTCTGAGAAGGGCATTGTTAAGGTTGAGGGAGTTGACAATACATCATGGGATAATGAGGAATCACCTTACCATACGGAAGTGGTCAGGAGTGTAAGAGAAAAAAAACCATACGAAACATTCACTGGTCGCCAACAATTTTATATAGATCATGAGTGGTTTATTGAGTTTGGAGAGACACTGCCAACCTATAAAGAAGCATTATCGCTCAAAGGTTACCCAATGCGCATGATGATGGGCCATGCTAGACATGGAATTCATAGTACTTGGAGAGACGAATCTTTTCTTTTGAGTTTACAAAGAGGGGAGCCCGATATTTATGTCAACCCAGATGATGCTGAAGAAAGAGACGTCATTGATGGAGATATGGTGCGTATTTATAATTCAGCAGGTGAATTTTCTGCAATGGCTCATGTAAGTTCAGGCATACAGCCAGGAATGTTATTTATGTATCATGGCTGGGATCCAAAAATGTTTAAAGATCAGAAGAACTTTGGTGAAGTTATCCCCACAGGCGGATTAATCAAACCAACTTCAATGGCTGGAGATTATGGACATCTTGGTTATCAACCCTTGGCATATGCTCCAAATCAGACTTATAAAGATTTTACCTGTGACTTTGAAAAGTCGGGTTGATTGCATTTAAGTTATGGATAGAGTGTGTCTCGATACAAGAAGAATGACTGAGTCAACAGCTGTTTCAAGAGCAACTGCCTACGCGATATTTTCTTTGTTAATAAGCTCTCCTCATGAGGTTAATCCAAGGGACAAAATTACTGATACTCAGCTACCTGAATTACCGTTCGATTTTGATCTAGAAAAGATTTTGAGTGATTTCTCACTAAATGATGAAGACAGTTTGAAAAAGCAATTCAGTGCTTTATTTGAAATTGGTGATCACGGGCCACCAATTCCTATTCGTGAGGATCTATTTTTAAATCAACCTGCAAAACTAAAGGAAGATTTGGTTAGATTTTATGAACACTTCGGCTATGAATTGGATGAGGGCTTTCAATGGCAAATGGATCATCTTTCTATTCAATTAGAATTTATGCATTTTCTGGCTATGGGAGAATTTGAAGAACAAAAAGATAAACTGTCTTATCAATTGGGTCAGCTGGATTTTACTCAAAAACATCTACTGAATTGGGTTCCTCAGTTAGCAGAAAAACTTTCAGTGTTATCTAAAGGTGAAATCTATTCCAAAATTAGTATAGAATTAAAGACGTTTCTTGAGCATGATCTAAAGTGGCAAGAGCAAACAATTAAAACAATTGACGAATCAGGAGGGTAGGTTTGGGTCAAGTTTCGATGGTAATAGATTTGAACAAGTGCATTGGCTGCCAGACATGCACTACTGCCTGTAAATCACTCTGGACTGACGAACCTGGTCAGGAATATATGCTCTGGAATAACGTTGAGACCAAACCTGGACCTGGATACCCTAGATATTGGGAAGATGGCGGAGGAGGCTTTGATGATCAAGGTAACTTGAACAGAGACGGATTGATGCCAGCGAAACAGGATCATGGTGATGATATACCTCTTAATCATGATGAGGTTTACTTTAAAGGTGTTGAAGTTAGATTGCAGCAAGAAACACCGATGGGCAAGGGTTCGAATTGGGATGAGGATACAAGCTCAGGAGACTATCCAAATAATTATCACTTCTATCTACCAAGAATGTGCAATCATTGCACAAAACCAGCATGCCTAGAAGCCTGCCCAGTGAGAGCTATATATAAAAGAGAAGAAGACGGGGTAGTTCTTATTGACGAGGATAAATGCCAAGGTATTAGAGAATGTAATAAAGCTTGCCCCTACGACAAGATCTATTTTAATTATGTTACAGGCAAATCTCAGAAATGTATTTTTTGCTTTCCTCGCCTAGAAGAGGGAGTTGCACCTGCTTGTGCGAGACAGTGTCCTGGAAGATTGAGATTCGTTGGTTTTCTTGAAGATGAAAATGGTCCGATTCATGAATTAGTTTATCAATGGAAGGTAGCTCTGCCATTGCATCCTGAGTATGGAACTGAACCAAATGTTTTTTATGTTCCGCCAATGCTACCACCTAATTTTGATGAAGAAGGAGAGTTTTCCGAGGACCCAAGAGTCCCAACTGAATACCTTAGAAGCCTATTCGGTGAAGAAGTTGATGAGGCATTGATCACATTGCAATATGAGATGGAGAAGAAGCAAGAAGGCAAAGAATCTCGACTTATGGATATTCTTATTGCCAAAGAATGGAAGTCTCTATTTAATATACCCGACGTTAAAATTTATTAATTTAAACACAAACTAATTAGGTCTTTTGCAATGGAACTATCAAAGGCGCGTATTTTTTTGATTATGTCTTCGCTGGTGCTGTCATCAGTTATGGCCAGCCTAGATTCTAGTTTCACCCCAATCGCTATTCCGGATATGATCGATAAACTCGATTCTAGTACCAGTGAAATAGTTTGGGTTGCTTTAGGTTACTTAATTGCAGCTAGTGGCCCAATGCTTTTAGCAGCAAAAATGGCTGATGGTCTAGGCCACGCAAGATTTTTCCAGCTTGGCACATTAATATACAGTCTAGCTATGATTGCCTGCTCATGGGCACCAGATGCTAATACCTTAATTACACTTAGATTTATCCAAGGGTTTGGCATGGCTCTTTTTTTACCCACTACCTTTGCAATTGCAACTGCAATGTATGGACCTAAGAAACGAGGGGCTGCACTTGGTATTCTTCAGGCTGCTAATGCTGTAGGTTTTGTAATGGGCCCAGTTTTTGCTGGTTGGCTGCTAGATGCTTATGACTGGACCGCAATTTTTTGGTCAAGAATTCCTTTTGCGATATTGGCAATTTTGCTTGCTTTTCTAGCTTTGGGTTTTAAGAAACCGTTTCGTTTTTCTGAGCCTCAAAAATCATATGATTATTTAGGTGCAGCTTTTCTAACTTTTTCATTGTATGGAATTTTATATGGCTGTAATAAATTGCCTGTTGAAGATAATCATCTAGATCCTTTTGTTTGGATTATATTTATTTCTGGATTCATATTATTTTTCTTATTCCTCAAACAGGAAAAAAAGCATAAGGACCCTCTAATTGATTTAACACTGTTCTCAAAAAGCAATGATTTCACTAAAGCATCTATCGCTTTTGCCTCTGTCTTTGCTAGTTTTCCAGTGTATTTGTTTATTTTGCCAATCATTATGATTAATGGTCTTGAGATGAAAGCTTGGGATGCAGGGCTTGCTCTAGGCTTAGCTGCTGTAGCGACACTTTTAATTAGCCCAATTGCAGGCAATCTATCAGATCGAGCTGGCCCTGAAAAACTATGCATGAGCGGTGCTTTGATGACGGGGGTCGGTTACATGTTATTGTTCTTGGTGAATTCAGATTCTACGGTTTTATCTATTTTACCAGCCATGGCTCTGATAGGAGCAGGTACAGGATTATTCTTCTCGCCTAATAATAATTTGATGTTAGCAAGTGCGCCTCCAGAAAGGGCTGGAATGGTCTCTGGTTTATTTGGTGTTTTAAGACAATCTGGCTATGCTCTTGGTTTTGCAGTAACAGCTAGTTTATTCACAGCAGTGCAAAATTGGTTTGATCTTCAATGGGCTTATTCTTCTGTGAATGCCCTTTCTGAAGGACCAGCAAACAGTATTACTGAGATTTATCACCAAGGAAGCCAATGGTCTCCTGAGATGCTGGTATTTATCCTGCATATTGGTGTTTTATTGTGCTCTAGCATTTTGATAATCACTTTAGTTAATTCGGTCCCTAAGCTAAGGCTGACTGTGTCACGACAACTCTCAGTGAGTTTGATAGCGGTTATTATTTCAGTCTTCTCAATGGGCTCATATAGCCTAAAAGCTCCAGGCATGATCAATATTTCAAACGCAGAGACAGTTGTTTCTATAGCTAAACCTGTTGCTGCTTTTGGCATGGTATCTAGAAGTTATGATTTTATTGAGCCAGTAAATGCAAGTGCTCAGGAATCAGCTAACCTCAATAGCCAAAATTATATGAGTCGTTGTGGTTTTTGTCATGGCGCCAATCTTGAAGGAATAGATGGCTTAGGAGTCACCCTTATCGATTCAACATTTCTTAAAAATATGGATTCAGAAGAGACAATTGAATTTTTAAAAGTAGGCCGAATGATTAATTCAGAAGAGTCAATTTCTGGTGGGGTAATGCCAGGCTTTTCATGGCTACCCGAAGAGGAATTAGAGGAAATAGCGGACTATATCAAATCTATAAGTGTAGAAGAATAATATGAGTTTGATGGAGAACAATAAGACTGTAAAAAATTCAATGGCTGGTTGGTATGCAGTTTTTATGTTGTTGCTTGCTTACGTGCTTTCTTTCGTTGATCGAATCATTATGAGTCTTTTGGTTACCCCAATTAAGGAAGACCTAGGAACTACCGATGCTCAAATGGGCTTATTAATGGGTTTTGCCTTTGCGCTTTTTTACACTGTTATTGGTATACCTATAGCACGCCTCTCTGATGTAAAAAGCAGAACAATGATAGTTGCGGTTGGTATTTTCTTATGGAGCATAATGACTGCTGCTTGTGGCTTAGCTCGAAGCTTCTTTCAACTTTTTCTAGCCCGAATAGGTGTTGGAGTCGGAGAAGCTGCTTTATCGCCTGCCGCATATTCAATGATTTCAGATTATTTCACTGAAGATAAATTGGGAAGAGCAATTGCGGTTTATCAATCTGGCGGCTTATTTGGCGGCGGTCTAGCGTTCATTATTGGCGGCGCTGTTGTCAGTATGATTATTAGCTCGGATGCTACTTCTTTGCCCTTTGTTGGGGTTCTAAAGCCTTGGCAAATTGCTTTCCTTATTGTTGGTCTGCCTGGTATCCTCATGGCTTTTTTAATGCTGACTGTAAAAGAGCCAACACGAACAGGTATTAGTGAATCCATGGATAAGAGGGTCTCAATAGTTGATGCCTTAGTCTATATGAGAGAAAACTGGCAAGTATACACAGCAATCTTTTTTGGTTTTGCATTATTGGCAACTCCAATTACATCTGTTTTAACCTGGATACCAACTTATCTTCAACGCATTCATGGAATGAGTATTGCTGATAGCGGTATGAGCCTAGGATTGATGCTATTTTTTCTCTCAAGTACCGGCGTTATTTTTGGTGGATGGTTGGTGGATTACATGAAACGGCGCGATTATTTAGACAGTTACTTCAGGGTTGGTTTAATTGTTTGCGTAGCATCAGTACCCTTAATTCTTTTTGCTACTTCACTTGCCGACTTGCAGATGACACTTTATGTCCTTTGCCCATTTATCTTTATCGTAAGTATGCCTTTGGCTGTTGGCCCAATTGTCTTGCAAGTTATTACTCCGAATCAACTCAGAGCACAAGTTGCCGCAGTCTACATGCTGTTTTTAAATCTATTAACGGCATTATTAGGTCCTACTGGAATTGGTTTAGTTACAGACTATTTCTTTAAAAATGATCTAGCAATCGGTCAATCTATTACTTTAATAAACTTGATTTCGACTCCTTTAGCTTTCATTTTTCTCTACTTTGGTCTAATCCACTTTAACAAACGTTTAACAAACTCATAATTATTGATTAATATAATAGGTTCCCTCTACTAAAATTTATGAGGGCTTATTGAATTAAAAAAGGGGAGTTCGGAATGTCAGATCAATCAACTGAAGATAATTATGCTGGTGTTTGGGATACTGGCTTAGGCTTTGGAGAAAAGTCAGCAGTAATAGTCATCGATCTACTACAAGGTTATACCACTGAAGGCTCAGCATTATACGCACCAGGTGTTGTTGACTGTGTAGCACAAATGCCTGATTTTCTAGATTTAGCTCGCTCTAAGGGTGTACCAATTATTCACACTAGAGTCTTATACACAGAACCGAATCTTGAGGATGGAGGTGTCTGGATTAGAAAAGCACCTGTGCTTAAAGATCTTGTTCTAGGGAACCCTTATGCAGAGTTTTGTGAAGGAGTTGAGCCTCAGGATGGCGAGGTGGTGATTGTTAAACAATACGCGAGTGCTTTTTTTGGAACCTCGCTTGTGGCCACATTAAATGGAATGGGTGTGGATACATTAATTATTACTGGTTGCACAACGTCAGGATGCATAAGAGCTACTGCTGTTGATACAGTTCAGCATGGGTTTAGACCTATTTGTGTAAGAGAATGTATCGGCGATCGTGCTGAAGGACCACATGAAGCAAACTTATTTGATATCAACGCTAAATACGGTGATGTCATCAGTAAAGAAATGGCTATGGGCTACTTGAATAGTCTTTAGACTGTAATTATTAACTAGAGGAAAAAATAATGAGTGAATTAACACAAAGTAAACATTACGATTTTGTACCGATCATTGATCGAGAACCGTTTAAATTACCAGACGGAGCGAGAGTTGCTGTTATGCCTTATATCAATATAGAGCATTTTCCTGCAGCTATTCGCGGCACAGCATTGATACCTGGTACAGCTGATCTTTCTCCGGATCCATTAAACTATGGTTGGAGAGACTATGGAAATAGAGTTGGTCTATGGAGAATGATGGAAGTAATGGACAAATTAGGCATGAGAGGTACGGTTTGTCTAAACTCTGAAATCATCAGAGAATATCCAAGGATCATAGAGGAATCTGTTGCCAGAGATTGGGCCTTCATTGGTCATGGCATCAATAATGCTCCTGCTAACTTTCTAGCTAACTTCCCTGATGGAGAAGGCGGCCACATTGCTTTAGACGAGGACAAAGAAAGAGAAATTATTAGCAGTGTTTGTAATGAGATGGAAGAAGCATTAGGTAAGAAAACAAAAGGATGGCTTTCTCCATTTTTGACACATACAGATAACACACCAAGAATTCTCGAAGAGAATGGTGTTGAATATCTATGTGACTATACTGCTGATGATCATCCTTTCAGGTTTAACACACCAAAGAATAATTTAATTGCTGTTCCTTACACAGTTGAATTGAATGATATTCCAGCCTTTCTAGGACACTCTGGAGTAGGAGTCTCTTCTGAGGCTTTTGGTGATATGATCGTTGATCAGTTTGATGTTCTTTATGAAGAGGGCGCGACCAATGCACGATGCATGCCAATTTGTTTGCATACATTCCATGTAGGGCAGCCAAATAAGTTTAAACATCTTAAGCGAGCCTTTGAGTACATTGCGAGTCACGATGATGTTTTATTGACCACTGGTGATGACATTAACGATTGGTACAGAGAGCAATATATGTAAACTCTGAGTCCCTTATAAGGGTAACTTGGATATAATACTGGGTAGGGAAACCTACCCAGTTTTTTTATGAAACAATTCAAACTACTAATATTTTTATTTTTTCTGCTCAGTAACAGTCTGTTGCTAGCCAAGGACCTAGAACCACTTGTTCTTGATGAAATTGGACCAAGTGTCATCCGTTTGCCGACACTAATTAATAACACTGATCTTAATCTCAATCTACCTAAAGGTTTTAAGGCTGAGATTTTAGTGGATGGTCTAAATTCACCTCGCTGGATATTGGTATTGCCTAACGGAAACTTACTGGTTACCCAATCGAGAACTGAGTCACTTCCAGGTATGCCAAAGGAGACAGTGGAACTATTAGAGACAATGAATATCTTTGGGCCTTCACCCAATAATGTTCTTCACATTGATCTTCAAAATAAGACACCAAAGATCGAAATTATTTTAGAGGGGTTAAATCAACCCTTTGGAATGATTTATTTTAACGAAGAGTTATTTGTAGCAAACACAGATTCAATTATTAAATACGGATTTAAGGGTTACAAAGTAAAAGACCAGGGTAAAAAGATATTATCCCTACCTTCTGGACCGCCAAATAATCATTGGACCAGAAATATAATCTTGTCAGACGATAAGAAGAAAATTCTAGTTGCTGTTGGCTCAGGCACCAATGTAAATGAAGAAGGGACTGATGATTCATCACGAGCAGCCATTTGGGAAATAGGGCTGAACGGTGATGAACAAAGATTGTTTGCTACTGGGCTTCGAAATCCCGTAGGTTTGGCATACGAGCCAACAACTAAAAGATTATGGACAACTGTTAATGAACGAGATGGCTTGGGTGAGACTGTTCCTCCTGACTATTTAACAGAGGTTATTGACGGAGCTTTTTACGGTTGGCCTTACACATATTTTGGCACATACCCAGACCCAACTCAAAAGCGATTAAACCCTGAAAAAACCGAAAAAGCTCTTGCTAACTCTAGAGTACCGAATCTTGCCATTGATGCTCACTCTGTACCGTTAGGCTTGATATTTCATAGTGGAATCAACATTGATGATAGATATAAAAACGGAGCCTTTGTGGCCAGGCGGGGAGGCGTATCAAGATCAGAATTAACCGGATATGATTTGCTTTTTATCCCCTTTGAAAATGGTTATCCTACAGGTGTTATTGAGGCTTTTATGACAGGCTTTATAGCTGATCAGAGCAAAGCAGAAATTTACGGTCGTCCAGTTGGTTTAGCTGAGATGAATGATGGATCAATCTTATTAAGCGATGATGTCGCAGGTCGGATATGGAGGATCAGCAAAAGTGACTAATCTAAAGGCTAACTCTTATTGTTTAAACGTGATATTTTAAAGCAATGATTAATTTCAAAAGAAACTCATTCTACCTTCTCTTTTATAGCTTTTTGATTAGCGGTCTTTTTTTCCATCCTGCTTCTGCTTCGGAAAGTGATTGGCCTCAGTACGCTGGTGATGAAGGCGGTTCTAGGTATTCTCATTTGGATCAAATTAATCGAGAGAACATTAAGAATTTAGAAGTGGCATGGACATATAAAACAGGTCATTTGGATCGAGTTCCAGAACAATTCTCTTTTTTAAAAAGATTAGTAGGCTTTCAAGTCACTCCAATAATATTGCCAGATGAAGCAGGAGGGTTTTTAGTTTTTTGTACTCCATTTAATGAAATTATCGCTTTAGATGGAGCAACGGGAGAGAAAGTTTGGTCTTACGATCCAAAAATTGATTTACGACCGTTTGCAGGACGCTTCAATTGTCGCGGATTAGCCCAATGGAAAAACCCGAATAAAGAGCAGAGTGAATTGTGTGCTCATAGCCTATTTCTCGCTGCCAATGATAAACGACTAATTGCTGTTGATGCCATCAGCGGCATTCCTTGTTCAGAATTTGGATCTCAGGGTGTTGTTGATGTCTTGCCTTATATCAAGCAAATTGAACCAACTAACCAGATTCAAGCAATGCAACTTAAGTCACCGCCTGCAGTTGTCAATGGAGTGGTGATTATAGGAGGCACTGGAAACAAATTTAAAGATGCAAGCTCTGTCAATGGTGCTGTTCGAGGATTTGATGCAGTGACAGGGGAATTTCTATGGTCCTTCGACACATTGATCAGAGACCCTGAGTCCACTGAATCACTTCCTTATTCGGTTGGAGGTGCCAACGTTTGGACAACTATGTCTGTAGATAGGCAACGAGATTTAGTATTTATTCCTACAGCAAGCGCTTCTCCAAATTTTTATGGCGGACTAAGACCAGGTGATAATCGTTATGCCAATTCAGTCTTAGCTTTACGCGCACAAACTGGAGAGTTGGTATGGCATTACCAGACTATTCACCATGATATTTGGGATTGGGATTTGCCAACACATCCTTTATTGGTAGATGTAACCACTGAGAGTGGTAAAAGTCCTATCGTTATTGCATTAGGAAAAACTGGTATGGTTTACACTTTTCATAGAGACACCGGTGAACCCTATTTTGATATCGAAGAACGAGAAGTTCCAACTGACGGGATCTTAGGTGATCAATTATCACCGACTCAACCTTTTCCAGTAAAGCCACCACCCCTTGTCAGGCAGGGAATATCACCTGATGATGCATGGGGGGTTACTCCTTATGAACGAGAAGCCTGCAGAGAAATGATAGCTTCTGCAAGGTACGGAGGGATGTTTACGCCCATGTCAACCAAAGGGACCATTATGTATCCACAGGTTGGTGGAGGAGCTAATTGGGGAGGAGGTGCGTTTGACCCAGAACGTAATATACTAATTGTGCCTGTGGCCCAGGTGCCCTTTTATGTGAAATTAATTCCTGAAGAGAATGTCGATAAGGATTTAGCTAAAACGCCCATGGCAGGAAATCCTATGGGTCCACCAGGGCTTATTAAAGGCACTAAATATGGCCTTCAACAAAAACCTCTCTTATCACCTCTTTATACCCCTTGTACTGAACCACCTTGGTCAATGTTGGTTGCTGTTGACATGATAGAGGGAGAGATTTTATGGAAAAAACCATTCGGTAAGATTGATAAACTAAGTCCTTTGCCTATTGGTTTTGAATGGGGAACCCCCTTTGCGGGAGGGGCCATCACAACCGCAGGCGGCCTTATTTTTATAGGGGCGACAGCAGACGAACGTTTCCGTGCTTTTGATATAGAGACCGGCGAAAAGTTATTAGAAATGAAAGCACCGACTGCTGCTATGGCGACGCCCATGACTTATATGGCCAATGGAAGACAATATGTGGTTATAGCAACTGGAGGCCATATGTGGAACTATCCAAATGGTATTAGTGATGAGTTAATTGCTTATGCTTTGCCAGAGAATCTAATCGAGTAGATTTTCAGAATCTCTTTTTGCATCAGGATCTAGAAACCTCAACCCATTAGCTTTAATCTTTTCATTAGAAACATTTTTGGGACCTGGGCTGAGATTAAGCCATTGAACATGCTCGTAACCATTTTCATCACAAACTTGAGCAAAGAATTCTGATTTTGAAGATGAGACCTCATTAAAGAGATTAAATAACCCTGAGAACTTCTTCTCTATAGCAAGATCAATTGCTTGAACTACATCGTCTCGATGGATAATCATAGCATCCGATGAGCCATCAAATGGGATAGGCTGTCCGGCCATCATCTTAAGTTGATTTTTCCATTCCCGGCCAGGTCCATGGATAGTACCCGTCCTAAAAATACAGACAGGCATATCTTCATTCGCTATATCTGATAATAAATTTTCGGTCTCAATATAGACTTCTTGGAAAGGATTTAGAGGATTGGCAGTTACTTCTTCATCAATACTTGCTTCACCATGAGCATCTCCATAAGCATTTAGCGAGCTAGTAAAAATGATTTGCTTAACTTTTGCGCCGGAGTTTATAGCTTCGACAACACTTTCCGCCGTTCCAACATATGCATCTCTATAAAGATCAGCATCCATGACTGTCTTGCCGTCTTTTTCCACCATACCTCCTGCTACGGTTAATACTAAAATATCTTGCTCCTCAAGTAGTGTAGCCATTTTTTCTCTATCACTGCCAACCATGACCATAACTTGATCGGAAACCGCCCCCAGTTCTTCGACTCTAGATTCTTTTGTGGTTGTGACCGTTATCGTGTGCCCTAGTTTTTTAAAATGCTTGGCGGCAGCGAAGCCTGTATAAGCGGCACCTACGATTGCTATTTTCATTTCAAGGCCTCAATAAAAAGATTGGGCAACATGGAGTCATCCCACTCGCGAGAATTATCTCCAGTTCTTAGAATTACTAGAGATTTTGAGGGCACCATATAAAGTCTTTGTTTGCCTAATCCATCCATGTAAAAAACATCGTCAGTTTTATAAGGCTCATTATGTATATTTGAGAAAGCCTCTAATCTTGAGTCGTAAGGTCTGTATTGAGTGTATTCATTACCTAGCCAGATCTGCATTCCATAATTAACATTGGCTTTTGAGGGAACAATCATTTCATCAACCCAGCCTTCTGGAAGTATTTGCTTACCATTAAAAACCCCTTTGTTTAATAACATTTCACCGACACGAACCATGTCTCTAATGGAGGCCCACATGCAGCAATCGGCATGCACCATACCCCCCTCTTGGTCTACAAAGAAGAAGGCATCTCTTGCTCCAAGCGGTTGCCAGATTTTTTCTGAAAAGTATTCACCATACCTTTGACCTGTTGCTCGTTGAATAATGATTCCTAGCATTTGACTGTTTGGATTAACGTGTGAAAAAACGGTTCCAGCCGGAGCGTCAACACTAACCATCAAATTTGCAGATGTAATGTCTGTCCCCATGATTCTTTGTATTCTTTGTGAACTTGGGGAGAAGTTGTAATCTTCTTTAAGTCCTCCCGCCATATTCAGAAGATCTCGAATCGTAATATTTTCTTTTTCAGTACCTTTCCATTCGTTTATAAAATCACTGGCAGGAATATCCACAGATCCAATAAAACCATCTTTGATGGCATGACCCATAAGGAGAGCATTCATCGTTTTCGTAAGGGAGTGAAGACCAAACAGAGAATCCCCTTCGGTGTTGTCCCAATAATCCTCATAGATAATATTGCCTTTATGTTGAACAATTAAACTCTTACTCTTATGTTCTTCAGCGTATCTACTGGCAGTTTCAAACACTTCGATCGGGATCCCACTCTCATCAGTAGTGATTGTGGCTAATGGCTCACTAAAATTCCCTGCAGTTAATTCTAGTGGTTTGTACCAAGAGAATCTTGGACTTAATGGGTTGCCTAGTATTGATGTTGTCCAGCGCTCCCAGAATAATCCATACGCACCCATAGTCGCAGGAACGTAAGTAGTTGCTATCACCAATGCTAGAGCAATTGATGTCCATTTAAGTGTCTTTTTTATAAAACGTTTTATCATAATATCCCCTTACTAATTATATTCGGTAACTTGGCATCGTCCCAGTCCATTTTTATAGCTCCGGTTCTCACAATCACAAGCTCCCGAGAAGGAATGATATAGACCCTTTGACCACCAAAACCATCAAAATAAATTACATCCTTATCTATATAGGGTTCACTGTGAAAACCAGTTGCCGTGCTTTTATTATTATAGATTCTTCGTTCTTGATGTTCCATTCCTAGCCAAGTTAAATAGCCATAATTTGGATTTAATTCCGAAGATGATGTCATTTGTTCGATCCAAGACTCTGAGACAATTCGTTTTTGATTTAATACCCCTTTATTAAGAATCAATATCCCAACTCTTAGCCAGTCTCTTGCTATAGCATCTAAGCAGCAAAACATTCTTGGCATTTTATTTTGATCAGAATCCAAAATGACATAAGAATCCTTTTCTGCCAGATGCCGCCAAAAATTTTCTGATAAATAGCTCGAATACCTTTGACCGGTTGCTCTTTGCAATAGAAGCCCTAGATTTTGAGGATTAATGCCGTTGTATGCAAATTCAGTATCAGGATCTTTTTCATACATTTGATTGAGTGTAATTTTCATCACGTCATCACCCACAGCCATTTCATTCCACTCGCCTAAAGGATGAAAAGAGAATTCAGGATAATCAATACCGCTTGATTGCTGAAGCATTTGACGAATAGTAATCTGGTTTCTTTTATCATCCGACCATTCAGTTAAGAAGTCCGATGCTGGTTGGTCAATGCTTTCTATGTAGCCCTGTTCTATGGCTATACCTATTAATATTGCTAAAACCGATTTGTGCATAGAAGCTGTGCTGGTAATAGATTCTTTTGAATATTCAGGAAAGTAATGCTCTAGTTGAATTTCATTCTTATGGAAGATCAATAATGAATGAGAATCAGTTTCTTCTGCAAATTTCATCGCTGACTTAATTGATTCTTCAGAGATTGATTTAGATGTTGCTTGTATGAGTGGGTACCCATTCTTGGCGACAACTAATTCTGGGATACCTGGACTATTGCCCATGATTACTCCACCGAGTCTTGATACAACAACAGGATTTTGGAGATACAAGTAGGTTACATAGGTTGCTAATGAAGCTATAAGCAACAAAATTAGGGAAGATATAATTTTAAAAAGAGTTCTCATAAATAGGATGATAATAACCTAATACATTTTAGTATCGATTAACATGTTTTTTAAGGAAGAAGCAGTAATTCAGAAATAGTTACTATTGAGCAGCTAGCCAATCATCATCGCTCTCTTCAGTTATATTTTCAAAGAGAGGGGATGACAGGTATCTCTCTCCTGTATCGGGTAGCATGACACAGAAGGTGCTATTTTTTGGTGCGACTTCAGCGATTTGTATAGCACCCTGCATAGTTGCTCCTGCAGAAATACCGCAGAATATCCCTTCTTTTTTAGCTAAATCTTTGGCCGTCTCTATGGATGCTTCGTCATCGACAGTCACAATTTCATCGATTACTCCTTTTTCAAGAATTGCAGGGATAAAGTCAGGAGTCCATCCCTGTATTTTATGGGGCTGCCATTCATCTTTAGATAACAAAGGGGCTAATTCTGGTTCAACGCCAACTATTTTTATATCCGGTCTCTCTGTTTTTAGAACTTCACCCACTCCGGTGATAGTCCCTCCTGTGCCCCATCCGCTAACAAAATAATCTAGTTTCTTATTTTTAAAGTCATTGATAATCTCCACCGCTGTCGTTTTACGATGATAATCTGGATTTGCTGGATTCTGAAATTGATCAGCCAGAAACCATCCGTGCTTTTCTGCTAATTCTTTAGCTCGGTTCACCATTCCTGTTCCTCTTTCCTCAGCTGGGGTTAGGATGACTTTTGCACCCAAAGCTTTCATAATTTTTCTTCGTTCAATAGAAAAGGTTTCCACCATAGTAGCCACAAATGGATAGCCTCTAGCTGCACAGACCATAGCTAAGGCAATACCTGTGTTACCTGAGGTAGCTTCCACAACAGTTTGTCCTGGAGTTAATTTTCCAGATTCTTCAGCATCACTAATAATTGCAATGGCCAATCGATCTTTCACAGAAGCTAAAGGATTGAATGATTCACATTTGACAAAGATATTTTGATCTTTGGGCCCTATCTTATTGATTCTGACAACTGGCGTTTTACCAATTGTCTCAATTATGTCGTTATAAATCATATTTCATTTAAGCCATTTTGGGTCAATCTTATCAAGGTGTATTTGATGATATTTTAATCCCTTTCTGTCTAAACCCTTAGATTTTTTAGATCTATATAAATAATTATTTATTTGGTTTTCCTAGATCGCTTTATTGGATAATACGATTATCCAAATGAACGCTACTGCAAAAAAATTAGTGACCATAGAGCCACCATTTATTTTTAAGAATGGGTCTGTGTTTAACGATCCTATTACTATTGCCTACGAGACACTTGGAACTCTAAACACTAAGAAAAATAATGCCATTCTCGTTACAACTGGTTTATCACCTTCAGCTCATATTGCATCCTCTATAGACGATAGTAGCCCTGGTTGGTGGGAGAGTATTGTAGGCAAGGATAAACCCATTGATGCAAGTCAATATTTTATTATTTGTGTGAATTCCTTAGGCAGTTGTTTCGGCTCATCTGGGCCTTCAAGCAAGGATCCCAAATCAGGAAAAAAATACAGACTGAGTTTTCCTGAAATAAGTATTGAAGACATTGCCTCTTCAATAAAGCCAGTTATTGATGGTCTTGGTATAGAGAGGCTAAAGGCAATTGTAGGTCCTTCTATGGGCGGTATGACCGCATTGAGTTTAATCAAGCAATTTCCAGGTATTACAGATGACCTCGTCTTAATTTCAGCGGCATCGTCATCCCGACCTTTTTCTATTGCTCTAAGATCTTTGCAACGATCAATGATTACTTCAGATCCTCAGTGGGAAGAAGGCAACTATAACCAAGATGATCTTCCACTTGAGGGGATGAAACACGCTCGGTTTTTAGGAATGATTACTTATCGATCTCCAACCGAATGGAATAAACGGTTTGGGAGAAAACTGATTCAGAATATTGCTGAAAGGGCAGATTTATTTGGCAATAGATTCCAAATTCAAGACTATTTGAAGCGAAGATCAGACGATTTTATCAGTGATTTTGACCCCAATTCATATTTGTATTTATCAAATGCTATCGATGCTTTTGATTTTGCTGAAGATTGCGATGATATTGAAGAGACAGTTGAAAATCTTGATTTAAATCGAGTTTTAATTATAGGCGTTGAAGAAGATTATATTTTCCCATTTCAGTGCCAGGAAGACCTTTATAATGCCTTTTCAACTCAGAAATATAGTGTCGATCTATTAAAGCTTCCTTCAATAAATGGCCACGATTCTTTTCTTGTCGATAATGAGAATTTTGGCAATGCCCTGGCAAAATTCTTCAAATAACCTTATTTTGATAAATATGTCATAATAAGTTTTATGAGAAAAACATTTTTAATTCCTTCAATCCTTGGTCTTATTATTGTTTCTGCTAGTTATTCTCAAACAGCTGAAGAAACTGATGCAGAGCCTGGCTATTGGACCAATTTATTTTCTGCAACCATTAGGTATACCGTACAAATACCTGAACCGTTTGATGTGGACACCTACTTTGATCGAGGCGGTGTATTAAAATCAGATCTAGATTATACGGGGTCATGGTGGGTTGAGGGCGATGAAGGCACACAGATGTTTTGCTATCTAATGACTTCAACCATAAGAGAACCCGCTCAACTCAGCGAATGCTTCCCTTTAGTCTTGATGAACAATCCTCGAATAGGCGCTAAATGGCCTGGTTTTTTCAAAGAAGGGATTATGTATGAAGCAATTGTTGTCAAAGGCAGACCTTAGTCAAAAATAATAAAATCTTAAGAAAAATTATATATAACTTATTGTTATAATAAATCCTTTATAACTTAATTTTTTGTTATGACACTTACCCAGTTTAAATACCTGCTCTCTATTGTTGATAATAAGCTTAATATTACTAAAGCGGCAGAATCTTCAAACACTAGCCAACCTGGAATAAGCAAGCAAATAAAACTGCTTGAAGATGAATTGGGCGCTTTTATTTTTGCACGTAAAGGTAAAAAGATTACCGCGCTAACTTCTTTTGGTGAAGAGGTTGTTTGGTATGCAAAGAAGATTTTGCAGGATGTAGATAATATAAAATTATTAAGCAATCAGATATCAGATATAGATGAAGGCGTTCTCACTTTAGCCACTACTAGTGCACAAGCTAGATATATTCTCCCTGAAGTCATACAGGTCTTCAAAGAGGATTTTCCTAAGGTTAAGTTAGAGTTAAAATTAGGATCCTCTGAGCAAATCAGAGAAATGGTTATAGCAAATGAAGTTGACTTAGCTATAGCAACCGACCTTGAGGCAGTGAGCACTGATCTTGTTCTTCTTCCAGCTTATCATTGGTTCAATGCAATTATCGCTCCTTTAGATCATCCAATAAAAAAGGACCTAAAGAAACTTACCATTCGTCGTCTAGCAAAAGAGCCTCTTGTAACTTATGCATTTAGTGTTGGGCCAGACACTAGTTTTACTGAGACTTTTAATAAAAAAAATCTTATTCCCAATATTGTTTTTGCTGCCCGTGATGCAGATATCATTAAAACCTATGTGAAAATGGGTATGGGAATAGGAGTGATCTCAGGTATGGCTTACGAGTGTGACGATCATGAAGACTTCATAGCTGTCAGTGGTGAAAATATTTTTCCTAAATGTACCACTTATTTTGGCTTTAGAAGGGGGATGATTCTGAGTAGGTATGCAATGAGTTTTATCAATTTATTTGCAGAACACTTAAATCCAAAGCTTATAATGAAGGCTGCTGACGCCAAGACACAAGATGAAGTCAATCCCTTATTTAGTAAGATTGAGCTTCCTGTCAAAGGTGGATGCGATCAAATTAAACTATAAGTAATTAAACGGTATTGTGAAAAATAAGAACATATATACTGCAGTCCTATGCATGCTTTTTGCTGTTTTTTTGATGTCTGTCTTGGACGTTATTGCAAAAATCTTACTGTATAAGTTTTCAGTTGCCCAAATGACATTTCTCAGGGGAGGATTTTCGTTAATAATACTAGGAGCTATTGGTGCTATTAGATATGGGGTTAAGAGTTTTAACACACCAATACCCGGGTGGCACTTTTTAAGAACAGTGCTAATGATGATTTCATCTTTTACTTTCTTCGCAGCACTTGCGCTTCTGCCTTTAGTAAATATTTTTGTGATTGTCTTTGTAGCACCCATTGTTGTTGCAGCTCTATCAGGACCTTTGTTGGGAGAAAAAGTAGGTGTGTGGAGATGGTCAGCAGTTTTAATAGGATTTTCAGGTGTTTTAATTATCCTCGAGCCAAGCACAGAGTTTAGTCTAGCAGGAACTATTTATGGTCTGATCGGGGTTGTTACATATGCCTTAAATACTCTCACCACAAGAAAACTATCGGGTCGAGAATCCCCATTAAATTTAAGCTTCTACATCTTTTTTGGTCCTACAATACTAGGAGCTGCAATTAGTATTTTTGATTGGATTCCTCCCACCATGTGGGATTGGGTTTTATTTTTTCTTACAGGATTAGTTGGTGGCTTTGCATTTCTATTTTTTAATATCGCTCTAAAAAAAGCAGAGGCATCATTTCTCGCAAGCTTCGAATACACAGGTCTTCTTTGGGCTTCTTTAGCAGGTTATTTTATCTTCAATGAAGTCGTGGATTCAAAGATTTGGTTAGGAGCGGCAATTATAATTTTAGGCGGAGTTATTATTCTTTATAGAGAGTCAAAAGTGAACAAATCAATCGAGAATTAAATTCATTAAAAGGATATAATTTGGTAATCAATTTCAATCAAATAAATTTTTTCAGAGTTAATACATGAATCAAAAAAATAAAGGCAAAGCACTAGAATCAGCACTTAGTCAAATTGAAAAACAATTTGGAAAAGGCTCTTTAATGAAGTTAGGTGAAGATAATGTAGACCATTCAATAGAGTCTATATCAACTGGTTCGATTGGTCTTGATGCAGCTCTCGGCATTGGTGGCCTTCCTCAAGGACGAGTTGTAGAAGTTTATGGCCCAGAATCATCTGGAAAAACAACCCTTACATTGCAAGTTGTAGCAGAATGTCAAAAAGCCGGTGGTACTGCAGCGTTCATCGACGCTGAGCATGCGCTTGATCCTATTTATGCAGAAAAAATAGGCGTTAATACCAGTGATTTTTATGTTTCTCAGCCTGATACAGGTGAACAGGCTTTAGAGATTACAGACATGTTGGTTGCTTCGGGCGCTGTTGATCTTATTGTTATCGACTCTGTAGCTGCGTTAACACCAAGAGCTGAAATTGAAGGCGATATGGGTGATACACATGTCGGTTTGCAGGCTAGACTAATGTCACAAGCTTTAAGGAAGTTGACGGCAAATATCAAAAAAAGCAACACCATGGTTATATTTATCAACCAGATCCGAATGAAAATTGGAGTAATGTTTGGTAGCCCTGAAACCACAACTGGCGGCAATGCTTTGAAATTTTATTCTTCCGTAAGACTAGATATAAGGCGAATTGGCGCTATCAAGAAAGGCGATGAAATTGTAGGTAATCAAACACGTGTAAAAGTGGTTAAAAATAAAGTATCACCACCTTTCAGAATTGCTGAATTTGAAATCTTGTATGGTCACGGTATCTCTACTGAAGGGGAAATCATTGATTTAGGAGTAGAAAATAATCTTATTGAAAAGTCTGGCTCATGGTACAGCTATAATGGAGATAGGATTGGTCAAGGCAAAGAGAATGTTAGAGAATATTTAATTGAAAACCCAAAGATTAAAGAAGAGATTAAGCAAAAAATTCTCGATACCATGATTCCTTCTGTATCCAAGAAGAAAAATTCCACTAATGGAAAATAGTTAGCTCTTAATCTTAAAAGTTTTGAGCGAATCTCCATCTGAAAACAAGATCATTAGAAAAAAAGCCATGGATTATCTATCCAGAAGAGAGCATTCTCGCTATGAGTTGTACAAAAAATTATCTACTCATAATTTTGATAGAGAACTGATTAACCAAGAATTAGATATCTTAATTAAAGATAACTTGTTAAGTGATGAAAGATTTGTCGAGGCTTTTATTTTTTCCAGAAAGAAAAATGGTAAAGGACCATTAAAAATATCAGCTGAACTGCAGCAAAGAGGCGCGGACGAGTCATTGATAAATAGGTATATTGAAGAGATAGAAAATTCAGAATGGCTAGAATCTGCCGAGCAGGTGGTCGAGAAAAAGTTGGGGAATGCAAAACAACTTGATTATGATAATCAATTAAAGATGATGAAGTTTCTTAACAACAGAGGTTTTACAATCGATCAAGTAAAAATAACAATAAAGAAGCTACTAAAGGGTGAAGAGGTTGGATGACAATGAAAACGAATGAGATCAGAGAGTTATTTCTTCGTTATTTTGAAGATAATGGCCATCAAGTGGTTGAGAGTTCCCCATTGGTTCCAGGAAATGATCCTACTCTCTTATTTACCAATGCTGGCATGGTTCAATTTAAAGATGTTTTTCTTGGTAAAGATGACCGAGAGTACTGTAGAGCGGTTTCTTCTCAACGCTGTTTAAGGGCTGGGGGTAAGCATAATGACCTTGAAAATGTTGGTTACACAACTCGGCATCATACTTTTTTCGAAATGCTCGGTAATTTCAGCTTTGGCGACTACTTTAAGGAGGAAGCTATTGAACTAGCCTGGAATTTTATTACTGAAGAATTAAAACTTGATAAAGATCGATTATGGGTAACGATATTTGAAGACGACGATGAAGCAGCATCGATTTGGTTAGATCAAATTGGTATTCAATCAGATCGCCTTGTTCGTATGGGTAAGGAGTCCAATTTCTGGTCGATGGGAGATACTGGGCCGTGCGGACCTTGCAGCGAAATATTCTATGATCATGGTTCTGAAATTCCCGGTGGACCACCAGGATCTAAGGATGAAGATGGTGATCGGTTCGTTGAAATCTGGAATTTAGTGTTCATGCAATTCGACCGACAGGATGACGGAACGATGAACCCATTACCTAAACCTTCAGTGGATACAGGAATGGGCTTGGAGCGAATTGCTGCTGTTATGCAAAATGTCCATAGCAACTATGATATTGATTTATTTCAAAATCTTTTATCAGCTATTAAGAAAATCTCTAATCAAGGCGATGACAGCCACTATAGAGTGATTGCTGATCATATTCGCTCAACTGCTTTCCTAATTGCAGATGGTGTCACACCTGGAAATGAAGGTCGAGGTTATGTGCTTAGAAGAATTATCAGACGAGCACTCAGACATGGCTATGAATTAGGAATTCAAACACCGTTTTTCTTTTCGTTAATTGTTCCTTTAATTAAAGAAATGGGTTCTGTTTACCCAGAACTAGATAATAAGTCAGATTACATACAGCGTATTATTCAAATGGAGGAAGAACGTTTTGCCTCAACTCTTTCTCAAGGGATGCGCCTTCTCGAGAAAGAGATAGCTTCTTTATCATCAGATAAGCTTTCAGGTGACTTTATCTTTAAGCTTTATGACACCTATGGTTTTCCAGTCGATATGACTAAGGATATAGCAAGAAATCATAATCTCGATGTTGATATGGATGGATTTGATAAGGCCATGGAAAACCAGAAATCGATGGCAAGAAAGGCCAGTCAATTTTCACAAGTAGAAAATATAGAGCTTAATCATGAACTTAGATCATTGTTCCTCGGCTATAAAGATCTAGATGCTGAAACAAAAGTTATTGGTTTATTTTCTAATGACAGCAAAAAGACAATAGAGTCAGGAGAAGTGGGTCAGGTCATACTAGAACAAACTCCATTTTATGCCGAAAGTGGAGGACAAGTTGGCGATACGGGTAGTATTGAATCTAAAAACGGACTCTTCGAAGTACTAGATACACAAATTTCAGGAGATGCGTTCATTCATATTGGAACTGTGACAAAGGGTTCAATCTCTATGGGAGATAAGGTCAATGCTTCGATTAATCCAATTAAAAGAAAATCAATCACAAAAAATCATACGGGTACACATATGCTTCATGCTGCATTGATGAATGTCTTAGGTGATCACGTACAACAACGTGGATCTTTGGTTGATGATGAAAAAATTCGCTTTGATTTCTCTCATTTTCAGGCTGTCTCGAAAGATGAAATACGACAGATTGAAGTTCAGGTTAATGAAAAAATAGAAGAGAATATCGAAGTTGAAACAAGTATCATGAATCATGATGAAGCAATGGATTCTGGAGCCATGGCTTTATTTGGAGAAAAGTATGGGGAGAAAGTACGTGTTCTTGATGTTGGAAATTTTTCAAAAGAATTGTGCGGTGGTACACACGTTAAAAACACCAGTGATATTGGTCTTTTCAAAATTACTACAGAATCTAGTATCTCTTCCGGTACAAGAAGAATTGAGGCAATTACAGGGGATAAGGCTTTGAAATGGGCTGAGGAAACAGAATTTCTTGTAGAGACATTAACTGAGATGCTGCAAACACGTCGCGAAGATGTTGAGGTTAAGGTTAAAGCGTTAATTGAAGGTAATAAGAAACTTCAAAATGAAATCAAAGATCTGAAATCAAAATTAGCAAGCGCACCATCTCAAGACACATCGGTTCAGCCGGAAATGATTAATGATATTGCTTTGATTGTTAAACATCTTGAGGATGATACAGAAGCAGATGTTATGAGAGCAGCAATCGATCAGTATAAGAATTCACAACAATCAGCAGTTATTATCCTGTCAAGTAATAGCAGCAAGGGAAAGGTACGAGTATCAATCGGTGTTAGTGAGGTATTAACTGAGAGAATCTCTGCAGAGAAGATAGCAAAAGAAATGTCAGATGTACTCGACGGCAAAGGAGGAGGCCGTGCTAATTTTGCGAATGCTGGTGGGTCCAAACCAAAGAACATAGATAAAGCAATCAAGGTTGCGAAAGACCTAATAAAAAATAGTTAACTTGAATAAAAATAAGATATTTTCAGTGATTGGATCTATCCTTTTATTTTTCATACCAACTCAACACAATCATTTGCATCCTAATTATTATTTTATTGCAGAAGGTTTAGCTATCATAGCTGTAATGATTCTAATTAGTTTTGCCATCTGGTTAATCATGATCATCTTTAAAAGATTAATGGCATTAATAGCAGCTATCACTTTGCATGAGCTAAAGACTCAATTTCTTACGATATACGCATGGTCTTCTTGTGTAATGTCGACGATTCAATATCTTTTAAGATAATATAATCTGAGTTGATTATGAATATAAATCTATATAGTATATATATAGAGAATAATCTATATATATATGGATATACAAAAAAGAAGCAAAGCATACAAACACAGAGAATCTAGATTTAATGTTCTTTTTCCTAAAAGAGTAAAAAAATCAATCGAAACTATTCAGTCAATTAAGAAGTTATCCAATAAAACAAATTATGTATACCATTCTAAACAAATCTATGAAGGCTTATCTCTAATTATTAATGAGCTTAATTCTGTTTTCACTACATTTGGCCTTGATAATAATCAGGATATCTCTGAACAAAATATATATTCAGAGATCAATGATATTAAAAGAGAATTAACTGAACTGAAAATTAAGATGCAACATAATGAATGGAGATAATAAAATTAAATTCTTAAATTTCTTTTAATATTCTCAAGTTCTAATAAGACTAACTCATTTCTTTTATTAAATTCATTCTCAAGACTTTTAATTTCATTCTTTAGTTGATCATTAATTTCATCATTAATTCCAGGACTTGATGTTTCTTTTGTTATATCAAACTTAGCTATCGTTACTTTTAACTCTGAGACGAGCTTTGAAATCATTTTAAGGACTTCATCCTCTTCAAATATATAGTTTGATTTTTCTGATAGCTTTCCAATTGATCGAATACTCCAGATAGCCTTTTCAAGTCTTTTTGGGTAAAGTCTTTTGAATCTTTCTCGTCGTATATTCATATAAATACTAATAATACATATATAAATAACAAATGTATAAAAAAACTACTTAATTCTATCTTTAACCAATAATGGTAGGTAAGTAAGAAAGAATGCAAATATAGCAGTAGGCACTAGTGCAAATATATGCCATGGAGCATCAGGAAATAAGTTCATTATGGTGTCACCTGTTGGTTTATATAATAGGAACCAAAAATTTGCTCCATCACCCAATAATATATTTATGATATAGATAACTATTGTTAATAATATTGTGATACCTGTGACATAAATGAAATCTTTAAAATGAGGACGTTCGTTTAACACAAAAAATCCTGTTGATACCCCAAGAAGTATTAACCCATGACCATAGAAAAAATTTACATATTCTGGATCTGGGAAACTGTATGCTAATCCTGGAGTAATTAATGCCATAGAAGCAGGAATAATTCCCCAGAAGAATGCACAATGAAAAAATCTAGGGCCGTAACCTAAGAGATATAACCCAATTGAAACTTTACTAAAGTCACACATGTGGAGCGGCAAAGATTCCCACCAAGCAAATTGATAGCCATAAAATATTTGCAAGAATGCATGTGTAATCAATAAAACTCCTAGAGAAACTCTTGCGTACTGTGTTTTCTCATCTTCAAGAGATTTAATGTATAAAGTTAATAATACAATAAGACCATAAGTTAATATGAGACTTAGAATATGGGTCTGGCTGAATAGTACGAAAGGGTTCATGTCCATATTCTACATTAGTTAATTTAAATAATTACTTTTGTCAATTTACATAGATTTGATAGGCTTTAAACATGGAAAAAGTTTTCAAGGAATCTGATGGTATTATCTATAATGGCGGAGCAATACTCTATGCTATAGGCGCCTATTTTATAGGTTTTATAGGCCTGTTTAACCAGAATATATTTGTCAATATTTTATCTTCAATTCTTTTAGCACATGCAATGATTATTGCTGCTTATCTTGTCCATGAGTCTGGGCATAACCTAGTTTTTAAGAAAATTAGATTTAATACTTATCTTGGCGAATTATTTAGCTGGTTCTGTGGCTCCTCATATGGAACATTTAAGGATATGCAATTTAAGCATTTTAGACACCATGTTGATGTGGATGATGTGGTTTGGTTTGACTACGAAGGTTTTTTTGAAAAAAACCCTACGATTTTTAAAGTAACAAAAATTTTGGAATGGTTTTATATTCCCGCCCATGAATTTATTATGCATTTTATTACTATGTTTACTTCATTCATTATTCCTGAAAGAAGAGATCAACGAGTTAGGAACGTTATTATGATCCTAATAAGGTGGTCTTTATTTATAACTCTATCGATCTATTTTCCTCGTGTAGCTCTCTTTTATGTCTTTTCATATATTTTGTTATTAACTGTGCTGCGATTTATGGATTCAATACAACACGATTACCCTTATAATTTGACACTATTTAGCAATGAAAAGCCTGCAAGACAAGGAAACTATGAGTGGGAACAAGAGCACACATATAGCAATCCTCATTCCTATAACATTGAAGTAATCAACTGGCTGACATTAAACTTTGGTTACCATAATGCACATCACGATGACATGACAGTTCCTTGGTATCGACTTCCACAAAGACATCGAGAGCTCTTTGGAGACAATCCTGAAACTGTAGTGCCTTTTTTAGCTCAAATTAAGATTTTTCATAAAAACCGTGTGAGTAGAATATACGGTAATCATGTTGAAGATTCTCCTGAAGGAAGAGATTATCTTGTTGCAGCAAGGAAAGCCGAGGTATCCGGTGGGAACGCGGCATCATTTTTGACTTCTTTCTGATTGTTTACGTCAGATGCTTTGATGCAAGCTCTCTTAACTCTGCAGAGATCTCAACAGATTTGCGTGTCTTTAAATCAAAGAGCACACAAATGCATTGAAGCGTCGCAGCAACTTCATTCTTACCAAGATTCTTCATCTCATAATGAATGGTGATGGATTTGTTCCCAATTTTTGTTAGCTTTGAATCAATTTCAAGTACATCACCAACCGAGACTTCCGCCTTATAATCAATCACATGCTGAACGTCTGCCCAAGCAATTTTATTCTCTGCATCACTAGCCCCAATCCATCCAAAGACCGTGTACAACATATGATAAGCAGCATCATCAAACATGGCTACATAATGGCGTGTGGTCATATGACCTAAAACATCACACATCCATGGATGTGCAACATTTTTTTGTACTAAAACCATAAGAATTCTCCAATAAGTTTAATCATTTATTTAGGCTTTTTTAAGGCCAAGAGTTTCTCTCGCTTCTGATGTAGTTTGAATTGAACATCCCATGAGTTCAACAATATTGCATGCCCTTTCTACCAATTGGCCATTCGATGCAAAAACACCCTTTTCCAAATAGAGGTTATCCTCGAGGCCTACTCGAATATTCCCACCTAAGAGTACCGCTTGAGCCACCATGGGCATTTCCATGGCACTTGTTCCAAACCCTGCCCAATTACAACCTCCTGGTAGTGCATCAACCATGGTTTTAAAAGACGCAGTGCTTGCTTCGGCAGCCCAACGAATACCAAGACACACCTGAAACAGTGGCGGGTCATCCAGTAATCCTTGGGCCATAAGGTGTTTAGCAAAGGATATGTGCCCAAGTTCAAAGACTTCAAGCTCAGGTTTAACACCTATTTCTTGAAGCCTTCTAGCTCCTTGTTCCAGCATGTTTGGAGTTGATATATAGACATAATCTCCTTCGGCATAATTGAATGAACCACAATCAAGAGAGCAAATTTCTGGCAAGAGTTCTTCAACATGTTTTATTCGCTCCATTATTCCAACACAGTCTGTGTTGTCGTTAAAATTCATAGGCTCCTCATCAGGACCTAGAAAAAGATCACCCCCCATACCTGTGGTGAGATTAATAATGACGTCAACATTGCTCTCACGAATACGACTTACAACCTCACTGTAAAGTTCGACACGTCTGCTTGGTTTGCCACTATCAGGCTCTCGCACATGAATATGGGCAATGGCGGCACCAGCTTTAGCTGCCTCTATCGCAGCGGACGCTATTTCCTTTGGTGTGACTGGAATAGCAGGGTGTTTATCAACAGAATCACCTGAACCAGTTACCGCGCAGGTAACAATAACGTTACGATTCATTAGCTATTCTCTGGAGTAAAATAGTTAGTAAATTCTTCATCCTTTTACTTTAACTAAATCTATAAAATACTTCCATTTAGATATAATCTATAATTCAAGATAAGGAGAGGTGGCTGAGTGGCTGAAAGCGCTCCCCTGCTAAGGGAGTATACGTTAATAGCGTATCGAGGGTTCGAATCCCTCTCTCTCCGCCAGAACTTCACGTAAAGGATTGATTTATATAATGAAGATAATCTTTCTAACTTTTATTATTTTTCTTTTACCCGATCTTGTTTTAAGTGAACAAAATAGTCGGGTTGAAATATATATTGCTAAAGAGATTGTGACCCTAGAACAGAATTATCCTATTGCTACTGCTGTTGCAGTTGAAGATGGAAGAATTAAGGCTGTCGGAGAAGTAGATGAAATTGTAAGCCAATTTCCAAAGGCAGAAATTAACCAAGCTTACTCTGATGATGTCTTGGTTCCTGGTCTGATTGAACATCACGTGCACCCAAACCTCGCAGCTATAACAATGCTCTCAGAGGTTATAGCTATTGAGGATTGGGAATTACCTCTGAATAGTTCAAAAGGGGTCAGAGATAGGAAGTCTTATCTTCAGCGGTTAGAGTTTGCAGCCCAAAATTCTGCTGATCTATCCAAGCCATTGGTTACATGGGGATTTCATCATTATTTTCATGGTGGGTTAACAAGACAAGATCTTGATAAGATTTCAGCTACTCGACCCATCCTAGTGATCCATCGGTCATTTCATGAATTTATTTTAAATTCCTCTGCTCTTGATTTTTTTGGTATCACAAAAGAACTTGTCGATTCATTTGATGATGAGGCAAAAGAATACGCAAGTTTTGAAGAGGGGCACTTTTCTGAACAAGGTTTGGTGTCTGTTCTTCCCTACATCATGTCCTACCTATCGACTCCTGAGCGATTAATTAAAGGTTTACAAATTACTGAAAACTATCTTCATCAAAACGGCATTACCCTTATTGGTAATCCAGGCGCTTATTCCGTGAAAGCTGTTCAGGAGGCAAAAAATCTCGTCTTTGGCGATAAAGACACCCCATTTAGATCCATTTATATTCCAAGCGGACTTTTTATTTCAGAAACATATGAAGTTGATGAGTTAGTTGAAAGATCGAAAGATTATCTTTCGTGGGGTCAAGGCAAGGTTGAATTCTTACCGCAGCACATCAAGCTATTTACTGACGGTGCAATGTACTCTCAAAATATGGTCATGAGAGACGGTTATCTGGATGGGCATCAAGGCGCATGGTTAATGCAGGAAAAGATTTATCGTGAAGCATTTCAAGAATTTTGGGATGCTGGTTACCAAATTCATGTTCATGTGAATGGAGATGCAGGGCTTGATCGTCTTTTGGATGTCCTGGAAGAGAATATGGAACGGAATCCAAGAGATGATCATCGAACCGTTATTGTGCATTTTGGGTATTCAAGTTTTGATCAGGTGGAGAGAATAAAAAACTTGGGTGCTATCGTTAGCGCTAATCCTTATTATGTAACGGCCTTGTCAGATTTATACAGCCGCAAGGGAGTAGGGGCAGAAAGATCTCGTGATATGGTCAGATTAGGAGATCTCAAACGAGCTGGCGTACTGATGTCGCTTCACTCCGATATGCCCATGGCTCCAGGCTCTCCTTTATTGTTAATGCATGCTGCTGTTAACCGAATTAATTTTGCCAATGAGGTTGCTGGACCCAATCAACGAATAAGCGCTTTGGAGGCCCTTAGAGCTGTGACCATTAATGCGGCTTATATCATGGGAATGGAAGATGATTATGGGACTATTAGCAAAGGAAAGTATGCAAATTTCACAGTTCTCAAAGAAAACCCTCTGACCGTAGATCAAAAAACAATAAAAGACATAGCGGTCAAAGCAACGATTGTTGAGGGTAGGGTTTACCCCATTAATTCCTTTTAGGTACCACAGAAAGTTTGATGCACTTTTTCCTCCTCCTTTGGCGGAAGATGGAATTCTGGTTCAATATCTTGAGGAGTGAACGGCTGTTCTAGAATTTTTGAAAGTTTTAACATATAGGAAAAATCTTGGTCAATGACTCCCGATTGAATGGCTCGTTCCACCAAATGGTTTCTCGGAATATAGAGTGGGTTTATGGAGTTCATTGAATCAACAGTTTCAGACCTATCTTTTCCCTCTTTGCTTAAAAGTTTTTCCCAATCTTTTATCCAATCTGAAATTGAATCCTCTTTATCAAAAAAAGATATAAATTCTTTGGCTTCTCCTTGAGCAACTTCACTGAGCGATCTAAAAGTTAGGGTGTAATCTGTTTTGCTCTCATGCATCAATTTTAGCAAGGCTCTTAAATGCTCTAAGCTTTCCTGATCTGAGTTCTCTAGACCAATTTTTTGAGTCATTTTCTTTGAGATCTCGTCATTCACATTCTTAGAAAAATTCTCGAGTACTTTGTTGATTTCAGCTTTTGATTTGTCTTCATTTTTATCCACCAATGGAATTAAGCAACCGGACAAGCAAGCCAGATTCCAATGGGTTATTTGTGCCTGATTTGCAAAAGCATATCGTCCATGATGATCGATAGAGCTATAGACTGTTTGAGGATCATATTCATCCATAAAGGCACAAGGACCGTAATCAATAGTTTCAACAGCGATAGACGTATTGTCAGTATTCATCACCCCATGGATAAATCCTATCCCCATCCATTTTGCGATGAGCTGAGATTGCTTTTCAGCTATTGATTGGAGCATTTTGAGATAAGGGTTTTTAGATTCTAGTGCTTGAGGATATAGCCTTTCCAAGACGTAATCGGCGAGAATTTTTAGGTTCTTTAAATCTTTTCTAGCCATAAAGTATTCAAAAGTCCCTACTCGAACATGACTTTTCGCCACTCGAGTTAGGATACCTCCTGGTAATCTGGTTTCCCTAAACACATCTTCCCCAGTAGTTACCGCTGCCAAAGCTCTTGTTGTTGGAACGTTTAACGCATGCATTGCTTCACTCAGAATATATTCTCTAATCACAGGACCTAGGGCTGATTTTCCATCTCCTTGTCTTGAGAACTTTGTCTTACCTGAGCCTTTCAGTTGTATGTCAAAACGCTTCTGTTCTTGATTAATGATTTCGCCAATTAATACAGCTCTTCCGTCACCAAGCTGAGGCACAAAATTACCAAATTGATGACCGGCATAGGCTAGAGCTATAGGCTCAGAACCATCGGGCAACAGATTGCCTGAAAAAACCTTAGAAAGGGCCTCTTTTGATCCTGTATTTTCTATTCCTAGTTTATTACCCAGATCATTATTAAATACAATTAGCTTCGGATTCCTTACCGATTCAGGATTGATTTTCTCGTAAAAGTTTTCAGGAAGCCGTGAATAGCTATTATCAAAATTAATGTTAATGTTGGTTGATGGCATTATGTTTTATGTTAGTTGTCTGTTAAAGATTTACTATTTTATAACCTCATTATGGATAGCTTATGAACTTGTCGTCAATATTTATAGTAAACTAGCATCATTAAATGATCTGATAGAGATCGTATGCAAGCCATAAAAGACAAACTAAGTTTTTTTCAAATGCCTAGAGAGGATCTTGGCTCAATCCTTAAGGCTTTCTTCTTTTTTTATTTTGTTCTTTGCTCATGGTATTCAATTAGGCCGGTTAGGAACGAAATGGCAGTGCAGGCTGGATTAGAGAATCTCCCTGGGTTGCTTTCCATTGTTCTGCTCATAATGCTGATTGCTAACCCAATTTATTCATGGATGGTTTCTAATATTGATCGTAATAGGGTGGTTATCTATACCTATCTTTTCTTTATAGCTAACCTCATTTGCTTTTTTCTTGGATGGGTAAGCTTTGATAATGAAGTTAGAGTCTTTATCGCCAAGGCGTTCTATATTTGGTGTAACGTCTTTTCTTTTTTTGTTGTGTCTATTTTTTGGGTTTCAATGATCAATTATTTTACCAGTGAACAGGGAAAGATGTATTTTGGGATTATCAGTGCTGGTGGTTCATTGGGTGCCTTTAGTGGTTCTTCTATTGCTCGGTATTTCTCTATGGAAGTCTGTGGGACATCTTCGATGTCTGATTGGGGTCCTTTCTCACTCATTCTAATATCAATTCTAGGTTTAACTATAGCGCTTGTACTCAGTACAAATTTTAAATCAAGAGTTGCCGACGAAGAGATCGTAACAGAGGAAAACTCCTCGGCTAAAGGTATCGGCTCTATGTTAATACCTATTAGAGGCTCAATGCTGGGTAATTTAAGTTTGTATATGGTTTTGTGGACAGCACTAATGACTTTCGGTTGGATGATAGCCTTAAGCATCGTTCAGGATTGGTCAACCGATCCTTGTGAACGAACAGGATTTTTTGCAAGAATAGAACAAATTGTGACACCTCTAACATTATTTTTTCAGTTTTTCCTGACTTCACTTATTTTTAGAAAATTTGGTATTGGATTAATACTGGTTAGTTACGGTCTAATCTTATTCTTAGCTTTAATCTTTTATGAGGCTTACCCAGAAATAATGACGGTCTTATTTGTGGTATGTGTTCTAAGAACATTTGAGTATGCTTTGTGTAAACCTGCTAGAGAGACCTTATTTACCTACCTTGAAACTCAGCAGCGATATAAGTCCACTGTGTTCATGGATACCTTCTTAGCTAGGGCTGGCGAAGTTTTGGGAAGCTGGTTTGCAGCTTCAGGTGTGGTTCTATTAGGCTTATCCTCACTAGCCGCAACATACGCTGCTTTACCATTTGCTGCGTTATTATCCTATACAGGCTTTAGGGCTTATAAATCTTCAAAAATGTAAAAAAAAACAGAGCCGAAGCTCTGTCTTAGTCGAGTCCTTGGGGCGTCTGAAGCGAGATTTTTTCTTCAGCTCCTTGCCCGACATCTCTTTTCGGACTTGGTGGGAATCGGTTCTCCTTTGTCGTTAACTTATTCTCCCCGATTCGCTTTCACCCTTGAGGTCTCTTTCTCTTTTCCACTCTTCCTTCTGCATCTTAAGTTACTTCCAGATCGGTCTCTAAGAGATGATTAAGATATTACTTTCAACTAAACTTTTTTCAAGATTTTTTAGTTCAAAAAAATAAACTTTTTTTCAAAAAATTATTTTTGTCCTATAAGGATAATTTTTTTAGTTTAAGAGATATTTGTAAGTTAATGAAAAATAATAAGTTAGAAAAAATACATAAAAAAAATATGTCCTATAAGTACTTTTATAAAAATCGTATCAATTTATTTTGTTGCACTAATATTTGCGCAAACCCACTTTATCGATAGATTATTAAATCGTAATATCTCCTAAATAAATACTCATTTATGCACTATGAAACTTTATTATCAACCCAATTGATCATATAGAATAAGATTAGATAAAAGGATAAAACAACAATGGATCTTAATGCTGATTTAGGGGAATTTACCACTACAGATGAACTTGATCTTGAATTAAAACTTCTCGAAATAGTCACCTCTTGTAATATTGCCTGTGGGGGCCATATTGGGAATGAAGCAAGTATCTCAAAGATTGTTTCTGCTGCTAAAGAGCAGGGTGTAGCTATAGGCCCACATCCTTCCTACCCAGACATTGAAGGCTTTGGAAGAAGATCGATAGACATTTCAAAGAATGATCTTAAGGATTCTTTATCCTCTCAAATTACAGAGTTCTTAGATGTTGCTAAGAGCCACGATATGCCTGTTCAACATATAAAATTACACGGTCAACTTTATAACGATGTTTCACGGAGTAGGGAATTGAGTGAAGTTTTTATTTCAGCGATAAAAGACAATGATTTATCTTTAAAAATTGTTGGACCTTTCGGTTCTATAACTGAAGAACTCTGCAGTAAATACGAACTGCCTTTTATATCAGAGGCTTTTGTTGATCGTCGATACAACGAAAATCTATCTTTGGTTAGCAGGAGCGAAAATCATGCCTTAATCAACTCTATCGATAAAAGGATTTCTCAAGCAAAATTGATTGCTTTAGATCAGTCCCTTTTAATTGATGGCAAAAGATTCAATATGCATGCACAAACATTATGTATTCATGGCGATACTCCAAATGCCTTGGAATCAGCTCAATTAATCAAAGCTGCACTTGAGTCAGAGGGAATAAAATTTAAATACTATGGCTAGACAATTTCCAATTGTAATTAAAGAAATGAGTGAGGATCTTCTCCAGGTTAAATTAAAAGAAAAAGAAATTGATTGCCCTTATTTTTTCTGGCAACTCTCCCAACACATTCTCAAATCACAAAATAATCTTGAAGTAGTTCCAGGAGAAGATTCTTTGGTCATACAATTCAACCCTCTATTGCAAGATAGAGAGGAGATCAAAGAAGAAATATACAAGCAGAGCAAGTCGATAGATGCTTCATTGAACAACAAGGTTGAGCGATCTATAACTGTTCCGGTTTGCTACGACAACGAGTTTGCTCTTGATATGAAACACATTCTAAGCCATACAGGACTGTCAAGAAGTGAAGTTATTGTTGAGCATTGTCAGAGAGATTATGAAGTAAAAATGATTGGGTTTACACCAGGATTTGTTTACCTAGGAGAATTGTCTGAGAAAATAAAGCTACCCAGATTAACTAACCCTAGACCACTCGTACCAAAAGGCTCCATAGGTATAGCCAATAACAGGACTGGTATTTATCCAATTCAAGGGCCTGCAGGATGGTCCATTATTGGCAGAACACCAATAAATTTGTTTGACACAAAAAGAAATGATCCGTTTTTAATTTTGCCAAGCATGGAGATAAATTTTGAGCAGATTACAAAATCAGAATTTAATGCAATGTTAAGGGATTGATATGAAGGATATTGAATTTATTTCCTCAGGTGTTTTGACCACTATCCAAGATCTTGGGAGGAGGAGATGGAGAAACATGGGTGTTCCATTATCAGGTGCTGCAGATCCAGAGTCAGCTGCTTTAGCTAATGCTTTATTGGGAAAGAACATTAATTCCCCTGTGTTGGAGTCCACATTTGTTGGCCCTAAATTTAAACTTCATTCTTCTCAGGATATCACTCTTGTTGGTGCCTTCATGGAGCTTAAAATTGATGGTATATCCGTCCCTCATAAAACAGTTATTACAGCTGATTCTGGAAGCATTGTTGAGATTGGTAGAGCCACCCATGGGTGTCGCTCTTATTTAGCTTTTAGAGATAATATCATTGGCACTGATTTTCTAGGCAGTGTTTCAACATACCTTCCGTCTAAACTTGGTGGCTTAAAAGGCAGGATGATTCAAAAGGGTGATTTTATTAGCCTGGAAAAGAATGATTATAAGGAGGATTATCAAGAATCAATTGAAGCAACTCAGCAAGCAAATTACAGTCATTCTTGGTTAATCAGGGTTACTGAAGGTCCTGAATATAATCTACTTTCAACCTCGTCAAAAGATGAAATTGAGAATAACCAATATTTCATAGACAAAGACTCTGACAGAATGGGTGTAAGACTTAACGGCTCACCTCTTAAAATTGATGAACACGGTGACATGATTAGCTCACCAATGTTTCCAGGCACGATTCAATGTCCTGCTAATGGCCAGCCCATTGTGCTTGGACCTGACGCTCAAACTCTAGGTGGCTATCCTAGGATTTTGCAGGTATCTAAAATTGACCGAACACTGATTGGGCAACTAAGACCTAGTGATCAATTGCGATTCAAGAAAATTAGCCTACAGGAAGCTGAAGAACTATGGAGAGATAAGGCGATAAGTTTTCCAATTATTTCTCATATATAATATATAAAAGTGCGCCTGTAGCTCAGCTGGATAGAGTACCTGGCTTCGAACCAGGTGGTCGGGGGTTCGAATCCCTCCGGGCGCGCCATATTAAATTAGGAGATTAACATGAGTAATGCACACCCTTGGTTAGATCAAATACCTTGGACAACTAAACCACTTCCACGAGACATGTTGGAAAATAGAATTCAACGAGCCTTAACATTAACCAATCTCGGCATGCTGGGAACTTTGGGCCTAAAGGGTCCAATCGTTAGCCCATTGGAGTTTTATGCTGACAAATTTACCATCTATATTTTACCTCAGCCAGGTAGCCCAAAGCTAAAGGCTATGCAGCGCAATCCTAGGGTTTCTTTTGCAGTTGCAAATCCGATGGCAGGCTGGGTAGTTGCTCAGGGTGCTCAATTATTTGGAAACGCTGAGATATTAGATCCAGGAACACCTGATTGGGAATACGGCATGACCATTTTCAGATGGCAGGCTTCAGCTGCTGAAATTAATACTGGATTTGATCAGCCTCCACAATATCAGTTGATGCGATTGGATCCAGAGAGGATCGTCTACACTGAACATTTTTTAAGGAAAGACGGTTACGGACCAAGACAAATCTGGCGAAGAGATGAAAAATCTGAACAGGCTTCTGATGGTTTCACCGAAGCAAAACACACCTGATTAATTGGTATCTTCATTCACTTTTATAAACTGAAAATAGATACCTAGAGTAATTGCCACCAGCCCTCCGTAATAGAACGGATACGTTGGATCGACGTTATATAAGAAGGCACCAATTGGCGGCCCAAAAATCATTCCAACAACAGGTGCTCCTGCCAGAAATCCAGCAACTTCACCTTGTTCTGAAGGTTTAACGCTTAGAGTAGCTGCTGAATTCAATCCTGGGGTAATCATACTGAAGGCAACGCCAATCCCGCCAAAAGCAAGATAGAATTGAGTCAAATTAGTTACAAAACTGATTGATGTTAAAACAGCACCAAAAATAAGAAAGCACATTCTTAGAAGGGTCTCAGGTTTTAGTTTAATAACTTGCAAGACCACCGCTTGCATAAAAGTTGTCATCAATGCCATAGAGAGCAACGAGATGCTGGTTGCCTTAATTATTTGACTCTGACCTACCACGCCTAGTTTATCTTCAATAAAGAAGGCTGCAATTACCTGTGTGCCGGTAAAGACTAGGAAGGCTATCATCCACCCAAGAAGGTAAGGTGAGACTCTATTGTCATAGAATTTTAGTGTTCCTTGATTTTCTTCAACTGGCTCTATGACAGTTTCCTTTAGGTATTTCATAGCAAGCAACCCACCTCCGATTGCAATCAATGCACCAAAATACATTGGAAATAGAGGATGAATGAAAGCTAGGCCGCCACCAATGACAGGTCCTATCATTGTTCCAATCCCAGAAGCCATGCCAATTAAAGCCATGCCTTGTGCTCGATCAGAAGCAGCAGTCGTATCGGACATATATGCGACAGCTGAAGGTTGAATGCCGCCAATTAAGGCGCCATAGATCAATCTAATGACAAACAACAAAGCAAAAAGATAGATTGGTTCCATCAGTCTCCAAATTCCAATTTGGATACCAAAGGCAAAAAGAGAATAGGCTAGAGCATATGAAAAAAGACCAATAATGAATACTCTTTTCCGTCCTATGATTTGACTTCTTTTACCCCAGAAGTATGAAGAGAAGACGAGAGCGACATTAGAGATAGCAATCAGTATGCCAAATTGGGTCGTTGAAAGACCAATGCTTCTAGATAATGGTGCAAAAATAATATAAAGCAGTGAAAATCCAGTGCCGTAAATTACCAAACCTAAGATAAGTACAATTTTATCAACACCAAATTTTGACTCAGCATTCATTTTTTCTGTCGAGCGTTCATAGCTTTCAATTGCTCTTCAGTGGCAGGCTTTTGGTATTTACTTTTCCATTGACCATAATCCATTCCATAGATCAGTTTTCTAGCAGATTCTTCATTAATTGACTCCCCTAAAGCAGAGGCTTCTTCGACATACCATTTGCTCAAACAGTTTCTACAAAATCCAGCGAGATTCATCAGATCTATGTTCTGTATTTGAGGTTCATTTTTTAGATGATTTATTAACCTTTTAAATATAGCTGATTCAATTTCAGTTTGTTTGCTCATAACACTCGAATGATTTTGGGTGATATCTAAACATAATATCAATTAGAATAGTAATATATTCTTCCTAAATTATGTGACTTTGATTATGGACGATTCATTACGCCCTCTATCGGGTATAAAAGTGATAGAAATGACTCATATGGTCATGGGGCCTGCTGTAGGCTCTATTCTGGGTGATTTGGGTGCTGATGTTATAAAAATAGAGCCGGTCACAGGGGACAAAACAAGGAAATTAAAGAAATCAGGATCTGGTTATTTTCTAACTTATAATCGAAATAAGAGAAGTATTGCCCTAGATGTTAAAACCTCTGAGGGCAGAGAAGTGGTTTTAAAGTTGTTATCAACAGCTGATGTTTTCATTGAAAATTTTAGACCTGGGGCTATGGATAAACTTGGATTTGGCCATAAAGAACTAGAGAGGATTAATCCTCAGCTAATATATTGTTCAGCAAAAGGGTTTCTCAATGGACCTTATCAGCATCGCACAGCATTAGATGAAGTAGCTCAAATGATGGGAGGGCTTGCTTATATGACTGGACCACCAGGACAACCCTTAAGAGCTGGCTCATCAGTCATAGATATTATGGGCGGCATGTTTGGCGTTATAGCAATTTTAGCGGCCCTACAAGAAAGGCAAAAAACTGAAAAAGGCCAGAAAGTCACTAGTTCACTTTATGAGAATGTTGTTTATCTTATGGGGCAGCATATGGCCCAAACAGCAACCACTGGCAAAGCTCCACCACCAATGTCGGTTAGGGTGTCAGCTTGGGCTGTTTACGATATATTTGAGGCAAAAAATAAAGAGCAAATATTTATTGGTGTAGTTAGTGACAGTCAATGGAAAAGTTTTTGTCAGTCCTTTGGTTTAGTCGATTTTATTGAAGATAAAGATATGGATATTAATAGCGGCAGAGTGGAAAAAAGAGACATCATCATTCCTAAGCTTCAGGAACTATTTAAAACTTTTACAAAGAAGGAGTTAATGGAAAAACTGGATCAAACCGGATTACCATTTGCACCAATTAACAAACCTGAAGATCTTTTTGATGACCCTCATTTGAATGAATCAGGAGGGCTTCTAAAGATTGAAATCCCAGACGGTGGCTCAACAAAATTGCCTGCTATGCCAATTGAAATGAACGATCGACGTTTTGATGTGCATCAACAAGTTCCAAAAGTTGGTGAGCATTCGAAAGAAATTTTAGAAGAGATCGGGCTTAGTGATAATGTAATAGAGTCACTTTTTGAAAAATCTATTGTGTCTTAATCAACATCTGATTCAGATAAATATTCTCTATAGTGTTTTACACCCTTAAAGCCTGCGTAGGCTCCTATTATCCCAACTACTAGGGAGACTGTAGATATAGAGTAGGTGATTAATGCCTCGTCTTGGAAGACAAAATCAGTCAATAAGGCGACACTGGTTGGACCTAGAGTATAGCCAGTCATACTAATTACAAAAAAGTAAATAGCAACCACTTGACCTCTTAGTTGGTTTGGAGTGATATTTACTATTGCTAACGGGGCCAGAGCTGTTTGACCAGCTGCCATCAAGCACTGAGGAACAAACATCAAGGTCGCTGTTTGATAGGTTGGCATTAATGGTACCAAGGTTGCTGCAATGGTTAATACAATCATGGTGTAGCCAAATAGCTTAAGATGAGCTCCTTTGTCGCATTTATTTAAAAGATAATCACCTAGCCAGCCAGTTGAAATTGCACCTATTGGACCAGCAATTAAGAAGGCAGAGCCTAGCCAAATAGAAATGACATCTATCCCAATATCATAACTCCTGATATACATGGCAGGCATCCATGAGAGAAACGCATAGCCAATCAGAACGGAACAAGCCATAGAAAGAAAAAGCCACCCGTAAGCGTGTTTTCTTTCAAGTAAAAATTGGATGGTCTCTTTAATGGAAACTTCTTCAGTTTCTTCTCCAAGATCAGTTTTAATTTTAATTTTTTCTTTTCTCTCTGGCTCTCTGACCGTAACCATAAGAGCAGCGACAATCAGTCCTGGAAGACCCACATATAAAAACAGAGCTTGCCAAGCAAAAATTTCACCAAAAAAGGGCAGTACTAATGGTGGTGAGTTGGCCACATAAGCAACGATTTGACCGCCCACAATTAGTGCTATTCCAGATCCCACTGAGACACCCATGTTGAAGAATCCTATAGCCTTTCCTCTTTTTTCTTTTGGAAAGTAATCGCTGATCATTGATAAGCTGCTTGGGCTTAAAGTAGCTTCACCAACACCAACTCCAATTCTAGCTAGGAAGAGTTGAGTGTAATTTTTGGCTAGTCCACAGGCAGCTGTCATTAAACACCAAAAAGTAATTCCAACACCGATAATAGCTCGCCTGCTTTTTTTATCTGCTAAGCGGCCTATTGGGATCCCCATGGTGGTATAAAAAAGGGCAAAAGCAAAGCCCAGTAAGAGGCTCACTTGTGTATCACTAAGATCCAAATCAGCTTTGACATCTTGGACTACTAGAGACAATAATTGTCGATCAAGAAAGGATACGACATAAGCTATGGTTAGGATAACCACAGCATACCAGGCTCTAGAGTTAGAGGGGTATGTGTCTTGTTCTTTTAAATCTGTGTCCAAATCAATTACCTATTTTGTACCCAACTGAAATCAGGATCTTTATGCTGATCTAGCGTTGAGTAGATTTTACCAATAGTTTCATCATCATCGATAGCTTTCATGACCATGCTTGCTAAGTCCTGTCTTGTCATAGTACCCAGAATGCACTCTTCAGTTAATATTGCATTTCCTGTTGCTGGGTTATTGGTTAATTGTCCCGGCCTTATTATGGTGTATTTGAGATTACTAGACCTAAGTACATTTTCTGCTTTTGTTTTTTCTTCTGCCACTGGCCCCAAAAAAGGTTTTAGCATATCGGGTAGCTGCGGTTTACTTTCTCCTGCCCCTATAGAGGTTACAAATATGAAACGAGAAAAGCCAAGTTCTTCGCA
>CACPJA010000004.1 GCA_902634075.1 uncultured Gammaproteobacteria bacterium
GCTGGTCTATCTGGTATTGGTGCTGCATACCATATCGAAAAAGAATCTCCTCAAAAAACTTATCGAATTTTAGAATCAAGAGATCAATTGGGTGGGACATGGGATCTTTTTAGATACCCTGGTATCAGATCAGACTCAGATATGACCACAATGGGCTTCCGATTCAAGCCTTGGAAAGGAGAAAAACTTGTAGCTGAAGGAGGAGCTATTCTCGAGTATCTCAATGAGATAGCAGATGAAAATAGTATTAATGAAAAGATCCAATACCATTCGCACGTTCATTCAGTTTCATGGTCATCTGATGAATCAAGGTGGACGGTCACCTACAAAAATAAACGTGATGATACGGATGAAATAATTACCTGCGATTTCTTGTATTTTTGTGTGGGTTATTATGATTACGATAAAGCCTATCAACCAAGTTTCAAAGGTAGGGAAAACTTCAAGGGACAAATTGTACATCCACAGAAATGGCCAGATGATTTAGATTATGAAGGAAAACGCGTTGTGGTTATTGGAAGTGGCGCCACTGCAGTAACCCTCATACCATCGATGGCTGAAAAAACAGAACATATCACAATGTTGCAACGATCTCCGACCTACTATGTGGTTAGACCAAATATAAACCCTTTAGGAAACTTCATAAGACGAATTACTAATAACACCATTGCCTACTATGTTATGCGTTGGCAGAACATTAATATGCAATCTTTTTTCTTTAAAAGAGCCAGAAGATACCCTAAGCGAGTAAAAGATTTCTTGATTGGTCTAGTCAAAGATCATCTTCCGGAAGATTATGATATCGAAAAACATTTCACCCCTCCCTACAACCCTTGGGATCAAAGACTTTGCTTAGTTCCTGATGGCGACTTGTTTAACTCAATCAAAGATGGCAATGCATCAGTTGTGACTGACCATATTGATGAGTTCACACAAAAAGGGATAAAGTTGAAATCTGGGGATGAATTAGAGGCAGATATTATTGTTACAGCGACCGGTTTTAATGTTCTGCTCTTTGGCAATATTGATATTACAGTTGATAATAAAAAAATAGACCCTTCAAAGTCCATGACCTACAAAGGGATGATGGTGAGCAACGTCCCTAATCTTATTATGACCTTTGGCTACACTAATGCCTCATGGACACTTAGAGCTGACTTAACTGCTGAATACGCCTGTCGATTATTTAACTACATGGACAAAAACGGTTACAAGTACTGTCAACCTACCCCTGATGGAGAGATTGAAATAGATGGTGAGTGGCTAGATTTCAACTCTGGTTATGTATTAAGGGTACTGGATAAACTCCCGCTTCAAGGAGCACGAGACCCATGGAGAAACACACAGAACTACAAAAAAGATGTTCTTCAGTTAAGGTACGGTCGGATAACCGATAAAGAATTGAAATTTATTAGTTAAGATTCTCAGTTATTTCAATGTATTCAGGATCTTGGTTTTCAAAAGATTGCCAATCGTCAGAGATCTTTACCTCATCTATTAGAGTTCGTTTCAATAACTTACCATTATTAAACCATTGCCACGTCCTTGATCTATGCTTTCTGTCATCAGACAACTGAATCATTTCATAGATATAGAGGTCAGGTTCATTTATGCGTTTCCAGTAAAGAAGCATTGTTCGATCAAATTCATCGAGATCAACTGAAGCAGCCCATCCATCAATAGTTCCTGCGAATATCAATTTATTGTCTTTTATTTCAGCAGGAAAATCTCGTAACTCTTTTTTGCCGTCTTCCCATCGATAGATATTGGTTTGATGATACTCTTCATCGCCTATAACCCTGCACAGTAGTCTTGATTTATGTTGGTCAATCTTCTCACCAGAGGAATTGTAGTATCGATAATACCCTTCCCAGACTCCGTTCTGGCTATATAGTAATGGCATACTTTTTGATAATGTCATAATTAAGTCTCTTAATAAAAAAAGAGGATGAGTTAAACCCCTCCCCTCAATTCTCTACATAATATCAATCATTTAATTTTGATTGTAGTTTTTTCCAGCTAAGTAAAATGCTGGTAAGCATAATGCCGAGAGTAATTGGAAAGTAAGTAATGTAATTGAATAGGGGTTATCAATGCTATTTGCAATTAAAATATCAGTCATAATTCCAGCCGCTGTCGTAGATAGCCCAATACCGACTAAATTTGTTAAAAATAAGTAATAAGCCAAAACTAATGCTTTATTTTTCTCAGGAGCAAGTTCTTGGATCGATGATGTAATTGGTCCATATAGACACCCCCACTGGAAAAAACCAAGAAACATCATTGAGAAGAAAAGAATACCAGTATCGTCAGTTAATCGATAAAAAATAATAAACGGTGAAAAAATCAATAAACACCAAAACAGAAAGGTTTGCCTCCCCTGTCCAGTTACCTTTGTAAAATAATCACTCCCTATTCCACCAAATAGATTGCCTAGGATTCCTGCTGGCAAACCAATTGTCCCACTTATGATGAGAATGTTAGCTCTGTCAAAACCCTTATCATTCACCAACCACAGTTGATCAAAAACAAGAGCCCCAAGTATAAAATTCGCAGCTATCCCTCCGTAAATTGTCATTCTCAATCGATAACTATCTTTTATAGTCTGTCTTAATTCATATATTGATTCTTTAAAGGATTCCTTAGTTAATACTTTACCGATAGGCATCATCTTGATTGCTTGCTCTCTTTCAGGAGTTTCTTTAAATAAAAGCATCAATAGGGCCAATATCAAACCGAGTAAACCAAGAGCATAAAAACAGTTTCTCCAACCCCATAAAGGGCCAAGAAAACCTGCTATGTAAAAAGAGAGTGTTACACCAACAGGTACTGCAAGATAATAAAAGCCGGCTACAAAACCCATATTTCTCTTATTAAAGTGCTCTGATAGGTAGGATAATGACGTGGGAGTTAAGATGGATTCTCCTATTCCAATAAATATTCTCGGGAAAAAAAGCATCCAGAAATTTTTTGCCAAACCAGAGGCTGCTGTTAACAAGCTCCATAAGGCTACTCCAAAGGCCATAAATTTAGGTCTATTAACTCGGTCAGCTATAGCTCCCATAATTACTCCCATCACAGAATAAAAAACTATGAAGGCAAGACCGGATAAAATTCCGTATTGAGTATTCGTCAGCCCAAGTTCGGGAACTATAAAATTGGAGAAACTGGTTAATAGTTGTCGATCAATAAAATTGAGAATATTTAAGACAGTTAGAAAACCGAGAACAGAAGAGCTCTTTACTGAGCTCACTTAATCACGAACCTTTATAGCGATTTTGCCTATTGCTTCACGTTTTGCTAATAATTCAATGGCATATCCCGTTTTCTCCAGTGGGTATGTTTCTACAACAAAAGGTTTAATTTTGCCTTGCTCAAACATGGCAAACAAATCTTTAAAGTTTGCAGCATTAACCAGTGGTTCTTTGACACAAAAATTACCCCAAAAGACGCCTACAATTTGACAGCCTTTGAGCAATGCTAAGTTTAAAGGTATAGATGGTATGCTTGATGTAAAACCAATAACAAGATACCTTCCCTTCCATGCCATTGCCCTCAAGGCCGGTTCAGAATAGGCACCGCCAACAGGGTCAAAAACGACATCAACACCTTGATAATCAGTTAAAACTTTAATTTCATCCGAAAAAGCTTTTTGTGACGCCTTGTCCATGCTGTCCCTTGAATACAGGATTAATTCATCTGCTCCTTGAGTTTTACATAAGTCAAGCTTCTCTTGAGAAGAGGCAGCAGCTATAACTCTTGCGCCCATTGCTTTAGCCACATGAATTGCTGTGATGCCTAATCCGCCGGCTGCGCCCATTACTAGAACCGTTTCTTTAGGCTGCAGTTCAGCTCGTTGCTTTAGAGCATGTATGGAGGTTCCATAATTGAGGGGGAATATAGATCCAGTAACATAATCCATTGTCTCTGGAAGAGGCATTATATTGTATGCATTGCATATGGCTTGTTCTGAGAAACCTCCGCTACCTTTAAAACCGATGACTCGATCGCCGACATTCCACATCTTTACTTTATCTCCTATCGAATTGATAACACCTGCAAATTCACCCCCAGGTGAAAATGGGAAATCAGGTTTGATCTGATACAAACCCTGAACTACTAAAACATCAGGAAATGCTACTCCGGCAGCATGGACATCGATTAAAACTTCGTGATCTCCTGGTATCGGGCTGTCAATTTCCTCAACTTTATGTGAATTAATTGGTCCAAATTCTCTACATAGATACGCTTTCATTTTTACTACTCTTGATTAAGGTTAAAGGATGCAATTCGATCGCCCATAAAAGTACCTAACCATACTTTTTCTTTATGTGGTACCCCTACTGTAACCGAACCCATTTGTGTTTGTTTGAATGAGAATATCTCAACCTCAGATAAATCATCTTGTCTCAATTTATAGATCGTAAAGGGTAATGAGCATTGGACGACTGACTCGGCACAATGAATCAGTAGGTCTGTACCGGTGTTATCTTGCACTGCTACCCAAATAAATTCTCCATAAATAGATGAATTATCTGGTGTGCCTTTGCTAAAGTGCTCAGCTTCTATAGTGAGATTTGTCAGATTTAACCTTGAGGTTCTGTGATTAAAAACATAATTAATAAATAGATTCTTCTCATCATCTGAGATTGAGATTCCATTGGGAAATGAGCCATCAGAGTTTGGAACTTTGATAAAACCATTGTCATTATTCCACTGATAAACATAACCGGTATCTGGTTTAGCATAAGTGATATAGGCTAAACTCAGGTAGGATATGCCTTTTTCATACATGTGAGTCGAAAAGAAGCTTCCATCACTTCTGAGAGCCACATCATTGAAATAAGCTGTTTCAGGTGCATTCACACAACCTCTCCATTGCAACACCCAATCATCATTAACATTAAGTAACTCAAACATTTCAACAGTCTCTTGAGGCATGTGATTGATAACTGCAAGCTGATAACGTCCATCTGATCTTTGATTAAGATCAATGCCATGTGGAGAGAGCAATAGATCATCACGTTGACAATTATTATCGCCCCATACGTTTTCGCCGAGAGTTAACTTGATTGACTTTTTTTTCATTGTATCTGTATCAAACAATGAGATTTGCCCAGGAAGATTTTCTGGACTAAGAGGAATAATTGCCCCAAATTCAGAAATTAACAAGTGTCGATCATCTGGAAGAACGACAATATCTTCGGGTTTGCTGAATTCACAATAGACGGTTATCTGAGAATCAGATTTACAGCCAGTGATTTGAGTCACCTCATAATCTGAGGTTTGTGTGAGAAAGAGAATAAGCAGTAATAGTATAGACAATCCGATGACTGAAGATATGGAGTAACCGATTGTTTTTATTATCCGCATAGTCGCTAAAACTTTTACCACTCGCCTTTATCACTCATTAATGTGCCCAACAAGACTTCTTGCATATCTGCTTCTTGAGGTTCTGTTCTTTCAAGAATCCGGTTGTATCTCTCTTTAATCATTTCATCGTAATTTGTGTGTGGAAGAATATAGAATTTATTTTCACGAATTGCATCAAATGTAACCTCTGCTATTTCATTTGGCTCTTTACCTCTTTTTAGGACTGTAGCAGCCAATTTCTTTAATACGAAATTAGCTTTATTTTTGGCCGGCAAGTTCTCTGGTCGATTTCGATCTGACTCTATGATATTGGTGGCTACAAAACCTGGACATAAAACTGATGCGCTGATTTTACTTTTAGCTTTTTTTAATCCCTGCCAAAGAGATTCACTCAGTGCTAGTGCAGCGTGTTTACTTACCCCGTAGATACCCTCCCCTGGCAAAATACCTGCCAATGAGATGGTATTGATGATATGCCCTTCTTCTTTGTGCTTTATCATATGGGGCACAAAGGATTGAAGTCCATATAAAGTTCCATAAAAATTAACGCCTAGAACCCATTCCCAGTCACTTTCATCGAAATTCCATATTCCATCACCTGACACTGTGCTGGCTACACCGGCATTGTTACAAAGGATGTGAATATTCCCAAAAGCTTTAATGGATTCTTCAGCGAGATAACTAACGGCATTTTTATCCATAACATCAATTTTTAGTCCAATTGCCTCTACACCGTGATCTGAAATCTTTTTTACTGCACTATCCAATGTATCTTGCTCTATATCAGCAAGAACAATGTTCATTTTTTCTTCTGCAAGTTTTTCTGCTAAAGCATAACCAATACCACTAGCAGCACCTGTTATAACGGCTGTTTTCCCTTTGAATTCTTTCATCTATATCTCTCCATTAATTAGGCTTAAATACATATTAATCAATTGCTCCTGATTAGTGAATTTTATCAATATTAGAATTAAAGAATAGCCCTTATAAATAGACGCCTTCTTTAGCTAATAATGCTCTTTTTGTATTAACACCGCCTTCAGCTGAGTACCCTCCAATTGTTCCATCAGAAGCAATTACTCTGTGACAGGGAGTAATAATTGGATTTGGATTCTTGCCGCATGCATTAGCAACCGCTCTTGCTGCTTTAGGATGACCTATTGCAATAGCTATTTGCTTGTAGGATGTTGTTCTACCTTTAGGAATTCTCTTAATTTCATTCCAGACTTTTTTTTGGAAATTCGTGCCTGAAGTTTTCATTATAGACAGATAGTACCTTCATCTATTAAATGTTAAAGTTATTATTATTTCCTAAACTAAAAATTATATGAGCGTTTCAAGAAGAAAGTTTCTTTCAAATTCAATAAAACTTGCTGGCGCAGGAGCAACGGCTAAAGTTATCCCCTTCTCAGTTTTGGCTGAGCCTATGATTTATGGTCCTCGTGAAGGATTGGCTCAGCTTCATTGGAATGAAAATTATTATGGTCCAAGTGAATTAGCAATCAAGGCAATAAAAGAATCTTCTCACAAGGGTGCTTATTATCCTGATTTACTCGTTAATCGATTAAAATCGATGATAGCAGAACGGCATAATGTGGACACGGAGAACATAACCATTAGTGCCGGATCCACACAAGCTTTAAGTTATTTAGCCCAAGCTAAATCAAGAGAGAACCCTATAGCCACCACAGAACTTACCTGGGATTCTCATCTGGGTTATGCTCAGAATATTGGCGGTACAGTTATTCGGGTTGATAATGGCGATAATTTAGAAATTAACCTTAAAGCTATTGAATCAATATCCGCTAAAAATATCTCATCCGTTTCTATCGTTAATCCCAATAATCCCACGGGGTTATTACTCGACTCTAACGACCTGAGGACCAGCGTTATCAATATGAGTAAAAACACTCTGGTCATTATTGATGAAGCCTACAATGAGATCACAAATAAACCCGGCGATAATTCAATGATTGATTTGGTTAGGGACGGCTATAACGTTGCAGTATCACGTACATTTTCAAAAATATACGGGCTTGCTGGAGAGCGGATTGGCTATATTATTGCTCAACCAGATGTCATAGAAGCGATCAAGAAAAACGGCAGTGGAGAATTTTCAGTCTCCCTAGGTGGGTTAGCTGGTGCCATCGCCAGTTACAACGATGAAGCTTTTCTTAAATTCTCAAAATCTATGATCCTAGAAGCGAGAGAAATGGTCTATGAAGGCATCGCCGCAAACGGTTTAACAGCACTTCCCTCTGAAACTAATTTTATCTTTGTTAATCTTGGTAATATCGATGCCAATGATTTCAGAGATGAAATGTTAAAAATGAATATATTGATCAGGGGTAAGTACGGTGACTTTAATCAATGGTCAAGAATTAGCATGGGTAAATTAGAAGATATACAATCTTATATCGATGCCATTCCAGTTGCCCTAGAACAACTCAGAGCCTAATTATTTAAACATGTCTTCAGCGTCAGGAAAACTATCTAAGAGTTGAGTTTGTAGGCTTTGCATCCCTTCGATCCATCGATCATAATCTTGGGCTTTCATCTTAATATAATCGAGCACCTTTTCATGTGGGGCAATTAAAAACTGATCACTTTCAATAGCATTAATAACGTCACTAGCAACATCTGCTGGTTCCATAATCCCATCAATTCCAACTAGTGCGCTTACAATGCCCGGAGCATCTTCTACCATTGAGGTTCTTACTCCTTGAGGACACAGACATGACACACCAATTCCCTTCTTTCCGTATGTTATTGCAAGCCATTCTGCAAAACTGACTGCTGCTGCTTTAGTGACCGAATAACCAGCTGCTCCGATCTGAGTGAGCAGACCTGCTGCTGAGGCAGTGTTAACAAAATAACCACTTTCTTGTTCTAACATTTGTGGAAGAGAATGTTTTGCTGCATAAATATGAGACATAACATTAACGCCCCATATATTTAACCAATCTTCTTCGGTTGTGTTTAACAAACCGCTTTCACCACCGACACCCGCGTTTGAACAAAAAATATCTATTCCGCCCATAGAAGAGTTAGAAGTTGAAATGATATTCTTGATTTCGGCTTCAGATGAAACATCAGCAGTGATATATTCTACATTTAAATCGCCAGCTGTCTGTTTTAAAGCTTCTTCATTGATATCAACAATAACAACTTCTGCTCCGGACTCTAGGAATGATTCGGTCATGGCTTTTCCTATACCAAAAGCAGCCCCAGTGACAATTACTCGTTTACCTTTAACTTCCATAGTATTAGACATTCTAATAAACTCTTGATGATACACAAGGGAGAGATGTTATGCAGATTCAATTAGTTTCTAAAGATAATCATGAACTAGATGCTTATGTTAGCTCTCCTCAAAACGAGGAAAAAGGCTCCATTATCATTATTCAAGAAATCTTTGGTATTACCAGTCATATAGAATCTGTTTGCCAATCATTTGCTAATAAAGGCTATAAAGCCATAGCACCTGCCCTATTTGACCGATTTGAAAAAAATATTGTTCTTGATTACAGCCAGATTGAAGAAGGTAAATCGTTTAAAGAGCGATTAGATATCACTCACGCAATAAATGATATTGATGCAGCCATCTCAATCTGTGATAACCCAGTGGCTATTGTGGGTTATTGTTTCGGTGGCATGTTGACTCATATCGCAGCATCAAAGTTAAACGTGAGTTGTGCGGTTAGTTACTACGGTGGCTTGATCGCTGAGAATCATTTAGACCAATCGCCTAATTGCCCAATAATGTATCACTTTGGAGAGCAAGATATAGCAATTCCGATGGAAAATGTGGATCTCATTAAGGAACATTACCCTGAGGCGATTGTCCACACTTACCCTGAAGCAGGGCATGGATTTAACTGTGAAATGAGAAACGATTATCATCGACCTTCAGCAGGGCTTGCGTTTGAAAGATCGATTAATTTTCTAGAGGAAAATATTTAGGCATTTTTAAGTGCACGATAACGCCACGAGCACAATAAAAAGACTGCAAGATCAACCACAAATATCGTCCAAAGAGTCTGGTCAGGCATTCCATCAAGAAATATTCCTAACGTACGCCCAATAACAAAACTCCCGTTGAGTAGAGCTAAAATGAAATAAGTTCTGATTTGCAATTCATTTCTAAATATAGCTAGAACTGACAACACGCCCAATGCGGTGAAGAACGTATACTGAGCTCTGAACTCACTAAAGGCTGTAATCTCATTAAAGGTAAACCCTATAATATTTGAAAGTGCAATAGGGTCTAGTAAACCCCATAGTCCAAACAACAAATATTCAAAGGCCAATAAGATAAGGAGAATATTATCGATTAAATTATTTTTCATATTGTTATTTTAGCAAAAACCTTACCTTTGTGAATCTGAATAGATTTGTTAGTCTTGGTGTTTATGAAGATAGATATAATAATTGATCCAACTCACACCACTGATGAATTTAAAGAACTTGGGGTTATTGCTGAGAATCTAGGCTTTAGTAGTGTCTTAACAGCTAATTATCCATCTGCAATCGATCCGTTTATTAACTTTACGGCACTTGCAAAAGAGACTCGACAAATCAAAATGGGTCCAGTGGCTGTAAGTCCCTTTGAAACTCATCCTTTGAAATTATCCAATCTCTTATTTGGCTTAAACCAATACACGGAAGGCAGAGCAAAAATTAGCATAGGGGGTGGTGGTGGAACCTTAATTGCAATGGGATTAAAACCTGATCGACGAACCATGTACCCTAATATGGTTCAAGGTGTCAGAGAGTGTGTCCAATTTCTAAAAAAGTTATCCGCCAGTGAACCAATTTCTTTTAAAGGTCAGGTATTTCAAATTAATGGCCCTAAACCTGAATGGATCAATCAACCTTGTCCTGACATCTATGTTGCTGCAACAAAGCCAAAGATGTTATCCATGGCCACTGAACTAGCTGATGGTTTAATCATGAGTGACGTTACTTTGGCTCGAATGGGTGAATGCAAATCAATCATAGAATCGTCATTAAAGGAGAACAAACGCAATCGAGATGAATTCTCAATCAGTAATCTATTTGCTTGGCATATAAAGACTGACAAGGAAGAATCTAAAGCAGAAGCAAGATCCAAGCTTTTTGTCCGTGGTATGTTGGATCATTGGTACATCTCGACGTTTCTCAATGATGATGAGTCTCAATTGGTTGAAGATAACTTCATGTCGTTTGCCCATGCTTATGCAAACAACACTGACATCATTGAAGATGTCCCAGATTCTATAGTCGAAAAACTACTCGATAACCTTACCTTTACTGGCAATAGGAATGATGTCGGCAAAGTGGTAGAAGAACTTTTGGAATTTAAGAGAAATGGTTTGGATGAATTTGCTATTAGGCTATACAAGGATCCTAAAGATTCTATGGAATTAATAGCTGAGACCGTTATCCCCCATCTTGATTAACCTTTTTGATTATTAATAGATTTGTTAGGATTCCCTTATGAAAAAAATTATATTTCTCTTAACTTTTGTAATTAGTTCGCATTTATGGGCTTCTAATCACTCCTTAGATTCAACTATCAATAAACACCAATCAGAGTTTGAAAATGTTGCAATGACCATATGGGATCTTGCTGAGGTGGGTTATCAAGAATACGAAAGCTCAAAACTGCTTCAAAATAGCTTAAAAGATCACGGTTTCAAAATACAAACTAATGTGGCTGATATTCCTACCGCTTTTATAGCTGAGTACGGTTCAGGCTCACCTGTGATTGCGATTCTTGGAGAATTTGATGCTCTACCCGGTGTAGCTCAGAGTGCATCGCCATTTAAAGAACCATATAAAGATAACCAAGCCGGTCATGCCTGCGGTCATCATCTCTTCGGGGCTGGTTCAGCTTGGTCCTCAGTTGTTATTAAAGACTGGATGAAAGCCAATAACATCAAAGGAACAATAAGGTTTTACGGGACCCCAGCAGAGGAAGGAGGATCGGGAAAAGTTTATATGACCAGGGCAGGATTATTTAATGACGTTGATGTGGCTCTTCATTGGCACCCAGGTAGCGTAAGTCATGCTAGACCTAGAACCTCAAACTCTAATAAATCTGCACGATTCACATTTGATGGCATATCTGCACATGCAGCTGCTGCACCAGAACAAGGTCGGTCAGCACTTGATGGTGTTGAATCAATGAACATGATGGTAAATCTAATGAGAGAACACATACCTCAAGAATCAAGAATTCATTATGTCATTACCAAAGGTGGTCAAGCTCCTAACGTCATCCCTGATGAGGCTCAAGTTTATTACTATGTGAGACACCCTAAAAGAGAGATTGTTGGTGAACTCTTTGAGCGAGTTGTCAAAGCAGCTGAAGGAGCTGCAATGGGCACAGGGACCACTGTAAGCTATGAAGTAATGCATGGAAATTTTCCATTGATGCCAAACGATACATTGCAACGCATCATGCATGATAAATTAACCAAACGTGGTGGAATAAAATATTCTTCAACTGAAACAGAATACGCAAAACAAATTCATCAGACCTTTTTAAATCCAACAGCAAAAATTGGCGATCAGGAAAATATTCTCTCCTATAAAGCAACTCACGGTTATGGATCAACTGATGTTGGTGATGTGAGTTGGTTAGTTCCTACGGGTGGTGCAAGAATAGCGAGCTGGGTCCCTGGGACGTCAGCTCATTCTTGGCAAGCTGTCGCCTCAGGTGGCACTACAATAGGCTTAAAAGGAACCAAATTAGCTGTTCAAGTCTTATCTGAGACGGCTCAGGAAATATACCTAGATCCTAAAATAGCTCAAAAAGCAAAAGAAGAATTATCCATAAATGTTGGTGCAGATTTCAAGTACGTGCCTTTGTTAGGTGACAGAGAACCACCTTTAGACTATCGGAAGAATTAAGCTAAGTGTCCATCTACAGAATTCTTGTTTTCTCGATAATACTTTTGACTAGCAACCTACTTGCTGATGAATTGAAAGTCAAAGAACTTAGTGAGACACAGCTAATAGATATGTTGAAAGGCTCATGCATTCAATCAACAAGATCTTGTGATCCTGGACCATCAATATCCTTAATAAAAGAGGCGATTCAAGCAGGAAGAAAATTTAAAATGATTTCTGTCGATGATTTTCCGGATGATGGAATTGTAGTTGCAGTTCAAGGTATTGGAGGTGGTGGTCCATGGGAATATGTCATTGAAAGAACTAAATCTCAGGGTCTAGATATTCTTTCACAATCAAAAAGAAATAATATGGTAGTTGATTTACTTAGTGAATTTGTAGGCAAAGAAGTCACCGCAATAATTAGATCAGAGGCCGCTGAAGCCACTGCGACAGCATTATTGGTTGCTGCCGAACGAAATATTCCAATTTTGGATGCTGGAATAACAGGAAGAGCTGTGCCTGAAGTCCAACAGTCAATTCCTTGGATATCTGGAATTGCTTCTATTCCTACAGCGATTGTTACACCATGGGGTGATGAAATCGTCATCAAGAATGCGATAGATGAATATAGGGTTGAAGATTTATCTCGTGCAATTGCTGTGGCAAGTGGTGGTGACGCCGTAATCACTATGACGCCTATGAATGGCCAACAAATTAAGTATGCTGCCTTAAAAAATAATCTTACAGAGGCGATCAAATATGGGAAAGTAACTCGTGAAGCAGTTGAATCAAATAATGACCCGATTGATGCGCTGTTAAAAGCTTCGTCTGGTTACAAACTATTTCAAGGTTTGGTAACAAAATCTGATGAGAAAGGTGACAGAGGGTTCAACTGGATTGATGTTGAAATCTCAGGTACTGATGATTTTACTGGCAAAACTTATGAGGTATTTGTTAAAAATGAAAATATCATAGGTTGGCTCGACGGTGAGATTGATGCAATGTCACCAGACTATATATATAACCTTGACCCTAAAACTGGCGAATCAATTGTCAGTAAGGCTGGAATTGGTTCATACCCAATTGGGAAGGAAGTCGTTTTAATTGGATTACCCTCTGCCGATCAATGGAGATCTGATATGGGTATTAAACTAATGGGACCTAAACACTTTGGATTTGATTTTGACTTTACACCAATCGAAGAATTGCATTCAAAGTAAGCTGGCGGAGAGAGAGGGATTCGAACCCTCGAAAGGCTATTAACCTTTACAAGCTTTCCAAGCCTGCGCAATCGACCACTCTGCCATCTCTCCTCGTGCCTATATTACAACAAGTAAGTCACTTGAGACTGTTTTTAATTTAGATTAGGGTAGGATAATAATTACTAATTTTTTTTAAGAATTCATGAATAAATTTCCACGAAAAGAAACTTTACTAGAAACCTTTCAATGGCGCATTGAGGAGTCTTGTGATGATATTGCATTTAAATTTAATGACGAGGAAATAACCTATAGGGAATATGATCAAAAAGGAAATCAGGTCGCCAATGGAATCATTTCAGAGGGCTGTATTCCCAATTCGAGAGTAGCTGTTCTAGCTAAGAACTCTGTTATGTATGCAGAGATTCTTTTTGGAAGTATTAAATCCAGGACTGCATTAGTGGGTCTTAACTGGAGATTGGCTGGCCCTGAGGTCGTATTTGTGGTCAATGACTCCGAGAGCGAAGTGCTTTTTGTGGGTCCAGATTTTTATGAATTAGTTGATTCAATTAAAGATGAATTTACTCATGTTAAGAAAATTATTGCTATGGATGACACTCATAATAACTGGGAGAGCTATGAAACTTGGAGAAACTCCTCTGATACATCTGATCCAGGCCTTAAAGGCCATGCAGATGACGATGTCATTCAATTGTATACGTCTGGTACTACAGGTCACCCTAAAGGTGTTAGATTGACGAATAAAAACCTGAATGCTTCTACACCAATGGTTGAAGAAACGTGGGGAAGGGATTGGCATGAAAAATCAGTCAATTTTGTTCTCTCGCCTCTGTTTCATATAGCAGGATCGAATATTGTAATCATGGGTATTGTTTTTGGGTGTAAAAATATAGTGATCCCTGAGCCTGATCCTGGAAGAATCCTACATCTAATTGATACTGAGAAAATAGAAACTGCATTTATGGTACCTGCTTTAATTCAATTCCTCTTGAATCACCCAGACGCAAAAACTACTGATTTTTCTTCTTTAAGACAAATCGTTTATGGAGCATCTCCTATATCTGAAGATACCTTATTAAGAGCTATTGATGTTATGGGTTGTGAATTTTGGCAAGTCTATGGCCTTACTGAGACTTCAGGGATTGGCACAACCTTAGCTCCTGAGCATCATGAGCCTTCTTTAGGAAAACTTAGATCGTGCGGGCAAAAATACTCTGGCGTTGATATTAAAATTGTTGATGATAATGGCAATGAGGTGCCCACGGGTGAAGTTGGAGAAATAACCATTAAGTCGACAATTATCATGAAGGGTTATTGGCATAGAGATGAAGCGAACAGTGAATCAATTGTTGATGGCTGGTTTCATACTGGAGATGCTGGGTATTTTGACGATGAAGATTTTCTCTACATCTACGATCGAGTGAAAGACATGATTATTTCTGGAGGCGAAAATATATACCCTGCTGAAGTTGAGAATGCACTAATGAGTCATCCTGATATTATCGATGCAGCTGCAGTAGGTGTTCCCGATGATAAATGGGGTGAGACGGTAAAAGGTTTTGTTATTCTGAAAGAAGGTGTTGAGCTAACCGAGCAAGATATAATAGCTTCGACTAAAGAGAAGATAGCCTCCTATAAATGCCCTACTTCAATAAACTTTATTCAAGAGATGCCAAGGAACCCATCGGGAAAAATACTTCGAAGAGAACTGCGAGAACCTTACTGGGATGATAAAGGAAGAAACGTTTCTTAAAAGGAAAACCAATGAATTATGAAACACTAAGCATAGATCAAGCTAACAGCATTGCAACACTCAGTTTCAACAGACCTGATAAGTTAAATGCATTTGACAGCAAAATGGTCATTGAAACTCAAGACGCTATCAAAGCAATATCTGATGATAACTCAATAAAAGTTGTCATTATCACCGGCACAGGCAAAGGCTTCTCTGCCGGTGCAGATCTTTCAGATCCAACAGGTATGGATGATCTCAGCAACGATCGTTTGGTCTATGAGGGACTCGTAGAAGGTTATATGCCTAGCCTAGTGGCTATTATGAATATGCCTAAACCTGTAATTGCTGCAGTTAATGGTCCTGCGGCTGGCATTGGCAGTGCTTTTGCACTTGCTTGTGACTTAATGGTGATGTCAGAAAGCGCCTATCTAAAGCAAGCTTTTGTTCATATTGCTCTAATTCCAGACGGAGGATTAAACTGGTTTCTCACACGTTCCGTTGGTTATAAATTGGCTTATGAAATGGCAATTGAGGGAAACAATATTTCAGCAGCACGATGTCTTGAATTAGGTTTAACGAATAAAGTCGTTAGTGATGATGAATTAATGAGTTCGACAATGGCGTGGGCAGAATCTTTAGCACGAAAATCATCACAATCTCTTAGGGAAACAAAGAATGTTATGAGAGCAGCGATGACTGCCTCGTATGAAGATACCTTTAAACTTGAAGCAGAAGCCAACAACTCATTACACGGTTCAGAAGATAGCCTTGAGGCTATAAAGGCATTTTTTGAGAAAAGAGAGCCTAACTTTAAATAACTTCTAGCTATTCTGCTTTTAGCGCCTTTAGAACATCAGCTGCAAGATCGAGCTCACCGGTATACAATACTGGAGCAATTCTCTGGCCGATTGACCCATAGCGTGTTTTAATCTCATGAGCAAGAGCCTCTGGGGTTTCCTCAACGACAGCAAATGTTTTTAAAACATCATCATCAATAGCTTCACCCATCTCTTGCCATTTTCCTTTTTTTGATAACTGATTAAGTTCTTTACTCAGATCGCCATAGCCATGAGTTTCAAGAACGGCAACATAATTTGGTGTCGAGGCATAAAATGCCACTTGTTCTCGACAAGCCTGAACAGCTTTCTTGTGAGATTCCTCTGTAGCTCCAATACCAGTCATAACACTAATAGATAAGTCAAATTGATCTCTCGTCTTCCCAGCTGTCTCCAATCCTTTTTTAATAATTGGTAAAGTAACCTGATCATAGTAAGTGGGTGAACTAAAAGGATGCCCTAATAGTCCATCGGCGCTTTCAGCGACTGCTTTCGTCATCAGTGGTCCTACCGCTGCAACATATATCTTTGGTAAACCATGAGAGTTAGGACCTGGGTTAAAAAACGGAGTCATCAAAGTATGCGTGTAGAACTCACCTCTGTAATTAAGTCTCGTTCCATTCTGCCAACAATCCCAAATTGCTTTGATAGCTTGAACCATATCCTTCATCCTTGCTGCCGGCTGAGACCATGGCATCGAAAAACGTTTAGTGATATGAGGTTTGATTTGGGAGCCTAGTCCTAGAATAAAACGACCCCCTGAAACAAGATTAAGATCATAACCAATATTGGCTAATGTCATGGGATTTCGTGCGAAAGCAACTGCAATTGATGTTATCAATTCTATTTTATTTGTTTCAGATGCAGCAGAAACAAGTGGGAGAAAGGGATCGTGAGCTCCCTCAAATGTATAAGCCCCATCGTAACCTGCGTCTTCAACTAACTTAAAAGCTGGTCCAGCTTCTAAAGGATTGCTGATCATTATTCCTGCGTCTATTTTCATGATGTCATTTTACACAAAAAAAGAGGCGAATAAATCGCCTCTTTTTATTGTTAGTGTTACAGAATTAGAACTTGTAGGTTACTCTCGCACCCACAACTCTAGTTTCACCCATATAGATTGAGTGAGCACCAGCTAGAAGTGGAGTATCAAATCCACCTACAGCAATGTTCTCATCTGTAATATTACGTCCATAGATCAATGCAGTCAGGTTACCTGTGGTAATACCTATTCTTGCATTTACCCTGGCGTTACCTTCTTGGAAGTCTATTGGATCCAAGTCACCTGTGTATCCATAGTCATCGAAGAAGTTGTAATCAACTCCTGCGAACAGAACCATACCATTAGCTAATGGCTGAGTATAATCTATGAGTAATGAACCGTTATAATCCCCTACTCCTAAATCAACACCAGATAAGTCCTGATTACCACCAGCATAAAATCCTGCTGCGTTCCAAACAATCCTACACTGTCCAGTTGGGTCAGTTACATTAGGCCCAAATGTGGCAGTTGAGATTGTTTTCGGATCATAGCCGTTAGCTGCACCGGCTGCGCCTCTAAAGAAAGCTACTTGATTCTCAGTACAAGCTGCTGTTGTATACTCTTTGTACTTAGCATCTAGATAAGCTGCTGCTAGAGTCATTCTGAGTCTTTCAGTCGCTTGCCAGATTAGATCCACTTCAAGTGTAGTAACCTCAGATGATGCGGCGTTTCCAACCACAAATCCTGTACCTTGGAAGGTAGACACTTGCTGATTATCATAATCGGCGCTAGCTAATGCCCAGTTAAACTGGATATTATCACCAAATGTGTGTTTACCACCAATTTCAATAGACTCTGAAGTCTCATCATCGTATTCAAACGACGGATCAGGTTCAGATGGAACTGGTACCTTAGCGCCACCAACATTCATAAACATTGGGTTTTGATCGTCAGCAGCGTTAAATCCTCCACTCTTATACCCTTTATTGAAACTTAAATAGAGCATGTGATCATCGCCATATCTTTTTTCAATTTGTATAGAAGGCAACCAGTGCTCTGTGTCTCTTTGTGGTACATCAAGGAAATCATGCGCCCAAGTATCGTAAGTTGAACCTAGAATACCTGCAATGAATGGGCTTGGGTTACAAGTCTGAAGACCTGTAGTATCTGCACCCAGACAAGTTCCGGCAACAATGTGTTTTGATTCTCTTACGTATCGAACACCCATAGTTAATTCAACAGTATCATTGATATCTGTAGTGAATTGCCCAAAGAGTGCTTTAGCGTCTGTTTCTTGAGTCCAATAACCAATTCGAGTCAAATGATCGAAAGCACTTTGGAACGTACATGGAGGAAACGAAGCTCCTGTAAATTGGTTAAATATGCCCGCAACTTCACATGTGTTATTACCGTATAAAGGTGCTCCTGGTTGCCATGTTAGTCCTGTGGACGTTGAAATTGGGAAAGGAAACCCGTTAGCCACACCATTAGCAATTAAGGTAGCTGGAGGAATAGTAAATAGTGTTCTGTATGGCAACATACCCATATCAGCTAACACGCCAACCAACCCGCCTAGAGTTCCATCAAGATCGATTAATCGATCGATGTCTTGCATTTGATCGTCCCAATAAGCCCCAACAGTCCATTGCACATCTGCATCAGCTGCTGAGCTTAATCTAATTTCGACACTATCTTGCTCATATTCAGACCAGTCGTCTCTTGAAACCAGTTGGAACGGTCCAAAATCTGCATCAATACCATCAACATAATCATATTTTGCATTACCAATAGTAGCTTTCATGTTCATCCCATTAGCCATATCGTAACTAATATTAATTGATGTATCAGAAGTGTTGGTATGAGTACCTGTTGGGTTTAAACCCAGTGTTTGCATAGCTCCTCTAGTGGCTCCAGTATTAAGATCTTCATACCCGATAAAGCTGCCTACGTTGCTCACAAACCCAGGAAAGAAATTCTGAGCTACTAGAAAAGCTAGTCCGGCTGTAGGTGTTGGAGGCATTGCCATATCAAAGGTTTTTTGTACAACTGTACTCCCGATCCTAACGTGTTCGCCATCAGTGTGTTTCATATCAATTCTTAAATCATCACTTGGTTGCCAAGCAGCGCTGAATCTGAGCATTTGCTCATCAGCAGTTGGTCCGGTAGTGCCTAGGTAGGCATTAGTGATGTAGCCGTCATCTTCTCTATCTTTAAAAGAGAGTCTAACTGCAAAATTATCACCTGCTGGAATGTTAAGATGCCCATCAATGATATTAGCACTGTTCTCATCTTCAACAGCCAGTGATATTTGTCCACCAAAATCACCACCAATTTCAGGTTTAGCTGAGATAACATTGATCGCACCGGTCAACGTGTTCTTACCGAACAGTGTACCTTGTGGTCCACGAAGTACCTCCACCCTTTCAACATCAAAGAGTCCTGTTCTGAACTGACGCCCCTTAGCTAAATGGACACCATCCACAAACAGACCTACTGATTGTTCAAAAGATTGGTTGGCACCTACGCCAACACCTCTCATGGTTGCTATCGTTGAAATAGCATTCTCAGAGACACTGAAGTTAGGTATATATTGGCCAATATCTTTAAGATCGTGTAATCCTGCTTCCTGGATCTTATCACCGCTTATAACGCTAACAGAAACCGAGACGTCTTGGAGACTCTCTTCTTTCTTTGTAGCTGTAACGATGATTTCTTCCAATTCAGCAGCGTGAATATTTGTTATCGCAAACATAACAGAAGCTGTTACTGCGATAGCCGAGCTTATTAGTCGCTTCATAAGGTAATTCCCCCTAAAATTTTTCGAAGAACGAGTAATTTATATAAATCAATCTACAATTTTGCCTATATTTTCTAAGATAGCAAAGATTAAGTGCTCTTTTTTCCCCTATATTGGTGTTGTTTTTTAGCTAAATGCCTTTATCTATAGGTGTTTTGAGTAAATTAATGGAGTTAATATAGAAATGCTCTGTTTTATGAAAAATCTTAAAATTTCTTATAAAATAAGGCCATGATTCAATACAGAATATTTTTCATAATTTACTTTATACTCTGCCCTTTTGAAGTATATGCCAATAATCACACGCAGAATCTTAGTTGTTTTCACATGGATAATGGAAACAGGGTCGATAATTACTGGATAATCGATTCCTCTAAAAAAATTGTTTCTTACTGGAACGAAACCGACAATGCGATTGACGATTATAAAGTCACAAAAATGGATAATAAAACTGTGGCATGGAACCAAATGAAAACTGAACTAACTGTTTTTGTATTAGATAAATACACAATGAGGCAAAGTGGCACCATAATATCCTCGACAATGGAGGGTAAATCAGAAATTAAACAAAGATGGTTTGCGGATTGTGTTTTTTTAAACAATGAAGAATTTAGAGATAAGACTGGAAATTAGATGAAATATTTAAGGTTCTCTATAACCGTATTATTCTTGGTCTCATTACAAACACAGTCAGCCACTTGTGTTCCCTTTGCATCAACCGGTTTTATTTCAGAAGATAAAGATTACAAGTTCAATATTGATAGTTGGGAGCATAAAGACTTCGAGAAGATTCCTTTCTTTCTTGATATCGATGAAGAAAATCAAACAATCAGCTACCTGAATCAAACTTACAACTGTGAATTAGAGATAGATGTCACATCATCAGAGAATTTTCACTGTCGAAATAGTTCCGGTACCTCAGCATTTATTCTTAATTTATCGAACAGTAACTACACGAGATATGTTGATTTATTTTCACCAACGAGTGATTTTGAGACCTCTGTTGTTCAAATTGAGATTGGGAACTGTAAAAACTAGATATCAGAAACCTTGAGAATCAGCAGCCTCTTCTCTTACGGTATCCACACCACCTAATAATTGGCGATTTAAGCCAATTCGCTTAAACCAATAATGAAGTCCTAATTCATCTGTAAAACCCATACCTCCGTGGACTTCTGTTGAGGTCTTGGCTATGTAGGATGCTACATCGGATACATGTGCCTTTGAATGCGATGCCATTAGATTAGATTCTTCAGGAATATGATCCATAGAATGAGCGGAATACCATATCAATGAATAACAAGGTTCGAGATCAGCTGCCATCTGTGCACACATATGCTTGACTGCCTGAAAACTACCTATCGCTCTGCCGAATTGCTTTCGTTGCATTGAGTACTCAACCGCTTTATCAATCATTACTTGGGCGGCTCCAAGTGAATCAGCAGCAATCATTAGCCGCCCCAGATCCACTAACCTTTGAGTGTTGCTAGAGTTATTTTCTGGAGAATCTAATTGTTCCGCATTGACATTGTTCATTTTCAATTCAACCACCGAGGTTGTCTTATCAACGGTCGTTAAATTAATTATTTCTAGCCCTGGATCATTGGAATCAATTATTGAAAGGATGCCTGATGAGTCGCTAATAAGATAATGAGTAGCATTAGCAGCATCGATTACAAAAAGTGCTCTGCCATTGATTTTCCCGTTTTCAAAAATAATCTCAGCGTTGTCTCTGGAAGCTATGTATTCTGTTAGTCCAACCCCAAACCTCATTTTGGCCTCAGAAATACCCAATAAATATTTTTCTTTTTGTTCATCATTGCCTGTCTGAAGGATAGCGAATGGAGCCAAGACATAAGACCCAATAAATGGACTTGGAGCCACACCGGCACCAAGACTTTGAGAAACGGCAGTAGCAAATAATATATCTAAACCAAGCCCACCGTATTGCTCTGGAATTATTAAATTGTTAATACCAAGTTCCAAGAGACCTTTATGTATGGTCTCAGGAAAATCTGAAAGATCACCTTTGTTAAAAAGCTTAATTTTCTCGATTGTTGCTTCGTCGTCAAGAAACTTACGGATAATCTCTTGAAAAGATTGCTGTTCTTCAGATAAACCAAAATACATCTTATGATTCCTTTACCTTTGGCTCTCTGGGCATTCCTAGGCCTCTTTCAGAGATAATATTTTTTTGAATTTGGCTTGTGCCTCCTCCAATAATAAGACCAAGATAATACATGTAGGCGTATTGCCAGCCTCCTCCGTTCCTGAGATGAGGACTCTCTTGATAGAGAGTTCCTAGTTCGCCCATGACATCAATAGCTAACGACTCCAACTCGTATCTCATCTCTGTACCGTAAAGTTTCACGATCATAGTTGCTAATGCTACCTCTTGACCTTTGTTTAATCTTGCTGATAAAAGTCTCAGTCCATGAGCTTTAAGTGATAAGACCTTGCCTTGGATTTTCATTAATCGATCTCTATAGACAGGTTTATCGATAACCCTTTGTCCATCGATAGTCTCTGTCTTCATTAGTTCAACAAGCTTATTAAATCTAGAAACCATTTTAGCCGGATCACCCAAGGATCCTCGCTCATGGACTAGAGTTTTATTTGCCACCAACCACCCCTGACCTCGTTTACCAACTATATTGGTAGCAGGGATTCGGACATCAGTGAAAAAGACCTCATTAAAACCGGCATCCAAAGTCATATCAACTAAGGGTCTAATTTCGATACCGGGAGTGTCCATAGGGATTAAAAGATAGCTAATGCCCTTATGTTTTGGTTCATCGGGTTCTGTTCGAACTAAGCAAAACATCATTTGTGCGTATTTTGCTGTGCTCGTCCATATCTTTTGACCATTGATCACCCATTCATCGCCATCAAGGACCCCTTTAGTTTGCAAGCTGGCAAGATCGCTACCTGCATTAGGTTCTGAGTAACCTTGACACCAAATCTCATCCAAATGAAGTGCTGGCTGAATATATCGCTGCTTTTGTTCATCTGTGCCCATCTCTAGGAGCGTTGGCACCAAAAAATCTATGCCTTGACCGCCCGTACCCTCTGGAATTTTAGCTTTTGAGAATTCTTCATTAATGATGCTATTCTTAACAATATCCAACTCTCCTCCATAACCTCCGAATTCTTTAGGTATGTGACGAGCGAAGTATCCGTTCTCAATGAGAATCTTTTGCCAGTCTTGAACCGACATCTTTAATTCACCATCGTTACTATTGTTGCTAGCTTCTAAGTATTGATACAAACTTCCTGTGACCTGAACACCTCTGTAACGATCGCAAAAGATCCTAACTTCATTTCTGAAACTATCGTACTCAGTTCCAAAATCAAGATTCATCGTCGTCTCCAACCCAATCGGGCTCTCTTTTTTCTAAAAACGCTGTAATACCTTCCTTAGCATCATCGGACTCCAAACACTCCTTCAACTGCTGTCTAAGATAAGGTAGAGCCTCATCGAAAGCCATGCTGTCTTGCTCGTTGTATGCTTTCAATCCCATCTGCATTGTATTAGGCGGAAGTTTGGAGAATGCCTTAGCTAATTTTTTAACTACGTTATCGAGATCATCTAATGGCGTAGCCTCGTTGATAAGACCATATTGTTCTGCAGTCTGGGCATCTATTGATTCACCTCGCATTATAAAATCCAGCCCTTGTCGTTTTGGCATTACTCTGAATAAACCACCCATAACCATAAATGGCCAAATACCTCTCTTAATCTCAGGAGCTGCAAAGATAGCATGATCAGCTGCAATCGCGTGTGTTGAATTTGTTATCATCATTAAAGCCCCAGCAAAAACATTACCTTGGATTTTACAAATGGTTGGTTTATTTAAATTTCTGATCAACAAACTAATATCCTCAACATCTCCTAACTTTGGAACACTGGATTCATTATCAACAGTCCCTCCTGACATGCCTTTTAAATCACCACCAGCACAAAATGTATCGCCGTTTGCTTGGATAACGACAACACGGACAACCTCTTTTTCTGAGGCATACTTTAAGGCGTATATTATTTCGTTGGACATGGCATCATTGATGGCATTCTTTTTCTCAGGACGATTAAGAGTAATGGTCAGTATGTGTTTCTTAATCTCAATTTGAGTGGCATCAAGTTTATAGTCTTGAGGGTCCTTCAACTTTGTATTTGTCATCTCCTAGTCCTCGATAAGTTGTTTTGGAATACTTACTTTTTTAGCTCTAAGGTATTCACCGAGTGATTTTGCTAACGCATCAACTTTGGTATTAGATGAAGCGCCATCACCTAAAATTCCATGAATATAAAAATTAACAGCCCTAACGTTTGGAAAGTCATAACGCTCAATGTCATATTGTTCTAGATCCTTAAGCAATTCCTTGAGTTTATCAACAGTTAAATAATGAAATAAAAATGAATAAGCATCGTCAGTTTTAACCCAAACGCCTAAATTTGCACAGCCTCCCTTATCCCCCGATCGAGCACCAACTAATCTGCCAAAGAAGATCTCTTGTTTCTCATCACTCTCATAAGGGAGAATCTCAGGTTTATCAAAAGTGAATTTATGAGGCGAAAGGTTCATTTGGTTGGTTGGGGTTATTTCAATACTTTTATTATCAATATTCACGATTTCTTTAACAAACTTAGAATCAATCGTTGTTGGCCAGTAAAGAATAAAAGGTGTTCCAGAACCTATCGAATCCTTAGAAAACCAGCCGGGATAATTTGCCAGAGCAAGTTCAACAACTTTGGCAGTAAAAATACGTCCTACAACTTGAGCATCCTTCGATTTAACCGTTACCCTTAACAGAGCCATTGACTCTTCATGAGAAAGAGGATCTTCTTTATCCTGACGATGCAATTGTATATCCACCTCATCAAATTGATCCTTACCTCCTAGAAGATCAAATAAGGCTTCAGTAAAAATTTCAGCTTTCTCTTCAATATCCAAGCCTGTAAGAATTAATTCCATGCCATTTCTAAAGCCGCCTGATAGGTTGACACAAACCTTATGAGTTTTAGGTGGTTCCGATCCTTTGCAACCGCTTATCGAAACCCTATTATCTCCAACTTGCTCCATTTTTAAGGTGTTGAAATGCGCAGTTACATCTGGGTTTAAGTATTCAGTTGATCCGATCTCGTATAAAAGTTGCGCTGTTACAGTACCCACTGAAACCAAGCCGCCTGTACCTTCATGTTTCGTAATAACAGACGAACCGTCATCATGGATCTCTGCGATCGGATAACCAATATTTTTAAAGCTTTCTACTTCTTGAAAGAATGCATAGTTACCTCCTGTTGCCTGAGCGCCACATTCAATAATATGGCCAGCTGCTAAGGCACCGGCTAACTGATCGTAGTCGTCCCTTTGCCAGTTGAATTTCCATGCCGCCGGTCCGATCACAACAGAAGCATCGGTTACACGTGGACAAATCACAATATCTGCACCTTGATCCAAAGCCTCTTTAATACCCCAGGCGCCTAAGTAAGTGTTGGCAGTTAAAACTTTATGGCCTGAATCTTTTAATGGGATCTGCCGATCTATATTGATAAATTCTTGGCCCTGTTCCTGAAGATCCTCAAGGTCATTAACTATATTATCACCTTCGATATATGCAACGTTGCTGGCAATATTCATTTCATTGAGAATATTTTGCACCTCTTGACTCATTGACTCTGGATTTAAGCCGCCAGCATTAACTACTATCTTTATTTTTTTATCGTGGCATGTCTTGGCAATTTCTCTTAATTGTTTAAGGAATGTTGCGACGTAACCTTTATCCTGTCCTCTTTGAAGCATTTGCCCATAGAGAATGCCCATGGTTAACTCGGCGAGATAATCCCCAGTTAAAACATCTATTGGGCCTCCTTCCGCTAACTCTTTTGCTGCCGATAACTTATCGCCATAATAACCACTGCAATTCGCAATTCTAATTAGACTCTTGCTCATTGTTTCTCCTTGGATAACCCTCTAATAATTAGATCAGTTATCATGTTCGCTGAAACTTCAGGGGATTGATTTAACTGCATAACAATCTCGGGTTTAGAATACTCTTGGGCAATCCCACCTAAAATCATTGCCACTGCTTGAGTGTCAATCAATTCGATTTCATTTGCTTTAATGGCTTCTTGAAGTAATTTATTAATTTGCCGAATGTAGGCGTTTTGGTGAAAGTCAATCATCTGCTGTGCCCCTTTTATTTTTCTAAGATCCACTTCAAATTTCTTGGTCTTGGGGCCAACCGCCTCATTACCTATCTCTGTAAAGAGTCTGAGTTTACTAAGCGGTGATGAAACGTCCTTTATTGCAGAAAAGGCTTGTTTAGCGGTGTTGGTCAAGATTCGATCGATTGTTGAGATAATAAGCTTTTCCTTGCTTGGTGCAATTTCATACAAAGTTCTAAGAGAAACTTTAAGAGTCGAGGCAATATCTGACATAGTCTGATTAGCAATACCAGATTCCAGTAGCCTTTCAAAATTTTCCATAACCTCAATATGCTTCTCGGTTAACTCAACTTGTTTAGCTTTTGATATGGTCTGTCTCATTACTTGTTGTCCTCAGATTCAAGAATCAAAAGATTGGCACCGAGATCAACTTGCTCACCGACTTTTATAAAGATCTCATTGACTGTTCCGTCCTGATCAGCAGAAATAGCATGGTTCATCTTCATCGCTTCAATAACCACCAATTCATCACCCATTGATACTGTCTGCCCTTGTTTGACATTAACTTCAATAACTTTCCCTGGCATTGGAGAAACAAGAGACCCTTCAGGAGCTTTTGCACTTGATGATTGAAATCGAGGGAGAACTTTCAATACTTTAGAACCACGTTGATGTGTTATGAGTATTAAGTTTTCATCTTTTGTGATGTTGTATTTATAGCGAAGGCTATTGATTTCAATATCAATAGAATCGGCGCTCCATTCATGGACTATGGCAATTGTCCCATCAGGGGTTCTAAATGAGTTGTCTCTTAACCGTTTATACTCAATTTCAACCTCTTCTCCATCAATTTCAAACGATATTCTTTGATTGGGTAACCTTGCATTGTGCCAACCAGAGGGTATATTTTTTAAAACAGTAGCTGTCTTTCGATTTAATTCCTGGATCCAAAGAGCGGCAGAAATCCCAGTTAATCTTCTCTCTGATTCTGAGAGTATAATTTGCCGTTCCGGTTTATATAATTCAATAAAGTCAGTGGTGGTATTTCCTGCAATAAAATCCTTGTTCCTCAAAATATTAGACAAAAACCCAATATTATTGGTAAACCCTCCAAAATGAGCCTTCTCAAGACCTATAGCAAGTTTTTCTGAAGCCTCTTGCCTAGTTGATCCGTGGGAGATAACTTTTGCTAGCATGGGATCAAAATCGGTTCCTATCTGCATTCCTGCTTCTACTCCGGTGTCCCATCTAAGTCCATTATCATTTTTATGATTATCAGCTATTAATTTTCCTGTCGATGGAAGAAAATCGTTAGCAGGATCTTCAGCGTATATTCTTGCCTCTATCGAATGACCGCTAAATGTTATATCTTCTTGTGTTAATTTTAATGCTTCACCCCTTGCAATATTAATTTGCTGTTTAACTATATCGATACCGGTAATCATTTCAGTCACTGGGTGCTCGACTTGTAAACGTGTGTTCATCTCAAGGAACCAAAATTCATTAGTCTTATCATCAAATAAGAACTCGATGGTTCCTGCAGATTCATACTTAATTTGTTTTGCTAGCTCGATCGCGGAACTGGTTAACTGATCCCTTATATCCTTGCTTAATCTAACCGAGGGTGCCTCTTCTATAATCTTCTGGTGACGACGTTGGATTGAACATTCCCTCTCACCTAGGTGGATAATGTTCCCTTGTTTATCGCCTAAAATCTGAACTTCAATATGCCTAGAACTTTCAACGTATCGTTCTATAAAGATTCTCTCATCACCAAACGCATTCTTTGCCTCTTGCTTTGCAAGTCTTATGGCATCTTTGAGATGTTTCTCTTTGTAAACAATCCTCATTCCCTTGCCTCCACCACCTGCAGCAGCTTTGATGAGTAATGGAAAACCTATTTTGCTTGCAGACTTCTCAGTTTTTACAGAAGGCAGGATGGGCAGGTTTGCAAGCTTGGCATATTTTTTTGCTTCGATCTTATCGCCCATTGCTCTTATAGCTTCAGAAGAAGGGCCAATCCATAGCAGACCTTTCTTTTTAATTAGCAATGGGAACTCTGGGTTCTCTGACAAAAAACCATAACCAGGATGAATTGCTTGCGATCCAGTTGCCTTAGCGGCTTTAATTATTGCCTCACTATCCAGATAAGATGTACCTATTCGGACAGCTTCATCTGCTTCTTTAACATAAGGAGAGTCCTTATCAGAATCGGTATAGATAGCCACCGCAGAAAGATTAGAATCATGGGCTGATCTAATAATTCTTGAGGCAATTTCTCCCCGATTAGCAACTAAGATTTTTCTCAGCTCACTCATAATCTAAAAACACCAAAAGCTTCCGTGCCTTTGATCAGGCGATTTCTTACCACAGATAAGCAGATTCCCAAGATTGTTCTTGTATCCCTTGGATCTATGATTCCGTCATCACTGATCAAGCCACTTGCTTCTAGAGCTTCAGAACCTTGATCTTGGAGTTTTTCAACAGCTTCAGTGAATTTCTTATCTTCCTCTTCATCAAATTTTTCTCCTTTCTTCCAAGCTCTTGCTCTTCTAACCATAGACATAACTCCGGCTATTTGCTTACCGCCCATTACGGCGATCTTTGCTGAAGGCCAGATAAAAGTGAATCGATTGTTAAAAGCCCTGCCTGACATCGCATAAGTCCCTGCTCCGTAAGAAGCCCCTAAAATAATGGTTATATGCGGCACTGTTGAATTTGAGACAGCATTAATCATCTGCGAACCTTTTTTAACAATCCCATCTCTTTCAAATTCTTTACCGACAAGAAATCCTGTTACATTTTGAAGAAAGATTATTGGGGTATCTATCTTGTTGCACAATTGAATAAAGTGAGCTGCTTTTTGTGCAGAATCAGGGTATATAGCGCCGTTGTTTCCAATAATTCCAACTGGATAACCGTGAACATTTGCCCATCCACAAACTATAGTTGAACCGAATAAGGGCTTGAACTCCTCAAATCTTGAGCCATCCACAAATCTTGCAATTGCCTCTCTTATATCAAACGGTGTCTTAAGGTCTTTGCTGACTAAACCAAGCAGCTCTTCGCTATCGTATATCGGTTCCTCGTAAGTCTCCTCAGACTGCGATTCGCTCTTTTTCCAATTGAGATGAGACACCACTTCTCTGCAAAGTCTTAATGCGTCCATTTCATCCTCAGCAAGATAATCAGATAGGCCTGAAACCTCTGAGTGCATTTGAGCTCCACCGAGTGTTTCATCATTTGAAATTTCACCAGTCGCCATTTTGACTAAAGGCGGTCCAGCTAGAAAAACTTTTGATTGGTCTCGAATAAATATATTGTAATCAGACATCCCAGGTTGATAGGCACCTCCAGCAGTGGATGATCCAAAAACAACGGCAATAGTTGGTATTCTCATTTTTGATAGTTCTGTCATTTCATAGAACCATCTTCCTGTTTCAGCAAAGTGGCCTTCGCCGATGTTCCATGGTTTTTTATCTGATGTTGGGTCAACTCTCAAGTCTGCGCCAGCCGATTCAACAAAACTTATATACGGGATACCATTGTCTCTAGCAATTTCTATACACCTACCCCACTTCTTTGCTGCGTATGGGGTTAGTGCTCCAGCCAGAACGGTGGGATCATTACCAAATATTACGCATTCAACACCCGCTATTACTCCGATTCCTGCTACCGTTCCCCCTCCGATCGTGTAGTCTGAATCATAAGCAGCTAAAGGACTAATTTCTAGAAAGGGAGTGTCAGGGTCCAAAACATTAAAAATACGTTCTCGAATTGGCATCTTGCCTTTCTTTGCAAGACGCTCGTGATGATAAGGGCCTCCTCCAGCCTCTGCAAGGTCGAGTAGATCGTCAATATCATTGAGCTTATTCTTGAGTTCCTTGTAGTTTTCTTCATAAATTGCTGAACTCGTATCCAAGCGTGATTCTAACTGTTGTTTTATTTTTTTTAGTTCCATTAAAAAAATAGCTATTGGTAATATTATTGACAAAACATTACCAAAGATAATATTCTAATACAAATAAATGAAAGAAATAATTTCAGCAATAAGAAATGAAATGTTGACTCTGAAGGAGTTAGTCGATTCATTAACTGATGATGATTGGTTATCCCCCACCGGATTTAAAGACTGGTCTGCTGAATTAATTATCTCCCACCTGTATTATTTTGACTTAATGACGATCTATTCGATTAATAAGCCCGAGAAATTTGATGAGGAAGGGCAATTTATTTTCTCAACATTTTCGAAAGAACAAGAGTCATTAAGTAGAGCAATGATTATCCTCAAACGACTTAAAACATCTGGCAAAAAAGAATTAACTGATGGCTGGTTAAGGTCAAATGATCTTATGTGTGAGACTTTTGAACGGATTGATCCAAAAACACGATGTAAATGGTTTGGCCCTGACATGGGCGCTAGAATGTTTATGACTGCACGATATATGGAAATTTGGTCACATGCTCAAGCAATCTATGATCTAACAGGAAAAAGTAGAATTTATAACGACGATATTAAAAACATCGTTAATATCGGTATTAAAACATTTGAGTGGACCTATATTAATAGAAAACTAGAAGTCCCAAAGCAAAAACCCTATATTGTTCTGAATTCTCCATCGAACAAACAATGGGAGTGGAATGAACCTTCTGATGAAAATTCAATTTATGGTTTAGCTAGTGATTTTTGTCATGTTGTCACGCAAAATAGGAATGTCTTAGACACTAAATTAGAAGTAACCGGTTCTATTGCAAATCATTGGATGTCTATAGCACAATGTTTTGCTGGAGATCCAGAAACACCGCCTGAAAAAGGGTCAAGAATTTAAAAAGGAAATATTATGAAATGGACTGATGAACATGAAAGTATAAGAGAAACAGCTGCAAAATTTGTAGACAACGAAATCAATCCATTCGTTGATCAGTGGGAAGAGGATGGCATTTTCCCAGCACATGAGTTATTCAAAAAATTAGGCAATTTAGGAATGCTTGGTATCAGTAAACCTGAAAAATATGGAGGACTCGGACTAGATTACAGTTATTCGATAGTGTTTGCCGAGGAAATGGGCAGAATTCAAACTGGTGGAGTTGGCATGGGTATAGGGATACAAACAGATATGTCCACCCCTGCACTTGCAAAGTTTGGTAGTGAGGAACTCTGTAATGAATTTTTAGTGCCTGCCATTTCTGGAGATGCAGTTACCTCTATTGCTGTGAGTGAACCGCACGCAGGTTCAGATGTTGCCGCAATTAAAACTGAAGCAAAGAAAGATGGTGATGACTATGTAATTAACGGGACAAAAATGTGGATATCCAATTCAACTCAAGCTGATTATTTTTGCTTATTAGCCAACACGAGCGAAGGTCAGCGACATAAAAATAAATCATTAATCATAGTCCCTTCAGACACACCAGGGGTCTCTCTATCAGAACCTCTAAATAAATTAGGGATGCGCTCCTCTGATACTGCCCAAATATTCTTCGATAACGTCAGAGTACCTCAAAAAAATAGAATCGGTGAAGAAGGAATGGGTTTTATGTATCAAATGTTTCAATTTCAGGAAGAGAGAATTTATGCAGCAGCATCAGCCTTAAAAAGTTATGAAAACATTATTCAAGAAACCATTGAATATACTAAGCAAAGAGAAACTTTTGGAAAGCCAATTCTAGATAACCAAATTGTGCAATTTAAACTGGCAGAACTGCAAACTGAAGTGGAATTACTCAGAGCATTAACCTACAACGCCGTGGAAGAATACATAGACGGCAAAGATGTCCTTACAAAAGCATCTATGGTTAAACTCAAATCTGGTCGATTAGGAAGAGAGCTAACAGATGCCTGCCTCCAATTCTGGGGTGGAATGGGCTTTATGTGGGAAAGCTCAGTAGCTAGAGCTTATAGAGACACTAGATTGGGTTCCATTGGAGGTGGAAGCGATGAAGTCATGTTAGGGATTATTTCCAAGCAAATGGGGCTTTTGGATAGAGATTAAGGGTTGTTCTCCTCTTCTCTATTCTTTCTTCTTTCCCTCATTCTTTGCCACCAACCTTTTTCATCTGATTCTGCTTTAGACCTTTCAGATAATTGACTCGGCCTATTAGTCTTTAATACTCCATCTGCAAAATAATTAGGTGACACGTCTAAACATTCACCTGTGGATGATTTGGTTGGCTTTATGGAGCTCTTTTGATTAAATGCTTGTCGTTCTATTGCATTGTCTCGACCCTCAATAGTTCGATCAATCAAGTCCAATAACTCAGATAACTGATCACCTGATATTTGCTCTTCTGATTCAGCTTTGGATTCCAGTTCTTCTTTTAGTACAGGCAAGTACTCCTCTGATATAGGTGATTCTGACTCGGAGATTTCAGGTATAAAAAACGCAGATCGCTTTTGTATTTCTCTTAGTGTTTCTGGAATCACTAAGTTAGGAATTGAATAACTTTCTTGATATTCTTGAGCTTCATCGCATATTTGCACAGCAGGCTCAAACAAACTGCAACTGGTCATAGTTATTACAGCAACTGGAAATAGAAAATATTTCGTTACAGTCTGCCTCTTATAGCATCGGTCAATAATCATAGTTTCTTCAATATTATTTACGATTTAGTTTATAAAATATTCTGTTAATACTTTTTGTGGTGCACTTAATATAAAATAATGAGATGAGTCTACCAAATACTCAATTTTTATTATTATATTTTTATAGATGAGGTAACTATGTCTAAAGTACAAGTTGGTAAAAAAGTCCCAGATTTTAGAGCATTGCTGGACAACGAAGAAAAATTTAAATTTAGTGAAAATAAAGGCAAGAATCTTGTGATCTACTTTTACCCAAAAGATAATACACCTGGCTGCACTAAAGAAGGAGAGGATTTTAGGGATAATTATAATGTTTTAAAAAAACTTAATACTGAAGTATTTGGTGTGTCTAAAGATTCAGCAGCTTCTCATCAAAAGTTTATCGCTAAATTCAATTTCCCCTTCAATCTTATCTCTGACGAAGATGAAAAAGTTTGCAATCTGTTTGATGTAATCAAAGAGAAAAATATGTACGGAAGAAAATATATGGGAATAGAGAGAAGCACATTTCTTATTGATGCTAATGGGAAACTTGTTAAAGAATGGAGGAAAGTTAGGGTCAAAGGTCATATAGATGATGTGCTTGAATCTATAAAAGAAATATAGTTTATGTATTTAGTCTCATTAAGATTATTGGTTTTGACACTATTCTTATACAGCGCTTCGACGTTGGCAGAAATAGAGTTGCCTGATCTTGGAAATCCTTCGGATATTTATTTATCAAAAATGGATGAACCAGCTATTGGTAGAGCCTATTTCAGAAGTCTTAGAGCGCAACAACAAGTTGTTGAAGACCCTTTGCTTGCAGAATACATACAAAACTTGGGAGAAAAATTATCTTCAAAGGTGCAAAGTGGTGACTTTGATTTTAATTATTTCTTTGTTCCACAAAACTCAATAAACGCCTTTGCTATGCCTGGAGGTTATATAGGGATTCACACAGGACTGTGTGTTAATGCTGATAATGAGAGTCAGTTAGCGTCAGTTTTAGCCCACGAGATAAGTCATGTCACACAACGACATATTTCAAGACAAATTGGTGATCAAGTCCCAAATTCTATTCAAGGTGGTCTTGTTCTCTTAGGAGCAATATTGCTTGGTGCGGCAACAGGAAGTCCTGAATTGGTTGAGGCTGGAGCTTTTGCTGCCCCTGCCATAATGACGCAAGGACAAATAGACTTTACAAGAGAAATGGAAATTGAAGCAGACGCAATAGGAATAAAAACTCTAGGCTTGTCAAACTATGATCCTTACGCAATGGCAGATTTTTTCAATAAGCTCTCCACTGGTGAGGACCCAAGAAATGCAGCTTCAACAGAATTCTTAAGAACGCACCCGCTTTCTGTAAATCGCTCAGCAGCAGCCAAAAAACAAGCACGAAATATGGTTGTAGAAACTGTAGAAGAGTCTCTAGGCTTTGAGCTTGCAAAAAATCGTATTCGCTTCCTCAATAGTAATATCCCTGAAAAGACGCTTGATTACTTTGAGAATGAAACACGAAGTCTTAATCTAAACAGCAACCTTAGTAATAAATCTATTGGAGAACTCTATGGTCTAGCTTTAATATCTATTGAATTAGGTTTATTAGATAAAGCTGAGAATATACTTCAAAAATTAATCCAACAAAATTCAGATTATCCCCACTTTCATATTGCTTATATGGATCTATTGATCAAGAAAAACCAAACCAATAAAGGAATAACCTATATTAAGGAGCGCTTAAGTCTTTCTCCACGAAATCTTCCGCTGACATTAGCCTATGCTGAGGCAGAATTGAATTATGGAAGCCCTAAAAAATCTCATGAAATATTACTCGACTTATTCAATACAATACCTCCTTCGCCATCACAGATTAGACTTATTGCAAACTCTGCCAATCAAGCTGGTGATTTTGCTGACTCATTTTCTTACATGGCAGAATACTACTTAAGTATTGGAGGTTTTGAACAAGCAAGAGAACAATTGAATGTTGCCCTATCATTCGATTCCTTATCTAAAATTCAAACTGCTAAGTTTATTGCAAGGCTAAATGAAATTGAAGAATATATAGATGAAATGAATAGACAAAGACGATGAAATCATTTTTTTTAAAAATCACTTTAGTCACTCTGCTTTTTATGTCATACGGATGCAGTTACCAAGGTGCTTTAGCTCCTATTGAAGAAGACCCCTATGAACAAATGAACCGGTCAATTTATGAGTTTAATGAAAATCTAGATAAAACTGTCCTGGAACCAGTTGCTGATAGCTATGATTTTGTAATACCTGAGCTTTTTCAAACTGGTTTCCAGAATTTCTTTAATAATGCTAATTACCCTGTGACAATAGTTAACCAAGCTCTGCAAGGTAAATTGGATGATTCTATGGAGAGCTTATTTAGATTTACAATTAACACAACGATTGGCTTAGGTGGTCTTTTTGATCCTGCCACAAGTCTAGGTTTTGAATTAAAGAGTGAAGATTTTGGGCAAACGCTAGGAGTTTGGGGTGTTGGTAAAGGTTCATATCTTATGACACCCTTGTTTGGCCCATATACTCTTAGACATGCCTTCGGCGATGCTGTGGATAATTTATTGAGTCCAATCAATTATATAGACGACACTGCAACCAAATACACAATAAAGATTATTGATAAAGTTCAAGAAAGATCAGATCTATCTGCACTTGAAGAAGAGCTTTACAGTTCCTATGATCCTTATCAATACATAAGAGACTCTTACATTCAAAACCGCGATTATAAAATGACAGATGGAACTATCGAGGATGAATTAGAAGATGAACTGTTTGACCTAGAAGATTTCTAATCTTTCTATTACAGCATCAATTCCATTTGCATTAATTTCAGCATTAAATTGATTGCGATAATTTTTGATGTATGAAACACCTTCGATTTTGACATCATAGAATCGCCAACCCTCTTTAAACTTTCCAAAACTGAAATTCATTGGAATAAGCTCACCCTGATACATAACTTCAGATTTAACTGTCAGTTTCTTCGTCTCTGCGGTAATAGTTACATTATTTAGTACTGTGATCTGACTGACATCAAAATTCAGCAGTGTAAGCGCATAAGATCTCACTAGCGATTGATACAATCCCTCGGTAAACCTTTCTCTTTGATTAACCGAAGCCGACTTCCAATGTTGATTTAAGACCAATCTTCCGGCATATCTTTTCTGGAAATATGGCGATAGGGTTTTATCAATAATTAAATAAAGCTCTTCTCTTTCACTATCTAACCTCTTTCGATTCTCATCATCACCTAAACCGAGTGTCATTGAATCGATAGACGATCGGATCATTTCAAAAGGCTCTATTTCATTCTCTGCAGAAAGATTCCCTGAAAGAAAAATAATTATAATGAATGCAAATCTATATAGAGAAATACTCATAGTAAAATCTTAGTTAGTCTGCTTCCTCCATTTGAGGGTTGTAATTTCCAGTTCTAGCTAAACTATTAAGTCTTGACCTCTTTAAAAATGCATCCTGGCCAGACTTCAGATTCTCGTCAGCACCGGCCCAAGCATTTAATGGCTGCGCTTGAAGAGCTCGCCCATATGAGAAAGACAGTTGCCAAGGATGTGGTCCCATTTCATTCATAGCACTTAAGTGAGCGGTTGCTTCTTCTGAAGTTTGACCTCCTGATAAAAAAGCAATGCCTGGCACTTCATCTGGTACATTCTCAGATAAGCACTTAACGGTTGCAGTCGCCACAGTGGCAACATCTGCCCTATCACTGGCATCGGTCCCTGAAATAACCATATTGGGTTTAAGGATAATCCCATTGAGAGCAACTTTTTGATCTTCCAAGACCTTGAAAACATGATCTAAAACTTTGGTTGTAACATCGAAACACGTTTCTATACTGTGATTCCCGTCCATTAATATTTCAGGCTCTACAATCGGAACCATCTTAGCTTCCTGGCATAATGCAGAATATCTAGCAAGCGCATGAGCGTTGACATCGATACAGGCCATACTTGGTTGATTATCTCCAATCCCTATTACGGCTCTCCATTTTGCAAATCGTGCGCCCAAGGAATAATATTCTTCGAGTCTTTCCCTTAACCCATCTAATCCTTCAGTCACTGTTTCACCTGGATGCATGGGTAAATCTTTGGCGCCCTTATCTACTTTTATTCCTGGCACAATACCCAATGAAGTTAAATATTCAGCAAAAGGAACTCCATCATTCGTTGTTTGTCTGATAGTTTCATCAAATAGTATTACCCCACTTATATAATCTGAAATACTAGGGGCAGTAAACAACATGTTTCGATAGGTTTGTCGGCTGCTTTCTGTAGATTCAGTGTCTATAGTTGCAAATCTTTTTCCAATTGTTGGGGTGCTCTCGTCGGCTGCTAAAATTCCTTTATTAGGAGCCACCATCGATTGAGCTATTGAGTTAAGTGAACTTAGATCCATTTCTTCCTCCATTTTGATATGGATAATTATAACCAAGATAGATTCTTGCATACACCATTGATTACAAAAATAAACGCTTTATGTATTGCATATACGTTAAAAGGGACTAAAATAGTCCCATATTTACATGTTGAGGGTAAATTGTGCTAAGAATTAAAAAAATGACTGATTACGCAGTCCTGATTTTATCGAATCTGGCAATGCACGAAGATTTTTTAACCGCTAAGGAAATTGCCTCAGCGACACATATTTCATTGCCAACAGTTAAAAAGTTACTAAAGAAATTAAATAAAAAAGGTCTTGTTAATTCCAGACAAGGAGTTCTTGGTGGTTACACCCTTCACACAGATGCAAAAACAATAAGTATTGCCCTCCTCTTAAATGCTCTAGAGGGAAATTTATCTCTCACTCAGTGTGCAAGCGAAAGTGATAAGTGTTCCGTGGAAGATTTCTGTCAGATTGGTAATGCTTGGCAACTTATCAACCAGAGGATTTTTGCCTCGCTTGATGACTTAACCCTTATGGATTTAATAAAACCTCAAAGAATTGAACATTTTTTAAGCACCTCAATACCGGTCAGATCTTCTAAGCACTAATATGGAAAAACAACAAAACAAAGAAATTAATGAATTCTTGAAGAAGAATTATGAGTATGGTTTTGAAACAGATATTGAATCTGAAACTCTTCCACCTGGAATAAACGAAGATGTTATTAGAATTATCTCTGAAAAAAAGAAAGAGCCAGAATTTCTTTTAAATTGGCGATTAAAAGCATTCGCTCATTGGAAAAAGCTTAAGGCTCCCGAATGGAGTCAATTGAATATTGACCCTATTGATTATCAGTCAATCTCTTATTTCTCTAAACCAAAGCAAGATGATGGTCCAAAATCATTAGATGAAGTCGACCCTAAATTACTCGAGACATACGAAAAACTGGGTATTCCTTTACATGAACGAGCAAAGTTAGCTGGGGTCGCAGTAGATGCTGTTTTTGATAGTGTTTCCGTAGTAACAACATTTAAAGATAAGTTAGCTGAAGCTGGAGTCATCTTTTGTTCTTTCTCAGAGGCTGTCCAGGACCATCCAGAGTTAATAAAAAAATACCTCGGCAAGGTTGTGCCATATCGCGATAACTATTTTGCAGCATTGAATGCAGCTGTCTTCTCTGATGGCACCTTTGTGTATATTCCCAAAGGTGTTAGATGCCCAATGGAGTTATCTACTTATTTTAGAATCAATGAAGCTAAGACTGGTCAATTTGAAAGAACATTAATAGTTGCTGATGAAAAGAGTTATGTGAGCTATCTAGAAGGTTGCACAGCACCAATGAGGGACGAGAATCAACTTCATGCAGCAGTTGTAGAACTAATTGCTCTTAATGATGCAGAAATAAAGTATTCAACCGTACAAAATTGGTACCCTGGCGACGAAAAAGGCAAAGGTGGAATCTACAATTTTGTTACTAAGCGTGGCGATTGTAGAGGAGAAAATTCAAAAATATCATGGACACAAATTGAAACAGGATCAGCCATTACCTGGAAATACCCTAGTTGCATCTTAAGAGGCAATAATTCTACAGGGGAATTCCACTCCATAGCACTTACTAATAATCTACAACAAGCCGATACAGGGACTAAAATGATTCACTTAGGCAAAAACACAAAAAGTAAGATTATCAGCAAAGGTATTTCAGCTAAATCTTCTCAAAATACATACAGAGGTTTAGTCTCTATGTCTAAAGGTGCATCGCAATCAAGGAATTACACCCAATGCGATTCTTTATTGATTGGAAATAAATCAGGTGCTCATACTTTTCCATCTATCAATGTTAATAACACGAGTTCCACTCTTGAGCATGAAGCAACAACATCTAAGATTTCAGATGATCAATTATTCTATTGTCAACAGAGAGGCATTGATGAAGAAGATGCTATTGGGCTAATAGTTAGTGGTTTTTGCAAAGAGGTATTGAATGAATTGCCAATGGAGTTTGCTGTTGAGGCAAGAGCTCTTCTTCAAGTAAATCTTGAAGGAGCTATCGGATAAAAGGCTTGAGGATTTAAAGAATTGAGTAATAAAAAAGAATACGTATTGGAGATCAATGATCTTTCTGTTTCAACATCTGGAAGTAAGATTTTAGATGGTTTGAACCTAAGCGTAAAAAAGGGAGAAACACACGCAATTATGGGGCCAAACGGATCAGGTAAGAGCACTCTAGCAAAAACCATAGCCGGTCATACTGACTATGAAATCAACAGCGGTACCATCAAGTTTCTTGGCAATGATTTAATATCCATGCCCATTGAAGAAAGATCTAATCTAGGTCTATTTCTTGGTTTCCAATATCCTATAGAAATTCCTGGTCTCTCTAATACAGCATTCCTAAAAGCAGCTATTAATGCTCAAAGGAAATACAACAACCTAGAAGATATTCCTGCCAATGAGTTTTTATTAGAGTTAAAAAGTAAGGCTGATCAACTGGGGCTAGATCAGAGTTTTCTCTCACGAGGAGTTAATGAAGGCTTTTCTGGTGGTGAAAAGAAAAGGAATGAGATACTCCAAATGTTAATGCTAAATCCAAAAGTCTCTATTCTTGATGAGACTGATTCAGGATTAGATATTGATTCAATGAAGATTGTTGCTGATGGCGTCAACTCAACTCGAAACAAAGAAACATCGACGATTGTTATCACCCATTACGAAAGATTATTAAATTACCTAGAACCTGATTATGTCCACGTTATAAATGATGGGCAAATTATTAAAACTGGTGACTTAACTCTAGCTAATGAACTTGAGAAAAAAGGTTACGAATGGCTGACCAAGAAAAAATAAAGAACCTATTTAGTTTTGAAAAAATTGCATCAATAACTTCAGGTAAACCTGACTACCCTGATTGGTTTGATGAATTCAAGCGTCTTTCTACAAAAAATCTCATGGATCAAAATTTACCCTCTATTAAAGATAGTGAATGGGAATCAACGAAGATTAATTCTTTAACTAAAAAGTTATTCAATGATGACTTTAATTTTAGTCACAGTGCGAATGATTTAATTGTTGAAGATACCAAAAAAGATCCAAATAAGATCACTATTAGTTTTTCTAATGGCATTTATATGTGTTCAGAGGAACTACCTAGCCACATTAAGATCTTAAGTCATATTAAAGATAAAGATAAATTTAGAGATCTTTTGGATATCAAAAAGGAGAATAACTCTTCTTTTTCATCCACCCTTAACTCAATAATTTTATCGGACCTTCTTCTCATAGAGACTTCAAGTAATCAAAAAGTAGACACTCTAATTCATATTATTAATCATGCTTCTAATGAAGCTAACCTAGCTCCAAGAATAGAAATCCGTGCCGCAACCAATAGTTCTGTAAAAATTCTTGAAGAGGTTAGAACTTCTAATGATTCAATAATGAATCACGTATTGAGGGTAAATTGCCAAAAGAATGCCAATATTGAATTCTACAAAGTGATTCAACGACAAGAGAATTCTCATTATCTAGGAACTCAAGATATAGAAGCTAGCGAAAATGCCAGAATCAAATTTTTTCTCTGGGATTTTGGTGGAGATACTTCAAAAACTGTAACTGACACAAAATTACTAGGTAAAAAATCGGAGATTAACTACTCTGCCCTTTTTACTCCAAATAAGTATTTACATTCGGGCAATCAAATAAAAATAAATCATGAGGCCAGCCATACAAAAAGTAAGATCAAGGTCAGAGGTGTTTTAAATGATCACTCCAGTGGAGTCTTCTATGGAAAAATAAAGGTAAAAGAGAGCGTAACCAAAACCTCAGCTTTCATGGAGAATAAAAATTTATTACTCTCAGACGATGCAAGTATTTCGAGCAAACCTATCCTGGAAATCTACAACGATGATACTGAGTGTTCTCACAGTGCAACCTCTGGATCTATTGATAAAGAAAAGCTTTTTTATCTTAAGACAAGAGGAATTGATGAAGTTGAAGCTAAAAGCTTTCTAGTAAACTCATTTATAGAGGAGATTTCTGGAGAAATTACAAATAAAAAAATACAGGATATCTTTAAAAAATATTTAGTCCAGAGCGGACAATTATAAGCTATGGAAGAAAAAGCAAAAAAACCCTTCGAGCTAGATAGAGTCAGAGAAAACTTTCCTATTCTTGATCAAGATATTAATGGCTCTAAACTAATATATTTTGATAATGCGGCTTCGACCCAAAAACCTAGCAGGGTTATCAAATCAATTAAACAATATTATGAATCAGATCACTCCAACGTACATCGAGGGGTTCATAGCTTAAGCATAAGAGCTACTGAAAGTTATGAGAAATCCAGAAGAGTAATTTCGAGCTATATTAATGCAAAACATGAGCATGAGGTAATCCATACTAAAGGAACTACTGAATCAATAAACCTTGTTGCCCAATCACTATCTGATCAAATTAAAGAAAATGATGAAATTTTAATTTCGGCTATGGAGCACCACTCGAATATTGTTCCTTGGCAAGAATTATGCAAAAGGTCCGGAGCAGTCTTAAAAGTTATACCAATTAATGAGACTGGAGATATTAACCTAGATGAAATGAATCGACTGATTTCATCAAAAACTAAAATAATCTCGATTACACATGTTTCTAATACTCTTGGGACTATCAACCCAATTAAAAAAATAATTAATCGTGCTAAATCAGTTGATGCATTAACACTAATAGATGGGGCACAGGCAGTTGCACATATGAGAATTGATGTTCAAGATATCGATTGTGACTTTTATGTGTTTTCAGGGCATAAATTATACGGACCAACAGGTACTGGGGTTTTATATGGAAAAGAAGAGGTATTAAAGAGTCTTAAGCCTTATCAATATGGAGGTGAGATGATTCTCAAAGTTACCTTTGATGAAACCACATACAATTCATTGCCACATAAGTTTGAAGCTGGAACTCCAAATATAGCCGGAACTATCGGTCTAATGAATGCCATTGAATATTTAAAGGAAATAGACTTTGACAGTGCTATTGATCATGAAATGGCTATACACGACTATGCGCTCCAGCAATTAAAGCTTCTGCCTAACCTTAAGGTTATAGGTGAGGCAAAAGATAAATCATCAATAATCTCTTTTACCATTGGTGAACTTCATCCACACGACGTGGGTACAATATTAAACCAGAAGGCTGTTGCGGTCAGGACGGGGCACCATTGTACAATGCCCTTAATGGATTTTTATCAAATACCCGGAACTATTAGAGCTTCATTTAGTTTTTATAACTCTAAAGAAGAAGTAGATGTCCTGGTTTCTGCTCTTGAGCTTGCAACCGAAATGCTAAGTTAACTATGGATAGCTTATATCAAGAAACAATAATGAATCATGGGCATAACCCTTTAAATTTTGGTAAACCAAATAATATAGGGCATTCAATAGAACAATTTAACCCCTTATGTGGTGACAAAATTATTCTTTATTTAATTAATGATGACTCGGCTAATTTTATGTTTGAAAGTGTGAGTTGCGTCATATGTAAAGCCTCTGCCTCTATGATGACGATGACTATAAACGATCTTAATTTTAATGAAAGAGTGTCCTTAATTGAAAGCATCATCGCTGGTATTAAAGAAGGCAATATAAATAATAATAATCTTTCAAAAGACCTTTTAAGTCTTAATCAAATAGTAAACTATCCTTCGAGAATTAATTGTGCCCTTTTACCATGGCAAACAGCACGTGATTTAATTAGGAACCATATTGATGAGTAGCCATCTAGACAATGATGAAATCATTACACTAACGAGAGATTGTGAGGTTATCTCAGTCCCGTATGGAGAAAAAGAGACTCTTAAAGCAGGAACAGAAGTTCAATTAATGCAAGCTATGGGGGGCTCATATACTGTATACACCTCGCAGGGGATGTTTAGGATCAGTGGAAAGAATGGTGATGCAATTGGCAAGGAAGTTGAACCTCCTCCGGTAATAGATGAAGACATATCAGATAGCGATTTTGAAGAAAAAGTTTGGGAACAAATGCGAACCGTTTATGATCCTGAAATTCCTATAAATGTTGTAGATCTTGGCTTGATCTATTCTTGTGATATCAAAAAAGATTCAGATGATAATTTTGATATCAAAGTTGATATGACTTTAACTGCTCCTGGTTGTGGAATGGCTGATGTCTTGGTTGAAGATATAAAAGAAAGGATCTCACTTCTACCTAGAATCAACACTGTTAATGTTGAATTGGTCCTTGACCCACCTTGGAGCATGGAAATGATGTCAGAGGCTGCTCGCCTAGAAGCTGGTTTAATCTAAGGGTTTACTTCAACTCACAGAAGCACTGCATATAAATCCCTCTTGGATCGTTATACGAAGTTAGTTCATTTGCAGCATCCTTAAAGAGATTTAATAACTTCAAATTGCTATTGTGTATTTCAATACCTAAGAAACTCATAGTTTTAAAAAAGATATTAGCCATACTCAAACCTAGGAAAGCTTCAAATGGATTTTCTCTATTGATTCGTTTCACCCCAAAGTCATCTTCCAATTCGGCTAATTCAGCAGCTTTACTAATGGCATCCTCTAAAGTACCTATTTGGTCAACAAGTCCTATTTCTGAAGCTTTTTGTCCAATCCACACTTTACCTTGAGCAACATTATCGACAGCCTCTAATGTCATGTTTCTATTCTCAGCAACTTTAGAAATAAATTTTTGGTAAATATTATCTGTATTAGATTGGAATATTTTCTTATCCTTCTCGGTAAGCGTTTGAGCAACTGAAGTGGTTATGTCCACAGTTGAGTAGCCATCTTCATTAATGCCAATCTGACCCAATGCTCTTTCAAAAGTAGGTATAAATCCTCCGACACCAATTGATCCGGTAATTGTAAATTCTTCAGCAAATATTTGATCTGCTGGGGCTGAAATGTAATAACCTCCAGAGGCTGCTACGCCTCCCATAGAAGCCACGATAGGTCTTCCTGATTCTTTAAACTTTTCTAACTCATCTGCTATCACTTCAGAAGCATAAGCACTCCCGCCTCCGCTATCCACTCTTAGCACAAGAGCTTTAACGCTTTCATCTTCATAAGCATCTCTTATTAATTTTATAAAATCATCAGCAGCAATAGTGCCTGGCCCAGCAGACCCATCAACAATCCCTCCACTGGCAATAACCAGTGCAACATTTTCTTCTTGAGATTGATATACGGGTTCAATCTGTAAAGTATTAAGATAGGAGTTCATACCTATTATGTTTATTTTATTGTCCTCTTCTGATGGAGCTAATTCATAGAGATAATCCCTGAATTGTCTTTGATTGCTTAATGTATCTATTAGCCCCATCTCTAAAGCTGCAAGAGCAAAATCACCGTTTACTTCATCGCTGACTTCATCGAGAGATTGGATGTATTTATTTAAAGTATCTTTATCGATGTTCCTAGCAGCGCTGACTTCATCGAGATAAGATGACCATAAGACTGTAATCCATTCGATGATATTATTCTTAGCTTCATCCGACATACTGTCTCTGAAATAAGGTTCCACAAATGCTTTAAATGTTCCTACTTTAAAAACGTTAGCGTCAATATAAAATTTATCAAAAAAAGATTTGTAGTAAGTCCTGTAGCTGCGGTAACCGTCAATTAAGATTCCACCATAATCATGCATATGCACTTCATCGGCATGAGCTGCTAAATAATACTGTGGTGTTCCATAACCATAACTACTATAAGCGATGACTTTCTTGCCTGATGCTTTAAAATCTTTGATAGATCCAGCAATAATTTGAAGCTTGGTTGGGTTACCTCCAAGAAATTTATCTAGATCCAAAAGCAGATAATCAACTAATTCATCACTCTTTGCTGTCTCGATAGCACTTATTACATCAGAAACTAAAGTTTCAGTAGAATTTTCTCCTGAAAATTCAGCAAAAGCTCTTTCAAATTCAGATAAAGATAATTCTTCTACGAGAAAACCATTAATATTTAGATTTAATATTGCACCATCAGATATTTCAGGTTGTTGATCTGATGAACCAAACGAGGACAATAAACCAATTACTAGAAATAAAAGAACAATAAATACCACTAGGCGTCTTGCGAAGACACCTGTAGCGTCTAGAAACTTGCCAAATTTTTCCATAAAAGATCTCATAGTTTTTCTACTCCTTATTATTCTCCATATGTAATTTTGTAAATTACTCCGTTTTTATCATCGCTAACTAACATTGAACCGTCATCTAAAATAAGAATATCAGTTGGTCTACCTAATGTTTCCTCATCTTTCATCCAGCCGTCTGCAAAAACTTCATAAGAAACTCCTTTATCTCCATCTAAGGCGACAGTTGTGATTCGGTAACCAATTTTCTCTGAGCGATTCCAAGAGCCATGTTCTGCAATAAATATCTGATCCTGATAATTCTCTGGAAACATTGTCCCTGTGTAAAATTTTAATCCTAGAGGTGCTACATGTGGTCCTAATTCCTGGGCCGGTGGCGTTATCTCACTGCAATCCCCTTGAGATCCGAATTGAGGATCCTTAATAGATGTTGCATGACAGAATGGAAAGCCAAAATGCTCCCCTAGTCTAGATAATTTGTTCAACTCTCCTGGTGGTAAATTATCGCCTAACATGTCTCTTCCATTATCTGTGAACCAAAGTTCATTGGTTTCAGGGTGAAAAGTCATACCGACAGTGTTTCTTATGCCATATGCGATAGTTTCCTTGTCTGTTCCATCTAAATTCATTCTTGTGATCACAGCATAACCAGGTTCTTCACAAACATTGCATGGTGCACCAATTGGAACATAGAGCTTATTATCTGGACCCACAACAATATATCTCCATCCATGGTGTGCGTCTTTAGGGTAATCACTGATTACAGAGTATTTGATTGAGTCAATCGATGAATCCTGATTAGAAATCTTGTTGATCGTATCTTCAATATCTGTAAATTTTAAGACACGATGTATTTCTGCCACGTACAAATTACCGTCATGAAATGCAATCCCATTGGGCATATACAACCCTTCTGCAATAACGACTACTTGGGGATCATCTTGATAATTAGTCACAGCATAGATATTTCCTTCTCTTCTCGTAGAAACAAAAATCATTTCTTCGCCAAGGGTTAATGATCTTGCGTTTGGAACATCATCGGTAAGAACATCAATTTGGAAACCGTTTGGGAGGTTAATCTCTGGCATTTCAAATGCGTAGAGATTAAAACTGAATAAAATTAATAGAGATAAAGATATTCTATTTTTTGGATTTTTCTTCACTGCCTTCTATTTAGACTTTTTCTTTAATTCGTGCTGACTTACCACTTCTTTCTCTTAGGTAGTAAAGTTTTGATCGTCTCACATCACCTTTTCTTTTTACTTTGATCTCTGTAATGAGTTTACTATGAGTTTGAAACACTCTTTCGACACCTTCTCCATTAGATATCTTTCTAACAGTGAATGAAGAGTTAAGGCCTCTATTCTTTTTTGCTATAACAATTCCTTCGAATATTTGTAGACGCTCTCTAGAGCCTTCCTTGATTCGAACTTGAACAGCTACAGTATCTCCAGGACTAAACTCTGGGATATCGTCTCTTTGTTGCTGCTTTTCAATTTCTTCAATTATATTCATAGAATTACTATTGCCTCAAAATGAAGGGTGAATTGTATATTAATAGTCTCTAGATGTTAATTTTATTCTTTTAATTCTTTTTTATAATTATTTAAAAGAGTCTTTTGATCTTCTGATAATTCTATTTTATCTAATAGATCTGGTCTTTTCTCAAAAGTCTTGATCAAAGATTTCTTAATTCTCCATTTCTCAATAGCTTGATGGTCGCCACTCAGCAGGACTTCTGGAACAATCTCACCTCTAACATTCTCCGGCCTTGTGTAATGAGGATGTTCAAGTAGACCTAATGAAAAAGAGTCCTTGTTAGCGGATTCTGCGTCTCCTAATACACCTGGTATTAATCTAGAGACAGAATCTACGATGACTGCTGAAGGGATTTCTCCACCACTGAGTACGTAATCCCCTATCGATAGCTCCATAGAATTATCAGTTAATTGTATTATTCTCTCGTCCAAACCTTCATAGCGAGCAGAAACAATAATAATATCTTTATATTTCGAGAATTTCTGAGCATGCTTTTGAGTAAATTGTTCGCCTTGAGGTGTTAGAAACACAGTAAGAGTATCTTTTTCAGCTTGTTCTTTTGCTTCTTCAATAGAAGATAATACTGGTTCGCACTGCATAACCATACCTGGACCACCACCATAAGGTTTATCGTCGATTGAACCGTAATCATTATCTGAGAACTTTCTAGGGTCTATTAGATTTAGCTCGATAGTATTTGTCTCTAAAGCTTTTCCAATAACCCCATATTTAAGGGATTTTTCCAATTGGTCAGAGAAGATTGTAATAATATGAAATTTCATTCCGTCACTCTATTTCAGGCCAGTCTATAGATATGAATTCTTTAACCAAGTCTACTTTTCTTATCACCTCTTCCATAATAAAAGGCACTAAGAATCTTTCTTTATTTTCGTTAACTATAACCAAAACATCGTTCGAACCAGTCTCAAACAAAGAATCAACTTTTCCTATTTGCTTACCTTTTTTATCCAACACAGGTAAGTCCAATAAATCGTTCCAATAGTAGGTGTTTTTCTCTAGCTTTGGTAGATCTATACGAGAAACTAAAATTTCTTTGTTTTTCAAATCTTCTGCACTATTTCGATCTTGAATACCATCAAGTTTGACAATGATTCTTTTACCCTGAATCCTAAAATCTTCAATAGAAAATGGTTTCATACCTTCCTCATTGATAATAAACCATTCTTTATAGGAAAGAATATTCTCTAGTGGGTCGGTGTATGAGATAACTTTTACCCAGCCTTTGATTCCGTGTGGACTAGAAACCTTACCGACAAATACATTTTTATCATTCTTCATGACAAAACATTAATAAAGGATTCTGGTAGATTTTGGTGAAGAGCTTTTTAAGCTGAATCATCCTTATCTTTTTTAGTTTCTTCCTCTTCAGCTGCTTCAGGTTCAGCCTCGGTTTCTGCCTTAGCTTCCTCAGCTGGAGCTTCCTCTTCAGCTGCTTCTCGAAGTTTTAATTTAAGTTCATCTCTTTTAGATTTCTTTTTGGCTAACTTGACTTGCCTTTGAGAGTCTCTCTCTTCTCTAGATAGATGATTCAATTTAATTATATTCTTAACTCTATCACTCACTTGTGCACCGACTGATTCCCAATAGGCCAATCTTTCTTGATCTATCTTAATATCCTCATCTTTACCAGTGGCGTCGGGGTTATAAAAACCTAGTCTCTCAATATACTTACCATCTCTCGAGCTTCTACTATTGGTTGCAACAATATGATAGAAAGGTCGCTTCTTTGAGCCACCTCTTGATAACCTGACTTTAACCATTTTCTTTTCTCACAATAAATTTAAATAATGTTGAGTATGGCGCGGAATTGTACGGTAATTTTAACTATTGTTCCACAATGTTTTCTTGACAGAGTTCGCTATGATAATCAAAATACAATTAATTAAACAATAAAGGAGTCGCTTCATTGGGCGATGACATACCGCTAGAACCGCTATTTATACTTCTAGCTATACTCTTAATACTATCAGCATTCTTTGCTGCTACGGAGACTGCTCTGATGAGAGTCAACAAATACCGTATCAGGCATTTAGCTCGAAAGGGCAACAGAAATGCTGTATTAGCTGAAAAACTTCTTAAGCAACCGGAAAAATTGATAGCTTTTATCCTGTTTGGCAATAACCTAGTAAACTTTGTTGCTGCTTCTATTGTGGGTGTGATTTCAATGGAGATAGGGGGCCCTACTGGTGTCGCAGTGGGAACCATTCTTTTAACAATCATTGTCTTGTTGATTGCAGAATCACCCCCTAAAACACTGGCTGCCCTATTCCCCGAGAAAATTGCATTGCCTGCTAGTCGTTTTTATTACCCAATGGTAAAAATATTTAAGCCGCTGTATTTTTTCATTAACTTCTTTACCAATATCATTCTTAAATTACTGGGGTCTCAACCAGATAATAATGATGAAAAGCTTTCGATTGATCAACTAAAAACACTAATCTCTGACGGAATGACAAAAACTTCTATCGATCGTCAAAAAATCATGATGGGAGTTTTGGACCTTGGCAATATAACAGTTGAAGATATTATGCTTCCCCATAATGAAATAGTTGGCATAGATTTAAATGCATCCAATCAAACTAACAGAAAAATAATTGAAGGTAATTTTCATTCCTCACTGCCTGTGTATAGTGATGTTTTAGATAACTTAAAAGGTGTTTTAGATCTCAATGAGTTTCTAAAAGATGTTGACCTTTCTTCTTTTGATAATAGTTTATTAAGAAAATATATGAAAAAAGCATACTTTATCCCAGAAAAGACTACGCTTAGCCAACAACTAGTTGAATTCAAAAATAATAATCAAAAAACTGGATTTGCTGTCGATGAATATGGAAACATTCAGGGCTTAATCACTATTGAAGACATATTTGAAGAAATTGTTGGTGACTACCTTGAAGAAACAAAAAAATTAAATAAAGAAATAAGACCAAAAAGAGTTGGCGATTATTTTGTTGTTAATGCATCTTCAAACATCAGAGTTCTAAATAAAATCATGGGTTGGAATATACCAGTCGATGAAGCAAAGACTATTAATGGTGCGATTTTAGAGAATCTTGGCTATATTCCAGAAGTTGATTTTGAATTTAAGCTAGGTGAGTACTTATTTACCATTATAAGCACTAAAGAAAATGCAGTGGAAACAGTAAAAGTTAAGAATATAAAAGATAACTATAAACTAAAGGTTGTTTCCTAAATCTGCTCGTATTCTGGTACCCAATTCTCAAATTTAGTGTATCTACCAAGAAATGTAAGGTTAAATTGGCCGATACTACCGTTTCTTTGTTTTGCAACATTAATCAATGCGACGCCTTTTTTATCTGTATCGGGATCATAAACCTCTTCTCTATAAATAAAGGCAATAAGATCAGCATCCTGTTCAATTGCTCCAGACTCTCTTAAATCTGACATTTGTGGTTGCTTATCAGTCCTCTGCTCAACGCTCCGATTGAGCTGAGACAATGCTATGATTGGGATATTGAGTTCTCTTGCTAAGGCTTTTAGATTCCTAGAGATTTCTGAAATCTCTGTTGCTCTATTTTCCTTATTACCATGTACTGACATAAGCTGAAGGTAATCAATTACAATTAATGATAGACCTTTTTCTCTTTGTATTCTTCTTGCTCTAGCCCTAAGCTCAATTGGTGTTAGTGAGGGTGTATCATCTATGTATATTGGTGCATTTTTTATCTGTTGAATTGCACCATCAACTCTATTCCAGTCTTTTTCTTCTAACTGTCCCGTCTTTATTGAATGAGCATTTATTCTACCCAATGAAGAAATCATTCTTTGAGCTAATGAGCTGGCAGACATCTCCATACTAAAAATAGCCACAGGATTTTCATCTGCAAGTGCGGTGTGTTCTGCAATATTCAATGCGAATGCTGTCTTACCCATAGAGGGTCTGCCTGCAATGATTATTAATTCTCCGTTTTGAAGACCGGCTGTCAGATTATCCAATTCTCTAAACCCTGATGAGACACCAGTAATTTTTCCACCGCCTTGAGATCTCTTGTCAAGCTCATCATAGGTTTGTTTAACGAGATCGCTCATTTCAGCAAAAACCATATTCCGGTTTCCTCTCTCGGCAATCTCAAAAATGTGAGACTCTGCTATATCAACTAACTCAGAAGGTGATTTCCCTTCAGGCTTATAAGCGCTTTGTGCAATCTCAGAACTGATTTGTATTAACTCTCTAAGCAGTGCTTTCTCTCTTATAATCTTGGCATATTCAGTTATATTGGAATTGCCAGCAGTGCTCTCAACAATTTCGCTTAAATATTCTATTGAAGGCTTAGGGTCAAATTCTGTGGATGAATCTAGGTAATCAGAAACTGTAAGAAGATCAGTGATTTTTGACTCCTCTGACAGACTCTGAATAACCTTAAAGACCTCTTTGTTTTCAGTGTGATAAAAATCTCTTTCTGAAACAATATCAGCAATTTTGTCATAGGCTTGGTTTTCAGAATCCAATAATAAACCACCAATAAGAGCGGCTTCTGCATCTGTTGAATGAGGTGGTAATGATAATTGACCTAATGACTCTATATTTTGTTTGGATTCAGCTGCCTTTGCCATTTATTCTGATACTTCGTCGATTTCATTTTCATTAATAGGACTATCGATATTATCGTCTTCCTCTTCAGAATCCAAAGTATTTTTTATAGCTACTTCTCCTCCAACAATTTCTACATTAATTTTTACTTGTATTTCAGGATGAAAGATAAGATTAACTTCGTGATCTCCAATGGTTTTTATTGCTCCATCAGGTAAATTAATCAGACTTCTCTCTAGCTCAAAGCCCTTATCTTTTGCTGCATTAGCTATATCTACGGTACCTATTGATCCGTACAATGTGCCCTCTTCAGTAACATTGGCCTCTATAGTTAAAGAAAGATTTTCAAATTTAGAAGATTGCTCTCTCAAAATAACTAGTTCCTGTTCTTGCTTGCGCTGCAGTTCTTCTTTTTGAGTTTCAAGATTCTTGAGATTTTCCTTAGTCGCAAAAGCAGCTTTACCTTGTGGGACAAGATAATTCCTCCCGTAACCAGGCTTAACAGTTACTACATCTCCAATCTTGCCGAGATTCTGTATATCTTCTTTTAATATGACTTCCATATTCGTTGCCTTAATTATGAATGTTGGTCCGTGAATGGCAACAGAGCTAAATATCTAGCCCTTTTAATTGCCACAGCCAACTGCTTTTGATAATGACTCTTCGTTCCAGTAATTCTTCTAGGAATAATTTTACCAGTCTCAGTAATATATTTTTTGAGTAAATCAATGTCTTTGTAATCAATCTTCTCAATTCCTTTAGCTGTAAAGAAACAATATCTGTTTTTATTCCTATTAAGGTTCTTTTTTCTTTTGAAGCCTTTTTTATTCTTTGATCTTTTCATCTTCTTCTTCCGTTTTTTCTTCAGTCTTTTCTGGAGTATCTTCAGGTTGGATTTCTAACTTTTCTTCTTTTACTGGTTCTACTTTTGTTTCAATAGATTCTTTTTGAATATTATCCGAGCTTTCCATCTTGCCTTTTGAAGATTCTTTCTTTTTAATATCAGATTCTTTGTTGTTTGCTAGAAAAAGTTTAGACGCTTCTGTTTCAGCTTTAGCTGTTTTAACTAGAAGATACCTCATTATTGAATCATTAAATTTGAATGAGTTTTCCAACTCATTAATTACATTATCATCACACTCTATGTTTAATAAAACATAATGCGCTTTGTGCATATCTTGAATTGTGTAAGCAAGTTGAAGCCTACCAATATCCTCAACCCTATGGATATTTCCATTAGCTTTTTTAATGATTTCCTGATATCGATTTAACATTTCAGGAACCTGATCACTCTGATCTGGGTGAACTAGCAATACTAACTCGTAATGTCTCATAGTTTTACCTTTTGGTTAAAGCCACCTTATAGATTCTATAAATGCAGCAAGGTTAATAATTTAGATGGCGATCCTACTAGAATTATTAATAATTTTCAAACTAAATACTTTGTCTTTGTCTAACTGCCTCATAAAGGATCACTCCACAAGAAACAGAAACATTGAGACTATCGACCTCTCCATTTATGGGGATAGAAACAACATGATCACATTTTTTTTCTGTTAGACGTCTCATACCCTTGGCTTCAGAACCCATTATAATTGCTGTGCTTTGAGTATAATCAATGGTTCTAAAATCGGTTGTGCTATCACCTGAAGTACCACATATCCAAAATCCTATATCTTTTAACCGATCTATAAACTGTGAAAGATTAGAAATTATAGCAGTATTAGTCAATTCAGATGCACCGGAGGATACTTTGCTAATTATTGGGCTTTCCAATGAAACTCGATTTTTAGATAAAACAACCATATCAACCTTCACAGCATTTGCTGTTCTAAAGCAAGCTCCAATATTTCTTGGGTCATCAAGATCATCTAAGATAAGAACAACAGGATCATCTATATTACTCAAGTAAGCAATTGCAGTTTTTGAGTCAAAAAGATTCCTCTGATCTATTTCAGCAACAATACCTTGATTTTTTTTTGTGAAACTTAACTCTTCAAGCACATCCTTTGAAACATGTGATAGCCTTAATCCTTTTTGATCTGCTTCCTTAATAATATTTTTTATTCTTGGATTATTAGTTTTTTCCAGAAAATATATTTGAGAAACCCTCTCTGCATGATGTGTTAGAGCCTCAAGAACAGGGTTAATACCATAAATAAAGACTCTCTTACCCATCAAATAAATCATCTAAAATTATGATGTCTTTTCTATCAGGTCCAGTGGAAATTAGAGATATTTTTATTCCTAATAGTTTCTCAATTGAGGAAATAAAATTCTTTGCCTGATCAGGCAAGTCTTTAATGTCTCTCATACCTGATGTCTGCTCTTTCCAACCCTTAAAGCTTTTGTATATGGGTTTACATTTTTCTAGATCATGATCATTAAGATTAGGCATGATTGAAAAAACTTTCCCTGAAAGTTTATATTCAACCGCCACGTTAATTTCCTCTAGCCCATCTAAAACGTCTAATTTTGTTAGGCACAAGTGTGAAATTGAGTTATTAACTATTGCTCTCCTTAATGCCACCAAATCAAGCCAACCGCATCTTCTAGGTCTTCCAGTGGTTGCCCCAAACTCTACTCCAACATCTGCAAGATGTTTTCCATTGGCATCGTCTAATTCACTTGGGAAAGGTCCTGAGCCTACTCTAGTGGTGTAAGCTTTGGTAATTCCAAGGATCTTGTTAAGCACACCTGGGCCAACTCCACTGCCTGTAGAGGCTGCTCCAGCAACTGTGTTTGAAGATGTAACAAAAGGGTACGTTCCGTGATCAATATCAAGCATACTGCCTTGTGCACCCTCAAAAAGTATCTTCTTATCATTGCTTAATAAATCATTTATTTCGAGTGAAGTATCTGCAACAAAGGGGCTGATTTTTGATGCAAATGACAGCCATAATTCTTCCACCTCTTTAATGTCTGATGTGTCACTATGAAAAAGGTTTTTTAATAAAGAATTATGGTATTCCATCAAATGTTGAAGCTTTTCTCTAAACTTATTCGGATCTAGAAGATCTATCAGGTGAATAGTTCTTCTTCCCACCTTATCTTCATAAGCTGGACCAATACCTCTTCCTGTGGTGCCAATGGCTTTATTGCCTAATGCTCTTTCTCTAGCCTTATCTAAAAGAATATGGGTGGGAAGGATTAATGGGCATTGTGAACTAATGAGAAAGTTATCTTCTATGTTAACCCCCTTCTCCGCTAAGGACTCTATTTCTTCAAGAAGAGTTGGGATATGGAGAACGACACCATTTCCTATAATGCATTTAACATTGTTAAATATTCCCGATGGAATTAAATGAAGAACTGTCTTTTCACCATTTATAACAAGAGTGTGACCTGCATTATGTCCTCCTTGAAAACGGACAACAGCTTCTGCTTGCTTGGTGAGGAGATCAATAACCTTACCTTTGCCTTCATCTCCCCATTGAGCGCCAATAACTACTAATGTATTACTCAATCTATTTATCTCTTATATAAAATTAAGAATAATGACACCAAGAATGATTAATGCAAGTCCAATCAATCTAACTGCATTATCATTAACCTCGAGCATTTGAAGTAAAAGACTTTTATAAAATTTCGGAGCAATAAAAGGTAGTAAGCCTTCAAGTATCAGGAAACAAGCGATAGCAATAAATAATACCTCGTAACCCATTCTAGTGGTATTACCTAATCTTCTGGTGACTGATTATTTAAATACTTAAAGAAATCTCCTTCACCATCCAAAACCAATATGTCATTTGAGGTACCTATAGAGTTCTTATAGGCCTGAATACTTCTATAAAATGAGTAAAACTCTTGATCTTGGTTATACGCTGAAGCATAAATATTAGCCGATGTAGCATCACCATCACCTCTTATTGTCTGTGACTCTCTATAGGCGTTAGCAAGGATAACTGTTCTTTCACGATCTGCTCCCGCTCTAATCTTTGTGGCTGATTCACTACCCTCTGCTCTTAGCTCAGAAGCAATTCTAGCTCTCTCTTGTCTCATTCTGTTGTATACAGACTCACTTACCTCATCTGATAATTCTATCTTTTTAACGCGAACATCTATCAGATTTATCCCTAATGTTTTTGCATTCATTGCCGCGTCACTGAGCATCTCTGACATGATCTCTCTTCGTTCTTTTGAGACCACTTCTATAACGGTCCTTTTAGCAAATTCAGATCGAATCCCATCTTTTACAGTTTCAAGAAGTCGCTGTGATGCTACCAGTTCATCTCCTCCTGTTGAGCGATAATATTCTTGAGGGTCAGCTATCTTCCATTTAATGAAAAAATCAACGTATAGGTTTTTCTTTTCTTGAGTTAAAAATAATTCCTGAGGGTTATTTATAGTTAGTATTTGTTTAGAAAACTTCTGAACATTATTAACAAATGGTGTCTTAAAATGTAACCCTGGTTCATATTCACTTGCGATAATTTCACCAAATCTAAATTTCAGAGCATGCTCTCTCTCATCAACTGTAAATAGAGCATTAGAAATAACAACAAAAATAAAAATAAGCCCAAAAATAAATATATTCCTCATTATCTTACCCTCCTCATCCTAGGATCTTGATTTTGATTCTGCTGAGAAGAGTTATTGCTTGAACTGTTAGGTATAGGGGTACTTGATGTCTGGTCTCTCTTATTTTGCTCTAGCAATTTATCAATCGGCAAATATATTAGATTGCCGCTACCATCTGAATCCATTAGAACTTTATTTGAATTTGAGTAAACACTCTCTATGGCCTCAATATAAAGTCGGTCACGAGTTACTTTAGGCGCAAGCTGATATTCAACTAATAATTTATTAAAGCGGTCTGCATCACCTTCTGAATCAGCAATTACTTTAGCCTTATAGGCTTCTGCCTCTTGGACCATCCTCGCAGCCTCTCCTCTAGCTTTAGGAACTATATCATTGGCGTATGCTTCAGCTTCAAATGCAAATCTTTCCTTGTCCTCTCTAGCTTTGATCGCATCCTGGACAGCATCTTCAACTTGAAGTGGGAAATTAGCATCTTGAAGATTGACTTTGGTTATCACGATGCCTGTCCCATATTCATTTAAGGTCTTCTGAATTAGGTCTTGAGTTAGGACTGCAATTTCACTTCTACCCTCAGTTAAAATAAAATCTAACTTGGTCTTTCCCGCGACTTCCCTTATTGCGCCTTCACTCACTTCACTTAACGTTTCCTCTGCATCACGAACATTAAACAAGTAATCCGTTGGATTGGTTTTTCTGTATTGAACAACAAGATCAACCACAATAATATTCTCATCAGAAGTAAGCATAGTTGTTTGTTGCTTAAATCGATTAACAACGTTGACATTGACAATCTCAACTGACTCAACAGGCCAAGGTATGTGCCACTTCAGTCCTGGTGTCGTTGTTTGAGTGTATTCACCAAATCTAAGCACTACTCCTCTTTCTGAGTCATCTACCTGATATAAACCTGTGAGAAGCCAAAGAAATAGGCCCATTAGAACTAATAGAGATGAAGGAGGCCCTTTTCTACTATTTCCACCTCCTGATCCTGACTTAGCGCCAAAGAGTTGATTGAAACGCTTTTGCCATTCATCAACTATTTGATCCAAATCAGGTGGCTGATCCTTATTAGAATCCCATGGTGACTTACCATTACCTTGATCATTAAATGCCATATCTTATTAAACTCCTAACTAAAATTATATTCACTCAGAGAATCGCTTATTTTACTCTCAAAAGCTTTTATTTTTTTATTTTTTTTCATTCTTGATAAATTTTTATCATCAATCTGAATTTTTAATTCTAATGTATTTTCATCAATAAGACACTCCTCTAATACATTCGAAATATTATAAATTTCAGATCTTATTTTAGACTCATTGACTCCAATCCTTATTATGGTGTCAATCGGTTGTGGATTAATTTTACTGGAGATTGATTCAAGCAATAAGTTGATACCTGTTCCATTTTTAGCAGAAATTTGGATATGATCAAATGTGTTGACTGTTTTTAAATCTGCATTAACTAAATCAGATTTATTATAAGCATAAATTACTGGTATTTGATCGGCACCAATTTCTTTTAAGATCTTCTCCACAGATTGTTTATGCTGAAGCATAGAGCGATCAGTTGAATCGAGAACATGCAAGATAAGATTAGCACTGCTTACTTCTTCTAATGTTGAAAGAAAGGCTTCGATTAGCTCTTTGGGTAACTCCCTTATAAATCCAACAGTATCGCTAATAATAACCTTTCTTTTCTTTGAAATATTGATTGGTCTAAATACAGGATCTAATGTGGCAAACATTTTGTCTGCTACTAAAGTATTTGAATTACTCAATGTATTAAATAAAGTCGATTTCCCTGCATTAGTGTACCCAACTAAGGCTACATTTTTCATTAGTTTATTTCGTGATTTCCTGTTAGTTAGTCTTTGTGTTCTTAATTTTCTCAGCTTTAATTCAATTGATTTAATTCTCTTGTTCAAAAGACGTCTGTCAGTTTCTAATTGCTTTTCACCAGGTCCTCTAAGCCCGATACCCCCCTTTTGCCGTTCCAAATGTGTCCAGCCTCTTACCAGTCTGGTAGAGAGATGTTTAAGTTGAGCCAGTTCCACTTGCAGCTTACCACTGTTGGTTTTTGCTCGTTTTGCAAAAATATTTAGTATTAATCTTGATCGATCTATAACTGGTTTCTTGAGGATTTTTTCTAGATTTCGTTCCTGAGAGGCTGATAATCCTCTATTAAATATGATTAGATCAGCATCAATGTTTTCAAGATCCTTGCTTATTGTCTCTATCTTACCCTTACCAATTAATGTGTTTCGATTGAAAACCCTTGAATTAACATAAGCAATCCCATTAATTGATGCTCCGGTAGATAAGGTCAGAGAAATAAATTCTTCATTGTCATTTTCAATAGACCCTTTAGGTGAATTGACAACAACTAGGTAGGTTTTTATTTTTGATAAAGAATTATTCAAATCATCCTCTAATGATTAATTTCCTCTGAAATAAGATTATATAATTTCTTATTTAAATCATTATCAAAAGTATTTATTTTTTGAGAATCATCTAATGTCCTTAACCATGTTAATTGCCTCTTTGCTAATCTCCTTGTCGCTAGGATTGATTTTTCTTTAGCCTCTATTAAGGTTTGCTTACCTTCTATATGTGCACATATATCTTTGTATCCAATAGACTTCATCGAATTATGGGAAGAAGTTAGTTCGGGACGATTTAAAAGAGCCCTAACCTCATCAACTAAACCGAGATTTAGCATTTGATCAAATCTATCTTCTATCCTTTTGTATAGAGTTTCACGATCATCAGGGAATAAACTAATATTAAAAAATTCATATTCTGATTTTTTTCGATTGTCTGAAAAAAAAGAGCTCAAAGGCTTGCCTGATAATTCATAGACTTCCAAAGCTCTCTGGATCCTCTGCTTATCATTAGCTTTTATTTTCTCACCAGAAACAGGATCAATTTTTGAGAGTCTTTTATGTAACTCAGGCCATCCAATTTCATCAGATTCGTCTTCAATTTTTTTTCTTATTGTTTGATCCGAGGATGGGAGATCACTCAACCCTTTACTAAGAGCATTAAAATACATCATCGTTCCACCAACAAGTATAGGGGTTTTCCTTTTGCTAAGAATAATTTTAATTGCTTTATTAACATCTTCATAAAAGGTTCCCAGGGAATAATTAAAACTTGGGTCACATATATCTATTAGATGATGAGGATAATTTTCAAGGGTTTTCTGATCAGGTTTTGCAGAGCCTATATTAAGTCCTCTGTATACCATTACTGAATCAACACTGATTATTTCGAGCGGTAATTTATTACTCAGATCAATTGTTAAATGGGTTTTTCCAGAGGCGGTTGGACCTCTTAATGTAATTACTGACTGAGTCATTTTATCAATTTATTTAAAATGAGGAAGCACCCTTTCACCGATTAAAATTAATGCCTCCATTGGATCATCATGAAGCCTTAGAGATAATTGTGTCTGACCTGCTGCTTCAAAAGATTTATATCGATTAACCTCTCTTTCTATATCATCCTCGCCACCTGTGGAAGTAAAAACAACGCATAACTCATTGGCAAGTTTCTCAGGAATTTTCTTAATATTGCCAGAACGATCAAAATAAGCGTCAACAAAAGAATCAAAATTGTCTCTAATTAAATCACAATCCTCATCACTAAAATAATGCTTAAGAAGTTCCCGTTCTAATTTTCTTGCCCTCCATGCTAACTCTCGTCTAGATTCTCGGAATGCTTCTTCTTTGTCTTTTTTAATATGCCAAGCCCAAAAACTATTTATTTCTATTTCTTTGTTATCGTCAGTTCTTTTATCAATACCTATATTAATATTCTCAATAGCTGGAGAGATAATTTCAGGTGGTGTAGCTCCAATATATACTCCATCAGCTATTCTCCCTTCCATTCGCATCATCATATGTTTATAAGCAGTCCCATAGACCTTTGGCCTTTTTGAATTAGCCCATGAGTAATCACACGGTAGATTTACTGAAAATATTTCGCCATCGTATTGATCTTCTAGATTGTTTTTAGATGCCATAACAATTATTTCGAGCGCCTCTCTTACAGCTAGCACTATCTTCTTGGGCGTATTAAGACCCATAGCAGTAATATTGCCCTCACCTGCTCCAACAGCTACCTGAGCTCTCCCTTGACTCATCTCATTAAGAGTAATTAATGAATTTGCTATTTTTAGTGGGTGCATTTCAAAAGGACTGACAGCTAAAGGTCCAAATTTAATCTTTTTGGTTGTTTGGGCTAGTGGTACTAGACTTAAAAAAGGGTCCCAGTGAGCAAAATAATTTGATGTCCAAATAGCATTGATCCCATATTCCTCAGCTTTGATTCCGAGTTCATTGATTTGTTTTGGATCCAAATCAGGTTCAAGAATAATATCAATGTCCATTTATTTTGATAACTCTCTTTTTATATTTGATGAATAGGCTTTTATACCTCTAACAATTGCTTTGGCAATCTTATCTTGGTTTTTAATGTTAACCAGAAAAGCCTCGTCCTTTTTATTAGAGAGGTAGCTTGTTTCTATTAATACGGAAGCAACTTGAGTCGATTTGAGAACTGCAAAAGGAGCTTCCCTTGAAGACAATTTTCTGACTCGAACATCCCTCTTCATTTCCTGAAGTATAAAGTTGCCTAAATCGATACTTTGATCATAGGCATCAACCTGAGAAGACCTCAATCTTGAAAATGACCTACTAGAGACACCCTTATTCAATTTTACTTTGACTTTAGATTTAGGGTGGTACATAACTTTGTAATTACTTCCCTTAGGTATTTTTTTAGAATCTGGTAGTGCATACAAGGTCGCGCCTCTTACGTTAGGATCACTAAATGCATCAGCATGTATAGAAATTAATACATGCGCATTACCCTCTTTAGCCCTTCTTATTCGTTCATTGAGAGATTCGCGTTGGGAACAGTTCTTCGCCTTACCTGGGCATGGAAATGAATCATCTGATCTGGTTAAGAATGCAGTCATTCCCTTTTCTGAATCTATTAGTCTTTTCAAACGTATAGCAATTTTTAATACTAAATCTTTTTCTATAACTTTGCTTCCTCTAGCCCCTGGGTCTTTACCTCCATGTCCTGGGTCAATAGCGACAATCAAGTTTGCTTTGTTCACGGAAGCAGCAGTCAACCTTCTACTTCCATCATAACTCCTCTTTAAATCAATAATTATTCTAAAGTTTGGGTTTGTACCGATGGCTATCTTTTCAACCCTATAAAAGACTATGTCGTCTGTCTCAATAACTAAGCGGGAACGATTTCTATTATTTTTAGCTATACGGACTTTTTTTATTAAGCCCTTCTCTCTGTCGGTTTTCAGCTGAGAACTTATCTCTGTTTGATATAAATCTATAACAACTCTGTTTGGTCTGTTTAGAGTAAAAACTTTATAGTTAATTGTTTGAGAGACATCAATTACCAATCTTGTCTCAAGTGATTCTGTACTGATTCTAATATTCTTTAATAATGCTTTTGCATCTACCGAATTAGATATCAGTACTGTAAATATGATTAAGAATAGTGTTCTTTGTTTATTAATAGTCCTTATCCTTAATAGGTTTTTGATGAATCTACTCTACCGAAAATCAATCTTATTACCTAATTTATTAGTTTGACTTAATAATTCTATGCTGCGTTCATTAATCTCGTTTGTCATATCAAATGAGATTACTATATCTGCAGGCAAAATAAGATCATGACTCCTTTCTGGCCATTCAATTATCATAACTGTTGGCTTTGCATTGTTTGGCTCCTCATGCAATTCAAGCTCAATGATCTCTTCAGGGCGCTCAATTCGATAGAGATCTATGTGCAATATATAGAACTCTATTGTTTCTATTCTCTCGATTATGCTAAAGGTTGGACTTGTGATTAATTCTTGATACCCCATGCCTTTAATCAATCCTTTGGAAAAAGTTGTTTTTCCGGAGCCCAGTTCACCTTTGAGATAGATAATAAAATTTTGATTTAAATTATTCACTAAACCTGAACCAAGCTTATTGGCAACTTTAAGCATTTGTTTTTCAGAACTTATAATCATGGATTAATAATATGTTTTAACTCTTTAAACAAGTCAGTTGCAATAATCCCTCTTTCTCCAGATTTGGCGGCTTGGTCTCCTGCTAGTGCATGTATATAGGCAGCAAGCGCTGTGAGAGTTTTTGGGTTTACTTCTTTAAATTGACTGCTTAAAGCTGCAATAATCCCTGTAAGCAAGTCCCCCATACCCGCTGTGGACATACCCGGATTCCCTGCAGTAACAACAAACGGGATTTCTTCTTCAGCACCTATGAGTGTATTGTTTCCTTTAAGTAACGTTACACCCCCATATTTTTCAATTAACTTTTTAAGACTGGTTAACCGGTCTTCTTGGATCTCTGGATTTAAGCAACCCAATAACCTGGCTGCTTCTCCAGGATGTGGTGTTAATATCCAATTGTCCCTTTTCGTAGGGCGATCAGCTAAAAGATTTAAGCCATCAGCATCTATAATGAGTTGTTTCTCGCTTTCGATTGCTTTATTAAATAGATCTTTAGCCCAACGGTCTATACCTAATCCAGGACCAATTGCAATAACATCAGCTTTGTTAATAAGTTCTGATATTTTATCGCTCTTATCATCTGCTGAGTGTGCCATTATTTCGGGTGTAGTTTTAGAAATAATAGCTACATTCTCAGGTCTGGTAATAACACTGACTAATCCAGCCCCTGTTCTAAGTGTTGATTCCGATGTAATTCTTGCTGCTCCTCCCATCCCATGATTGCCAGCAATAACTAAAACATGGCCAAAGTCTCCCTTATGTGAAGATCTGTTTCTGGGTTTTAAATGTTGTTTAAGTAGTGATTGATTAACTATTTCTAATTCTATTTTTGCGTTCTTAAAGCACTTATCAGGAATGGACAAATTTGAAAACTCTATGCAACCAGAAATTATTGGTCCTTGGTTTAAATAAAGACCCTTCTTCCTGCCCACAAAGGTTGTAGTTACATCTGCCTTTATCGATGATCCCATTACTTCTCCTGTATCAGCATTTAATCCTGAAGGGATATCTAATGAGAGAACTGGAGCCTTAGATTTGTTTATTGTATTAATTGCTTGTAAGAACTCTCCCTGGACATTCCGATTAATTCCTATTCCAAAAATACCATCAATAATCAAATCACAGTCAATATCTATCTGATTGCTCCAGTCAAATACTTCCCCATCTAATGCTTGATATTCATTAAAGGCTTTTAATGCATCATCTCTTAGAATTGCGGTGTCACAGAGTGTAATAACTTTGGTTTTAATCTGATTCTCTATTGCTAAGCAACCTAATAAGTAGGCATCTCCTGAGTTATTGCCGCTGCCGCAAAATATCATTATGGAATTAGCATTTGAAAAGTATCTTTCTAGTTGCTGAAAACTAAAAGTAGCAGCTCTTTTCATAAGAATAAAACCAGGAATATCCTCTTGATGAATAGCTCTTTGATCAACTTCGGAAACGGTCTTTGAAGAAAAAATATAATATTCTGGATTAGTCATAATAAATATTATACTGATCTTAAAACTAAAAGACTTTATGGAATAAATGGAAGATATCAACGAATTAAAAAATCAAATCAAGGCCTGGTCATCCGAACTAGGATTTGAAGGTATGGGGGTTAGCAATATCAACATCGAAGAAGATGGCAATCATTTAAACAAATGGCTTAAAAAGAAACGCCATGGGTCGATGGCTTATATGAAAAAACACGGCGAAAAGCGGTCACGTCCAGATCTTTTATTGCCAGGAACAATACGAGTGATATCACTGAAGATCCATTACTATTCAAGAGATAAAGAACAAGCTGAGATTGATTTAGATGATAGTGAAAAATCTTATATAGCAAATTACGCATTGGGGCGTGATTACCACAAGACAATCAAACAGAAGTTGAAACTTTTAGTCTCCAGAATTAGAAAATATTCAAAATTAAAAGGTCAAAACTTTTTTGTGGATTCAGCACCAGTGTTAGAAAGAGCATTTGCAAGGGATGGCGGCTTGGGATGGATTGGTAAGAATACAAACTTGATTAATAAAAATGAAGGCTCTTGGTTTTTTCTTGCTGAAATCTTTACTGATATAGAAATTCCTGTTGATGAACCTGCAACCAATCATTGTGGCTCTTGTAATGACTGTATAAAAGTCTGCCCTACTGAGGCTATAGTTGCTCCATACCAATTAGACGCAAGACGCTGTATATCATATCTAACTATAGAGAATAAGGATGTCATTCCGTTAGAAATGAGAAAAGCTATAGGTAACAGAATATTTGGTTGTGATGACTGTCAAATTTTTTGCCCATGGAACAAGTTTGCTAAAAAATTAGTTACTGATGATTTTTTACCAAGAGAGCAATTTGTGAATGAGTCTTTAGAAAGCCTATTTAAATGGACAAGAGATGATTGGGAGAAAAACACACAAGGTAGCGCCATAAGAAGAGCTGGTTATTCCGGTTGGCTAAGAAATCTTGCTGTAGCTCTTGGGAACTCTAGAAAAAAGGAATCGGTGAGAGCGGCACTTGCCTCAAGATTAGATGATACGAATAAGATGGTTAGAGAGCATATTATCTGGGCGATAGAAGAACAAAAAGCCCCTTAAGTTAGAACACTGACGGAGTTATTAAAAAAATGCTTCCCGTATTTCACCGACACTAATTCAGTAAAAAGCATTTGAAAATGATCGTCATTATGGATTGGATCTATACTCTCTGCATTTACAACCAACAACGGTGAACTCTCATAGTAATAAAAGAAGTTGGCGTATGCATCAGCCAATTTTTCGAGATAAGCTTTATCTATTAGTGTATCGATCGACGGTGATCTCATATTAATTCTAGTCATCAGAACATCGACTGGTGCTTGTAAATATATGACCAGATCAGGTTCCGGAGGCTTCACACTCAGAGAGTCTTTAACTTTATTGAAGAGCTCTATTTCTTCTTGGGTAAGATTCATCTCAATGAAGATTTGATCTTTATCAAAAAGGAAATCAGTTACATTGGTGCTTGAGAAGAGCTCTTCTTGATTTATGTTCTCTAATAGCTTTGATCTTTGGAATAAAAAAGACAACTCAGTAGGTAATGCATTTGATCTTGGGTCTTTATAGAAGTTTTCTAAAAAAGGGTTTCTCTCTGGCTCTTCGAGGATCAGCTTCCCATTTACATGTTCTGAAATACGTTTAGCTAGACTGGTCTTACCAGAGCCCACAGGACCTTCAACGACAACAAATCTTGATTCAAGCTGTATTGGGATAGATTCGATCATTACTTATATATTAGCTAAAACCGTAATTTTAATCATTAGTCCTTTTCAAATAGGGACTTATTCTCCTGTGGTAATTCTATACCAAAATGACGGTATGCTTTTTCTGATGCAACCCTACCTCTTGAAGTTCTTAGTAGAAAGCCGCTCTGTATTAGGAACGGCTCAATAATATCTTCAACAGTTCCTTTCTCTTCTCCTATAGCAGAAGCAATAGCGTCTATACCAACTGGTCCGCCGCCGTATTTTTCGATAACAGCTAATAAGAATTTCCTATCTAAGAAATCAAACCCATTATTATCAACTTCCATAAGATCCATGGCTTTTTTTACCACCTTCTTATCAATTTTGCCTTCAGCTTTTACCTCAGAATAATCTCGAGCTCTTCTCAGTAAGCGGTTAGCAATTCTAGGCGTCCCTCTAGCTCTTGTTGCAATCTCATGAGCACCATTTTGATCAATTGGTACTTCAAGAATGCCTGCCGATCGCTTAACGATTTGGGTTAATTCATCAGTATTATAAAATTCCAAACGTTGCGAGATACCAAAACGATCTCTTAAAGGTGATGTTAGTAATCCTGCTCTAGTGGTAGCTCCTATCATTGTAAAAGATGTAAGATCCAAGCGAATAGACCTTGCTGAAGGGCCTTCACCAATAACTAGATCAAGCTGGTAATCCTCCAAAGCTGGGTAGAGGATTTCTTCAACCACAGAGCTTAATCTGTGGATCTCGTCAACGAAGAGAACATCTCGTTCCTCTAGGTTCGTTAGGATAGCTGCAAGATCTCCTGGTTTTTCTATAGCAGGACCAGAAGTATGTTTTAGGTTTACACCCAACTCGTTTGCAATTACGTGGGCTAGTGTGGTTTTACCTAATCCGGGAGGCCCAAAGATCAAAACATGATCCAGTGATTCTTGTCTTTTCTTGGCAGCTTCAATGAAAATATCCATTTGCTGCTTTACCGCCTCTTGGCCAACATACTCAGAAAGATACTGGGGTCGAAGCATTCTATCAATACTCTCTTCTCCCTCGATAGGGTCGCTAGAGATTAGGTCATTATCTTCAGTTATTTCGCTCATTATTTGTTTAGTGATTTAAGTGCTTGTCTAAGTAACTCTTCTACTTCAAGCCCGGTAGTGTCAATCTTATCTAGTATCTTTCTAGCCTCGTTGCTTTTGTAACCCAAGTTAACCAGAGCATTTCTCGCCTCGAGAAGCATATTATTATCAGAAGCTGCGGATCCACTTAATTCGGGACTATCGGTTACATCCTGAATCTTATCCTTCATCTCAACAATTAATCTTTCAGCTGTTTTTTTTCCAATACCAGGGAGATGAACAAGAGTATCGACATCTTCATTAATTACCGACTGAACAAAGCCGTTAACATTTATGCCGGAGAGGATGGTTAGAGCCATTTTTGCCCCTACTCCACTAATCTTGATTAAAGTCCTAAAGAGCTTTCTTTCCTCTTCAGTAGCAAAACCGTATAGGGTGTGCTGATCATCTCTTATTACCAAATGAGTTAGTATGAATGTCGACTCCCCATTATTTGGAAGCTGGAAAGAAGTAGATAGAGGTATATGAACCTCATAGCCTACTCCGCTTACTTCTAACAGAACTAAAGAAGGTTTCTTATCTTTAATTAATCCGATCAAAGAGCCAATCATTTTTGTAATTCCTTAACAATACTTTTCATTGGGTGACTATGAGCATGACATATTGCAATTGCAAGTGCATCTGATTCATCTAAGTTGAGATCCTTGTTTTTAATTCCTAATATCAGCTTAACCATCTCCCTAACTTGTTCTTTCTCTGCAGATCCAGTTCCAACCACTGCTAATTTTACCTCTCTTGCTGAGTATTCAAATACATCAAGACCTTTTTTGAAAGTCCCAGAAATTGCTGCAGCTCTTGCTTGGCCGAGCTTTAACGCGCTATCAGCATTGCGATGCATAAAAACATTCTCTACAGCAACCATATCGGGGTCATGGATATCCATTAGATGCTCTATGCCACTAAAAATAATAGGCAATCGCTTTATGAAATCTTTTTCCTTGGTCTTAATAACACCGAAATCTATCAACTTTAACTTTTTGCCTGAAGATTGAATCACGCCATAGCCGGTTACTCTGGAGCCAGGATCAATACCAAATATCTTCATTGAATCTGAGAATACATTAATTTAAAGCTCCGATAACATCCTCTGATATTTCAGCGTTGGAATGAACCGATTGCACATCATCTAAATCCTCTAGTGCATCCATTAATTTAAGGACAGATTCAGCATTCTTTCTATCAATCGAAATCTCAGTTAATGCCTTCATTGTAATTTCACTAATCTCGAATTTTGCATTCTCATTATCTAGAGAGTCTTTGACATCAATGAATGATGTTGGTGCAGTCAAAACATCTATAGAGTTATCGTCATTAAGCTCTATATCTTCGGCACCAGATTCTATAGCTATTTCCATCACATTATCAGGATCCTCAACATCGCTCATACTGATCAAACCAATTTGCTGGAATAAATAGGCAACTGAACCTTCTGTCCCCAAATTTCCTCCGTATTTCGTAAGGGCATGTCTAACTTCAGCTACAGTTCTATTTCGGTTATCGGTTAAGCATTCAATAAGAATAGCCACGCCACCAGGTCCATAGCCTTCGTATAATACTTCCTCGAGGTTACTGCCTTCATCTCCTCCTGAGCCTTTTGCTATGGCTCTTTCTATATTATCTTTCGGCATGCTTTGAGATTTAGCCTTCTCTACTGCAGCTCTTAATTTGGGATTAGAATCTTGATCTGCGCCACCAATTCTAGCCGCAACAGTGATCTCTCTAATAAGTTTAGTAAATAACTTACCTCTTTTTTTATCCTGGCGACCTTTGCGGTGCTGGATGTTTGCCCATTTACTGTGTCCTGCCATTCGATTTTTATTTTAGTTGGTAAGAATATGAAGTAATTATATGATAATGAGGGTAATGTTGAAGCAGATAAGAAAAGTATTTTAAAAAATGAAAAAAATAATCATCGCCCTTTCCCTAATTCTCTCCAACTCAATTCACAGTGATGAGCTATTTGACGATCTTTTATTAAATTTGGGTGCCCCACTTTCTGAGATAGGGTTTGATCAAAAAACAACGCAAAGCCAAGATGGGGTTAAGATAGCCTATTACGAAAAAGGAAGTGGAGAAAATACACTGCTTTTTATTCATGGGTATGGGTGTAATAGCAAATACTGGTGGGCACAATTAGGTTCTTTCTCTGATGACTATAGAGTTATATCTATAGATATTGCAGGTCACGGTGAATCTGGAAGAAACCGAGAAGACTATACAATGGGTAAATTCGGTGATGATGTTGTTGCTGTTATGAATCATGCAAATGTTGAACAGGCATTCTTGATTGGTCATTCAATGGGTGGGCCAGTAGCTATTGAGGCTGCAGTGAAACTTAATAACAGAGTCAAAGCTATCATTGGAGTAGATACTTTTCATAATATTGCCAGAGGTCCAGCTAGTCCATTTTTGAGACTTGTAATAAATACAATGTTTAGAATAAGGCAAGATTCTTCAACAGAGGATGCTGTTGAAAAACAATTCAGAGAGGACGCTAATCAGATACTAAAAGATTGGGTAAGCAACAAGGCTGAAACCACTGATGCTAGGGCTTCTAGGGGCTCCTTATCATCTATAATATCTATGGACTATCCTTCTCAATTACAGAAAATCGATATCCCTATCCTAACCCTGAACTCAAAATTTTGGATGGAGACGAACCTCGATGGAGGGAAGAAAGAATACCCAGGCTACGAGGTTGATTTTGTAGATGGAGTTGGACACTACGTCATGATGGAAAAACCATCCTACTTTAATAATTGGTTAGAAAATGTTCTGGAAAATTTTCTGGCTAACCAAGAGATCTAATATAGTCCATACAAGCTTGGCTATCTATGACCTCTCCGTATCGTCTCGATATATCTCTAAGGTTATCATTGTGTGGACGATCTTCTACATCACCGACACAGTCCTGAGGAACAAAAACCCTATAACCATGCGAGAATGCATCAATAACAGTTGCCCTAACACAACCGCTGGTCACACAGCCAGTGATAATAACTGTATCGACTCCCTCTTTATGGAGGAAAGTGGTCAAAGGAGTTAAAAAAAACATGGAAGGTGCATTTTTGCAGAAGTTAAAGTCATATTCTTCATCATAGATTCTTGGATCCATTTCGGTACAAGGATGACCGTGGTAAAACTCATCTCTAACTGCTTTAACTTTCCAAAGTGGCATATCTTTCAAGCTATCATAAGCAGTGTAACAAGAGGCAACCGGAACATTCTTTTTGCGAGCTAATTCAAGAAGCTCAGCAGTTTTATTTGTCGCATTATCGACCATAGGCATATCACCGTTGGGGTACTTGGGATCGGTAAAGGCCAATTGCAAATCAACGATTAAAATAGCTGGCTTTTTACCAAAATCTATGATTTCGGATGAATATCCTTTATTTTCGTATTCTTTTGACATAAATATTCCTTATATTCATAAAATTGAATTAAATTTTATTTTTTGAGTATAAACCTATATTTATTTAAATGAATAGTGAATAAAAAAATTAGTATAAATTGAAGGCTAATAAAAAAGGGTATTAGTTAATTTTATACATTATTTATATTATATAAGTTATTGAAAATTAATTATTTATATAATATAACTAATAGTTATATAAGAGCTATTTTTTTAGTATTTTATTACTATTTTTTTATTAAAACATTTTCATTCAGCGTTTTTTTATAAGAACCAGAATATATCCTCTGCTACTGTTATTTTTAGATGGATAAATGAGTATTCTTGGTAAAAATAAATTTTCTATTGAAAACATATTAAAAAATTATGAAAATTTGTAGTGGTTTAGGCAGTGATCTTAGAAAAAAAGCTTATTTCTGCATAAAAAACTGCCCTCCTCCCCGCTTTAGAGACCTTTATACAAAGGGATTTAAAAGAATTTCAGGTCAAAAGTATAAAACTAGCTAAAGATTTAGGTAAATAACATCTTAAAAATATTTAAATTATTGATTTTAAAAGGATTTATTGAATATTTCCTACTGTTATCTCCAAAAACCTCTCCATCTTCATGCCTCTAGAACCTTTAATTAGAATAACTGAGTCGTCTTTAAGGGACTCCTTAAATTGTTCATATGGAAATTCAGATTTTCTTTGAATATGGACAATATTATTATTCTGAT
>CACPJA010000005.1 GCA_902634075.1 uncultured Gammaproteobacteria bacterium
TGTTATCAGTGAAGCTATGCTATTTTCCAAAGCTATAATTAGCACCTATGTTGCTGGGATTCCTGAACAAGTAGATCATGGTAAAACAGGATACTTATGTAAGCCAAAAAATATCAAAGAGCTAGCAATATCAATGGATTCGATAATTAACATGTCACCCAAAGATAGGTTAGAAATGGGTAAACAATCCCATGAAAAATACCTTAATGAGTTTTCATATGCTAAATCAATGCAAAAATACTTTCATCTTTATAATAAACTGTCTCAAATTTAAATGATTTTAATGGGCGATATATGAAGAAAGTCTTAGTTACTGGTGGAGCAGGGTTTTTAGGCTCGCATCTATGTCGGGCCCTTCTTGACAAAGGCTACCTAGTTACATCATTGGATAATTTTTATACAGGCAGCAAGAAAAACTTATCTAACTGCATTAACCATGAAAATTTTAACTCTATAGAGCATGATGTTTCTGAACCCATTGATATGGATGTTGATATTATATTTAATCTAGCTTCACCTGCTTCGCCGATTCATTATCAAAAAGATCCTATATATACTGCAAAAACTAATATTTTTGGTGCATATAACATGTTAAATCTAGCTAAAAAAAATAATGCAGTTATCTTTCAAGCGTCCACTAGTGAAATTTATGGTGATCCTGAGACTCACCCGCAAGTAGAGTCATATTGGGGAAACGTTAATCCAATTGGTATACGATCTTGTTATGACGAATCAAAACGCTGCGCTGAAACATTATTCTTTGATTACCATAGAATGTATAACTTGGATATCAGAGTGGTAAGAATTTTTAATACTTATGGGCCTCATATGTCCATTGAAGATGGAAGAGTTGTGACAAATTTGATTATTCAGGCACTTAAGAATAATGAATTGACAATTAATGGTGACGGAAGCCAAACGAGATCTTTTTGTTATGTGAGTGATTTAATCGAAGGTTTCATTCGATTTATAGAGCAACCACAAAGGATTACAGGACCTATAAATTTGGGAAATCCCCATGAAATCACAATTAATGAATTGGCAAAAAAGATAATTACACTTACTGGCTCTAAATCTAGAATAGAATATACTGTTATGCCTCAAGATGATCCATTGAAAAGGAATCCTGACATAAGTCTAGCTAAACAACATCTCGATTGGGAGCCAAAAGTTAGCCTTGAGGATGGACTTGAAGAAACAATTTCATATTTTTCATCAGTGATTAAATAAAAAAGAGACAGAGATATGAGTATATGTATTATAGGAGCTTCATCCAGTCTGGGTAAGGAGTTACTTAGACAGTCACAATTCAGAAATGAGAAAGTTATAGCTACTTATAATAGCTCCTCCTTAGAAGACCCTAAAGCTGAATTAGTAAAACTTGATCTAGGGAAGACTAATGAGATTAATGACTTCCAACCTAATAATGTTTCACACTTGATCTTTTCACAGGGACTTTTACTTGGCGAGACTATTGGAAAATATAATTCAGAAGATATAGATCATGCTATAGGTATTAACCTCACATCCACATTACATCTTTTGAATAATATGATTAAGAATGAATCTTTCAGCGATTCATCATTAATCACATTTGTTTCTTCTATATCTGCCATTAGAGGTAGTTATGATGTTGTATATTCTGCATCCAAATCCGCATTAATTGGTTGTGCAAAGTCTATAGCAATAAACTCTAATCCTAATTTGAGAGCTAATGTTATATGCCCTGGGTTAATAGATCAGAGTTCCATGTTTGAATCAATGTCAAGCTCAGATCATGAGAGGCATATTGTGCAAACGCCAACAGGTCAATTAACCAAAATAGAAGATCTAGCAGAATTTATTTTGATGCTTGATCAACCTATGTTTAAAAATTTGAATGGTGCAGTTATTAATCTGGATGGAGGTAGGCATCTCTAAAAATATAGCAATTATTGGAGCCGGATTTTTTGGTTGTGCAATTGCTCATAGACTAGCTTCAAAAGGGCATCAATGCACTATATATGAAAAAAAGGCAAATATATTGGAAGGTACTGCTAGTTCTAATGTCTATAGAATTCATAGGGGTCCACATTATCCCCGAAGTCTAGAAACAGCTTCTCAATGTATAGAGGGGTATGAAAAATTTTGTATTGAGTTTCCAGATTCAGTTTATACAGATTTTCCTAATTATTATCTAATTTCATCTCAAGAAAGCAGCACTAATCTAAATGATTTTCTTCAATTTTGCTCGAAACTTGATATCCCAACTCAGGAAATGAAAAAGTCTGATCTTCCCAAAGAATTTGCAAATTGTGATGGCGGTGTTTTTTGCAAGGAAGGTACAATCAATGTTTACAAAATGAGAAATCAATATAATAAGATCTTCGAGGAAAAAAATATTGAACTATTACTAAATCGAGAAATTACATCCCTATCCAAAAAAGAAGATAAATTTATCATTAGTTCATATGAAAATGAGTATCAAGCTGACATAGTAATTAACTCTAGCTTTAACAATATGAATATGGGATACGATAGGATCCATGAGTCCTCAATGGAACTAAAATATCAAAGAACAGTCTGTTTTAAATGCAAAACATCTGAGCCACTTTTTGGGTTAACAGTCATGGACGGTAAATTTCCTACTATATTTCCAACCTTCTGGGATAAAGATAGCAATAAAATTGATGCTTTTATTTTATATCATGTTGAACACTCCGTTTGTCGTGAGACTCATTCTATTGAATATCCGATTTTTGATGAGATTTCAGAAGATGAACTTGATGATCGTTATCAGAAAACATTAGAAAAAGTAGAAACCTTTATTCCACAATTTCAAGAAAAGATTCTGGATACTGAATATCTAATTGGCGATAGGATTATCCGTTCCAATGTTGAAAAATCTGATATGAGATTGAGCGAGATTATTAATCCTGTGGAAAATTATTTCATTATATTTCAAGGGAAGATTGATTATTCGCTTAATATAGCTGAAGAAATCAGCTCTTATATAAATTAGTGCTTTAAAGATTATTAGCTAAATGAGAAATAAGTTAAGAACACTTTTTAAGATCATGGGCATTATCTCCTCCAGAGAATACTATGGTTTTGTCGGACCTCATAGTTACTTAACTGATTCACAAAAGAAAGCTATTGCCGCTGAGCTAGATTATCCAAATGAAAACACCTTAAGAGAATATGAAAGAAGATTTTCTCAATTGATTGGTATTGGAACAGGTGTAAGTTTTGCAGCCGGAAGAATGGCTTTTTATAGTTTAATGAAAGTTCTGGAACTAAAGGCAGGCGATGAAGTTATCCTTCTTGGATTTACATGTTCGGTTATGCCTAATGCCATTTTAAGGATGGGTGCTAAGCCTGTTTATATTGATTTAGATAAAGAAACATTAGGATCGCTCCCATCTTCAATTGAAGATAATATTACATCAAAAACTAAAATCATTGTTGCTCAGCATTCGTTTGGCATTCCATGTAAAGTTAATGAAATAGTGGATATAGCCAAAAAGCATAATATTTTTCTTTTAGAAGATTGTGCCATTTCTATTGAATCCTCTTTAAATAATGTTTCTGTAGGTAATTGGGGAGATGCAGCTATTTTCTCAACGGATCATACAAAACCAATTAATACATTGATAGGTGGCTTTTTATATTCAAACAATGACGCATTAATGAAGAAAGTTAAAGCCTATCAACAATCTTTACCGTATCTTTCAAAAGATCATTCTAAAAGAATTCTTAATCAATTTATTTTTGAGATGCGATTTTTCAATCCTAGTCTTTATGGAATCACTAAATATTTTAATAGTTTAAATAAGAAGATTATGCAAAATCAGTTTGTTTTTTTAGAACAAGATTATTCCAAGCCTTCTGTAGATAAAACCTCCTACCCTTACCCTGCAAGATTTCCTTCATTTCTAGCCAAATTAGGCCTTTATGAAATAGAACACTGGTCAGATGATAAGCATAACAGGGTAAAAATGATGAATGCTTATCTAGATATAATAAAAAAATATGGTTTGGAAGAGATCGTACCTTCAGCTTATTTCTCAAGTGATTTTAATGTGATTCCTCATAGATTTTGTTTCGTTTCAGAGAACGCAAAACAAATTAAATCCAATATACAGAATAAAATTGATATAGATTCTATCTGGTTTGATAAGCCTATAGTTTGCACAGAAGATCTGATGGCATTGGACTATAAGCCTGGTTTATGTCAATCTGCAGAAAAAATCAGTAGAATGATAATCAATTTTCCCACAAACATAGAAAAGAAATACCACAATAAGTTACTTAATTTATTTGAAACAGAAATGGCTTTTTTAAAGAATCAACCCAAAAAAAATGAGTGAAGAATTTAAAAATATATATAGAGGGAAGACAGTTCTTGTTACCGGGCATTCAGGATTCAAGGGCAGCTGGCTTTCATTATGGTTGAACCAATTAGGGGCAAAGGTTGTAGGAATTTCTATTGATATACCTTCAGAGCCCTCTAATTTTAAGGTTTCTGGTCTAGAAGACTCTATAGAAAGTCATTTTATTGATATTAGAGATTTTGAATTACTAACTAAAGTATTTCAGAAGGTGAAACCCGATTATGTTTTTCATCTTGCGGCACAAGCTTTAGTCAGAAAATCACACATTGAGCCTCTATCAACTTATACAACTAATGCTATTGGCACAGCCAATATTTTAGAGTGCTTAAGGTTGATGGAAGAAAGAACGATTGCAGTTTTGATAACAAGCGATAAAGCCTATGATAATGTTGAATGGAACTGGGGCTATAGAGAAAATGATCGCCTTGGTGGCAAGGATCCTTATAGCGCCTCTAAAGGTATGGCAGAATTAGCAATTAAAGCTTACTTTCATTCATATTTTATCGATAGTTCCGAAAATATCAGTCTAGGTATAGCCAGAGCAGGCAATGTTATTGGCGGAGGTGATTGGGCTGAGGATAGATTAGTCCCAGACTGTGTTAAGTGTTGGTCTGACAAAAGATCTGTAGAAATAAGGAAACCTAACTCAACTAGACCATGGCAACACGTTTTAGAACCTCTCAGTGGATATTTAAGTCTAGGGCATCAGTTGTCTGTTGATAAAAGAGTAAATGGTGAAGCTTATAACTTTGGACCCAATTCCAATCAAGATAGAACTGTTAAAGATCTAATTATTGAAATGAAGAAATATTGGTCTGAAGCAGAATGGAAAGACACTTCAGGTGGAGAAGAGGGTTTTCATGAAGCAAGTTTGCTAAAGCTAAATTGTGACAAGGCATTAAAAGATTTAGATTGGAGGCCAACATTAAATTTTCCAGAAACTGTAAAGATGACTTCAGAATGGTATAACAACTTTTATGAAAATAAATTACATGATATGTCTGATTTCACTATTCAACAGATCAGCGAGTATACAAGTCTAGCAAAGAAAAGAGGTATGTCATGGACCAACAAATAATCCAAGACCTTGTTTTAACAGAATTAAATATTATAAAAACAGATGGAGGTGATGTCTTACATGGTATGAAGAAATCTGATCCCGGCTTCATAAGTTTTGGGGAAGCCTACTTTTCAACTGTCACCAAAAATTCAATCAAGGCTTGGAAAAGACATCATAAAATGACTATGAACTTGATCGTTCCATCTGGAGAGATAGGCTTTGGTATTTTTGATGATAGAGAAGAATCAGAGTCATTTGGTAAATTTAGTACAATTGTCCTATCACAGTCGAATTATTTCAGATTAACAGTACCACCTATGCTTTGGTTAGGTTTTAAAGGTTTATCAAAAGATTTAAGCTATTTACTTAACATAGCTGATATTGCACATGATCCTAATGAAGTGGATCATCTAGATTTGAACGAGATTGATTATGATTGGAGTTATTTAAAATGAAAGTAGTAATTTTAGCTGGAGGTTTTGGAACAAGGCTTTCAGAGTTCACAGATGTTATTCCAAAACCTATGGCAAAAGTAGGAGATAAGCCAATTATCTGGCATGTCATGAACATATTTGCAAAATATGGCCACAACGATTTTTATATAGCATGTGGATATAAGTCAGAAGTTATTAAAGACTACTTTCTAAATTACAGGAGTTTAAATTCTGATTTTTCTATAGACCTATCTAATGGCCAGATAAAAATTCATAATAATGAAACCGAGGACTGGAAGATTACACTTGTGGATACCGGCAGAGATACTATGACAGGTGGAAGAGTTAAAAGATTGCAGAGGTATGTAGATAACGACAAGTTCTTTCTTACCTATGGTGATGGATTAGCTGATATAGATATTAACTCATTACTAGATTTTCATGTTAACCATAAGAAATTAGCTACTGTTACAGCAGTAAGACCCGCAGCAAGATTTGGCGAACTAAATATTAAAGATAACGTAGTTAAAACATTTCAAGAGAAGCCTCAAATTACTCAAGGCTGGATCAATGGGGGTTTCTTTGTTTTAGAATCAGAATTCCTAGATTTTATCAAAGGTGATGCAACAGTTTTAGAAAAGGAGCCACTAGAGAAAGTTACGAGTATGGGCGAACTTATGGCATATACTCATGAGGGTTTTTGGCAGTGTATGGACACAAAAAGGGATTTAGATTTACTTAATGAAATGTGGTCTTCTAAAACTAATCCTTGGTAATTATTAGGTTTTAAATTGAAGGAAATCAGATTATCAAAGTCATGCCTAACTAATAAAGAGAAGGAAGCAGTTGCTTCTGTTCTTAATAAAGAATTCTTGGGCATGGGAAAAGAAGTAGAGGTCTTTGAAAATCTATTAGAAAATTTTTTCAATAGGCCTGTAGTATGTGTTGCGAATGGAACAGCTGCACTTCATCTGGCAATCCAATGCTCAGGTATTGGATCTAATGATGAGGTACTTGTACAATCAATTACATATCTTGCTTCTGCCCAGGCAATTACGGCTTCAGGCGCAAAACCTATATTCTGTGAAGTTGATCAAAAAACTCTCACTATCGACATAGATGATGCCGAGAAAAGAATAAATAAGAATACCAAAGCAATTATGCCAGTTCACTATGGTGGTGGCGTAGGAGAATTAAATTCTATATATGAATTTGCCAAAAAGCATAATTTAGTTGTTATTGAAGATGCTGCGCACGCATTCGGGACTAATTATGAAGATAATAAAGTAGGATCTTTTGGTGATGTTGCCTGCTTTAGTTTTGATGGAATAAAGAATATTACATCTGGAGAAGGAGGCTGCATAGTCACTGATAATGAAGAGATGATTAATAACTTAAAGGATGCGAGACTGTTGGGTGTTCATGGTGATACTAAAAAAAGATATTCAAATCAACGCTCTTGGAATATAAAGGTGACATCTCAAGGATGGCGTTATCATATGAGCAATATTATGGCTGCAATAGGAATAGAGCAACTAAAAAGATTTGAAGAACTCTCCAGCAAAAGAAAAAATTTGGCGAAGACATATGATCAGAAATTTCTAAATGTAGAGTCTCTTAATAGAATCGGGAGTGATTTTAAGAACATCGTGCCTCATATATACCCTATTATGATTAATAAAGAAATCGATAGAGATAAGCTCAGGGCAAATTTAGCTGAAAAAAATATTCAAACAGGTATTCATTATTTTCCTAACCATTTATTAGAATTTTTTAATACAAGCGAATCTGAAAGCTTACAGCTTTCTGAAGAAATCTATACTAGATTAATCTCTTTACCCCTTCATCCCGACTTATCTTCATCTGAGGTAGAATATGTTGCAGAAAATTTATTAGAACATTTGAATTAGTCTAGGAATATCTAAGAAATGAAACAGCCTTTGATAAGCGTGATTATAAATTGCTTTAACGGTGAAAAATATCTTAGCGAAACAATCAAAAGCGTTATAGGTCAAACTTATGAAAATTGGGAACTTATTTTCTGGGATAATCAGTCGACCGATAATAGTAGAGAGATTTTCGAAAAATTTGATGATAATAGATTAAATTATTTTTATGCAGATAGTCATACAACTTTAGGTCAAGCAAGAAATCTAGCGATTGCTAAATCTAAAGGCGAATGGATAGGTTTTCTTGATACCGATGATTTATGGCATAAAACAAAATTAGAAAAGCAAACTTCTATAATTAATACTAATCATGAAATAGGTTTTGTTTATGGGCAAGCAGAAATAATTTATTCTGGGATTAGGAAAAAAAATAAAATCAATAATGAGAAATTGCCAGAAGGCAATATTTTTGAAGAGCTATTAAAGGATAACTTTATTTATTATGTAAGTGCTCTAATAAATAAGGATAAATTATCAAGGATACCAAAGATCCCTGATACTTTTAATCAGGTTGAGGATTACTACATCTTTCTTCATCTTTCTAAGTTCTATGAGGTCAAGGCACTACAGGAAATATGTTGTTCCTATAGAATTCATGATAATAACTTAAGTAGAAACATGCCTGTAGAAGGGGCGACAGAATCACTAGAATTGGTAAGATCATTCTTACCAGATGTTAGAGCACAGGATGCGATAGGTTATAAACTTAGTTCACTCGCAATTGCACAAATTAGAGAAAGGGAATATGTTAAAGCTTTTTTATCATTGCTGAAAGGGGGTTTTACTAAGTTTATTAAAAGATTCATCCTCCATATATTTAAATGAACCAGAAGAAAATGAAAACAAAGAAAACATTGGCTATTAATCTTCTTTATAACCCAAGTGGAGGTTCATTAGAGCAGATTAAAAAGATACTTGAGAATCTTGAAGAGTATAAGTTTGACTCATATATAATCTATACAATACCTAGTAATTTGAATCTGATTAATGATTCTTTTTCAAATAAAGTGAGAACCAGGTCTTTCAAATTTGCTCAATATAATCTCATCACTAGAACAATCTTTGAGCAATTATTTTTACCATTTTATTTATTTATAGATGACGTAACTATCTTATTTTGCCCTGGAAATATTGCCCCAATCTTTTCACTAACAAAAAAAGCACAATGGATAGGAACTATAGGACCTTTTGAAAAAGAATTTGTGAAAATATATTCTCAATATTCCTTATGGAAAAGGTTTGTCCTTTTTTTTAACAAAGTACTTATGTTGTCTTCAGCAAAAACATCAGACCATGTTTTCTTTGAATCCTTTTATACAAGAGATATGTTCGTAAGAAAATATAATTTTCATAAACAAAAAGCATCAGTTTTACAAATAGGTAGAGATGATTATTTTAAACCTGAAAAGATTATTAAAAATAAAGAATACTCATCTCTTTTAGCAAAAAAATATATTTTATCAGTTTCTCATTTGTATCCCTATAAAAACATAGAGACGCTCATACATTCTTTCAAAGAAATCTCATTAAATCATAAAAGCTTAAATTTAGTTCTGGCTGGATCTACCCAAAACCAGGAGTATCTAGATAATTTAAATAAACTAGTGGATGATTATAACTTACAAGATAATGTTTTTTTTCTAGGTAATTTAGATCGCTTTCAACTAAGGCAATTTTACTCAAATTGCTATGCTTTGATTTTTACATCTCCTTTTGAGAATTTTGCTTATACCCTTGTTGAGGCAATGTCATGTGGTGCTCCAATTATAAGTACTAATACAACAGCTATGCCAGAAACATGCAGTGATGCAGCTATTTATTTTGAGCCTTATTCTGTTGATGATTTATCTCAAAAAGTTAACCTAGTCCTTGTTAAACAGAATTTAAGAGAGAAACTTTCAAACAAATCAATGAAAAGATCGAATGAATTGGAAACATATAAGACTATAAATATAAAAACTAATACAATATTGCAATCCCTTCTCTGAGTTTTTCTTAGATCTGTATCTTCTAAAATTTGTTCTGTTTGGTTTAAAAAGGATAATATTGTATTAACAACTATAAGAAATGAAGCAAATACTACAAAATCTATCAAATGGAGAAACATCTCTAGTAGAAACCCCTTGTCCTAAAAATGTTAATGGAAGCTTGCTTATTGAGACTAGAAATACAGTGGTGTCTCTAGGAACAGAGAGAATGCTTGTTGAGTTTAGTGAGGCTAATTATCTTAATAAAGCAAGACAACAGCCAGATAAAGTCAGAGAAGTCTTAAGTAAAATAAAAACAGATGGTTTTTTGCAAACTGCCGATGCAGTAAGGTCAAAATTAGATCAGCCTATATCTTTAGGCTATTGCAATTCAGGAATAGTTATGGAGAGTTCTGTGGAGACTTTTTCAGTTGGAGATAGAGTGGTATCAAACGGTAATCACGCAGAAGTTGTTAGAGTTCCTAAAAATTTATGTGCAAAAATTCCTGATAATGTTGATGATGAATCAGCTGCTTTTACTGTTCTTGGATCTATTGCTCTCCAGGGTATTAGGCTTGCTAAGCCTACACTAGGAGAGTGTTTCATTGTATCAGGATTGGGAATGATAGGCTTAATTACAGTTCAGTTATTAAGAGCAAACGGCTGCCGTGTTCTGGGTATCGACTTAAATTCTGAAAGGTGCGCCATTGCAAGAAAGTTTGGCGCTCAAACTGTCGATATGTCAAAAGGTGAAGACCCCATAGCTATTGCTAATATTTTTAGCAAAGGCAGAGGTGTTGACGGGGTGCTAATTGCAGCTTCTAGCAATAGTGATGAGATTATTCATCAAGCAGCTACAATGACTAGGAAACAGGGAAGAATAGTCTTAGTTGGAGTAGTTAATCTTAATCTGAGAAGAGATGATTTTTATGAGAAGGAAATAACTTTCCAAGTTTCTGCATCTTACGGACCTGGTCGTTATGACCAAGAATATGAAGACAAGGGAAAAGATTATCCTTTTGGATATGTAAGATGGACAGAGCAAAGAAACTTTGAAGCTATTTTAGATATGCTTTCTATAGGTGTTCTTGATTTTAGTTCCTTGATTTCGCATCGATTCAAGATTGACAAAGCAATTGAAGCTTATAGTTTATTAAAAGATAAAAAAGCATTAGGAATAGTTATTGAGTATCCCAAAAAAGGAAAGGACCAATTGATAGAGGATAACCTATTACTTTCTGAAAAAATTCCGTTAAATTTTTCACATTCATTGCCAAGAATAGGCTTTATTGGCGCCGGTAATTATGCTTCAAGAACTCTGATACCTGCGTTTAAGAATTCAGATGCATATCTAGATACCTTGATGTCAATAGGTGGTATTAATGCTCTCCATCATGGAAAAAATAATGGTTTTAAGTCAGTAACTACAGAATCAAGTAATTTGCTAGAAAATAAAAATATTAACACTGTAGTAATAGCGACAAGACACAATCAACATGCTCAACAAGTTATCGAAGGCCTTGAAGCTAAAAAAAATATATTCGTTGAAAAGCCTTTAGCTTTAACTATAGGGGAATTAGATTTAATTGATAAAGCTTATAAAAAGGTCAACAACAATAAAAACAAGGGTAAGAATGTAAGGTTGATGGTCGGATTTAATAGAAGGTTTGCTCCACACATATTAAAAATGAAAGAGTTATTAGAAAAAAAACCAGATTCCAAAACTATTTTAATGACAATAAATTCAGGATTGATTCCAGAAGATCATTGGATACATGACAAAAAAGTTGGGGGAGGTGTTATTTTGGGAGAGGGATGTCATTTTATAGATCTTATGAGGTTCTTAATTGGTTCGCCCATACTGGATTTCAAGGTCACTCAAACAAAAGATCCAAGACTAATCAACACATCTAATATTAATGCCGTTATAAATTTAATCTTTGATGGAGGATCATTAGGAACAATAAATTACTATACGAATGGGGGTAATATTTTCCAAAAAGAAAGAATTGAAGTGTTTTCTGGAAATTCCGTGCTACAAATGAATAATTATAGATCTTTGCAAGGCTATGGATGGGATGGATTTAAAAAATTTACTACATTTAAACAAGACAAAGGACAAAATAATTGCGTTAATTCATTTACAAAATCTATAGCTAAAGGATTACCTTCACCTATTGGATATGATGAAATAATGGAAACTTCTAAAGCTGCAATAGAGATAGCACAAGAATTATCCAATAAATATTAAGTTCTCTCATGTTTTATATCTTTAAGAAAGCCAGACGTTATTGGCATACAGTTAAGTATTTAAAGCCTATTCAGATACTAGGTCAAATCAAGAAAAGAACTTTCCTAAAAAGGAATAAAGTATCCTTAGAAATTGACATTGATGTTAATAAAAGAACCAGCAAATGGATTTATCCTCCTCGAAAAAAACAATCCATGTTTAAATTTAAAGAATTCAATTTTTTTGATGAACAGCGAAAGATAGTCCATCAGAATGATTGGAACTCAGTATCAAATTCAAAATTATGGCTTTATAATTTGCACTACTTTGATGACTTATTGTCAGTTCATTCAAAAGATCGTAAAGAAGACCATAAGAAAATTATACACTCTTGGATTGATCAAAATACACCCTTCGAAGATATAGGTTGGGACCCATACCCAACTTCACTCAGAATAGTTAATTGGATTAAATGGTCAATGGAAGATAATAATCTTTGTGGGAAATCATTAGAGTCATTAGCAATACAAGCAAGATATCTATTTAATAATATGGAAACACATCTTCTCGGGAATCATCTTTTGGCTAACGCTAAAGCATTAATTTTTTCAGGTTTATTTTTTAACACTTCAGAGTCGAATATTTGGTATTCAAAAGGAATAAAGATTTTCAAAAGAGAACTAAAAGAACAGATCTTATTTGATGGCGGTCATTTTGAGCTTTCAACTATGTATCACTCAATTATTCTTGAAGATATATTAGATGTTATTAATTTACACCAAGCCTTAGATATTAAATTAGACATTGACTTGACCGAAACACTTAGGAGCATGGTTTCCTGGTTAAAAGTCATGTGTCACCCTGATCAGCAAATTAGTTTTTTTAATGACGCATCTTTTGGAATAGCATCGGCACCAGAGGATTTATTAGATTATGCAACTAGCCTTTTTCCCAAAGAAGAGAGTGTACTAAGAAAGAAACCAAAGCTTGGCTTTATAGATCTTATTGCTAGTGGATATTCAAGATTATCTAATCAAAGTGCAGTTCTAATTGTCGATAGAGCAAAGATAGGAGCAGATTATATACCTGGCCATGCCCATGCAGATACATTAAGTTTTGAAATGTCATTGTTTGGGAAAAGAGTAATAGTTAATTCAGGTACTTCTACATATGAATATACTGATGAAAGAGCTAATCAAAGGGCGACACATAGTCATTCTTCCGTAGTTATAGATAAAGCCAATTCAAGCGAAGTCTGGAGTAGTTTTAGAGTTGGGAGACGAGCAGAAATTATCAATAAACATAATAATATTACCGACCAGAAAATTGATATTAAAGGATCGCATGATGGTTATACCTTTTTAAAAGGAAGCCCTATCCATGAAAGGAATTGGATATTAGAAAATAACTGCCTGATATTGAAAGATAGTATAGAGGGATTGGGAAAGCATTTAGTTGAGATTAACTTCTGTTTTCACCCAGATATAAATTTAACTAAAGTTGGAGAAAATGAAGTCTTAATAGATTCAGATGAAAACCTTGTAAGCATGGAATTTTCTGAATCTGGAAAATTAAATATAGAAGAAACATATTACTATCCCGAATTCGGTAAATATATACAAAATAAAAAACTTATATATAGTTTCAATATAAATTTACCTATAAAGGTTGAGACACATATTATTTGGAAACCTTAATTAAAAGAAAGGCATCTTTTGAAAAAAATCTTATCAGTATTTGGAACTAGACCTGAAGCTATAAAAACTATTCCAGTTATGAAGGAATTATCTAATAGTTTTAATGTGGTTAATTGTGTTTCTGCACAGCATAGAGAAATGCTTGATCAAGTCCTATCTTTCTTTGAGATTCAGCCAGATTACGATTTAAACACTATGATAAAAGCACAAGATTTGTTTGATATCACTGTTAATATTCTAAATGAAGTCAAAAAAGTACTTATAAAAGAAGAACCAGACTTGGTAGTTGTTCAAGGCGATACAACTACAACAATGTCAGTTGCTTTAGCCTCATATTATTTAAAGATACCACTAGCTCATATAGAAGCTGGCCTAAGAACTTATAATATATATTCTCCATATCCGGAGGAGGTTAATAGGCAAATAGTTAGCAGGATCGCTAGTGTTCATTTCTCTCCCACAGAGACTGCAAAACAAAATTTAATTAAAGAAGGTATTTCTGAAGAATTAATTTTTGTAACTGGCAATACTGTCATAGATTCGATTTTATATACAATTGAAAAAACTCAAGCAGAAGGTTTTGAGCAACAGTTCACAAAAAAATTTCCTTTTTTATATAACCATAGTGATAAGAGTGGGTCAGTTATTTTAATTACTGGTCATAGGAGAGAGAGTTTTGGCAGAGGATTTGAGCAAATATGCTATGCTATAAAAGAATTAGCTGAGATATACCCAAACTTCAAATTTGTTTATCCTGTTCACCTTAATCCAAATGTTAGAGAGCCAGTAAACAAAATTTTATCTAATCAATCAAATATTTTCTTAATCGAACCTTTAGGATACTCAGATTTTGTCATGTTAATGAGTAAATCTTATATTATTCTTACTGATAGTGGAGGCATACAGGAGGAAGCATCGTCTTTAGATATACCAGTATTAGTTATGAGAGAGGTTACAGAGAGAGTTGAGGCTATTGAAACTGGAGTAGCTAAATTAATTGGCACAAATAAAGACTCAATAATAGAATCTGCAAAAGATATTTTAGAGGATGATGAGAAATATAAACTAATGGCAAATGGCTCCAATCCTTATGGCGATGGAACGGCGAGTGTCAAAATAAAAGAGATTATTGAAAATTTAGAATTATGAATGTAGCTATTTTTGGCCTTGGATACATCGGACTACCAACTGCTGCCTTGGTGGCATCTTCTGGCACTAATGTAGTAGGAATAGATAATAATACAAACATTATTAATAATATCAGTAAAGGCGACATTATTAATTTTGAGGCTAACCTTAAAGAGTCTGTTTTAAAAGTTTTAGATAATGGAAATCTAAAAGTTACAGACCAGCCTACATCAGCTGAAATATATGTCGTAACTGTCCCTACCCCAATAGATAATAAAAACTGCCCTGATCTTTCATATGTGAAAGAAGTCACGAAGACAATTGCTCCTATGCTGATTAAAGGCAATATGATTATTCTAGAATCAACACTTCCTGTGGGAGGAACTGAAAAAATGATCGAATGGTTGCTTGAGGAAAGGGTGGATTTAAATATTCCTTTCAACTCTTCTGAACATTCTATAGAAACCGATATAAACATTGCTTATTGTCCGGAAAGAGTTCTTCCGGGCAATATTTTAAAAGAGTTAATAAATAACGATAGAATTATTGGTGGATTAACTGAGGAGTGTTCTCAAAAAGCATATGAGTTTTACAAAGGATTTGTTAATGGGGATTGCTTAAAAACAAATATAAAAACTGCTGAGCTATGTAAGTTAGTAGAGAATTCTTATAGGGATGTAAATATTGCATTTGCAAATGAATTATCTCTTATATGTGAGGAAGAGAATATTGATGTCTGGGAGCTGATAGAGTTAGCAAATAAGCATCCTAGGGTTGAAATCTTAAAACCCGGTCCAGGAGTCGGCGGCCACTGTATCGCAATTGATCCATGGTTTATTGTGGATAACAATCAAGAAATCTCTCAAATAATTAAAACAGCAAGGATAGTTAATGATAGCATCCCTGCTAGTGTAATTAAGAAAGTTCAAGTTGAGATAACAAAACAGAAAAAACCAATAAATAAGATTGTTATTGCTACTTTAGGCTTGACTTATAAGGCAAACGTTGATGATACGAGAGAAAGTCCTGCGTTAGAAATCTCCAAACAGATCGATAATATGGATATTCTTAAACAGCTTGTAGTAGAGCCAAATATCAAAGAACTTCCTAAGGAGCTTAATAGTACAAAGACTTCTATTTCTTCATTAGTTGCTGCTATAAATCAATCAGACATCTTGGTTTTATTGGTTGACCATAAAGAGTTTTATGACATTGATAGAACTAAACTCAGTGATAAAATTATTGTTGACACGAAAGGCATTCTAAGGAATTAATGGATAATGAAGTCTCATGTGAATGTCTAGTAATAGGTGCTGGAGCTATTGGTTTGGCTTGTGGAGCTGAATTATCCAAGAAAGGCATTGAGGTTATTGTACTAGATTCAGAATCTAATCCTCTTCAACACGCTAGCAGTCATAATTCTGAAGTTATTCATGCAGGAATATATTATAAACCAGGTAGCCTAAAGGCTAAATTTTGCACTGAAGGGAATGAAAGACTATATAGCTACTGTGACGCTAGAGGTATTAATTATAAAAAGCTAGGGAAACTTATTGTTTTAGGTAAGGATGATAATCAATCTATACTTGAAAGAATTTTTGAAAATGCAGAAGCTAACGCAGTCAAAGATATTTATTTTCTTGAGAAAGACGCAATACAAAAAATTGAACCAGCAATCAATAATCCAGCAGCTTTATTTTCTAAAACTAGCGGTATATTTGATAGCCATGGGTTTTGTTTGAGTCTAGAAGCAGAGATTCAGAAAAATGGAGGTAATATCATAATGAATTCTCCTGTAATAAATGGCTATCAAAATAAAGAAAGTTGGAATTTGGAAATTGGAGGAAGATCACCATGTAATTTAAAGACAGAGATGGTAATTAATGCCTCAGGTTTTAACTCAATAAATGTTGCAAAAAAATTAGGAGTAAGCATTGATTTAGATTCGTTATTCTTTATCGGACATTATTATCAGTATAATGGTAAGAACCCATTTAATCATCTGATATACCCCGTACCAGATATTTTTGGACTTGGCATACATACTTCATTAGATTTAAGCGGCAAGATCCGTTTCGGCCCAGACGCAGAATTAATTCAAGAATATAAATATACTTTTAATGATTCTGAAGAAAGGCGGAGAAGCTTTATTCAATCTATTAGTACGTATTTTCCTAAATTCAACCCAGATCTTATGACACCAGACTTCGTTGGAATTAGAACAAGATCTGAAATGAATCACAATGACGCCGATTTCTCTATTCTTTTTGAAGAAGATCATGGACTTTCAGGGCTTGTTAATCTAGCTAATATAGAGTCCCCAGGATTAACATCGTCATTAGCCATTGCAAACTATGTTTCTAAACGATTGTTATAATTACAATTCTGATATAATCTCCTACTTAAAAGATCCAGAGGAATAGACTATGACAAGTAATATGAATGATTATGTTATAAAAGAGATCAATGAAAGGATTGAGCTTAAACAAAAGGTCATTTCATCTTCTTCTCTAATAGATAGCATTACTGAGACTTCTTCAATCTGTATTAAGGCACTTCAAAATGGAAGAAAGATAATGTTAGCAGGAAATGGAGGATCTGCTGGAGACTCTCAGCACATAGCAGGAGAATTGGTAAACCGTTTTCATTTTGACAGAGATGGTTTAGCAGCAGTAGCATTAACAACAGACACATCTGTCATAACAGCAATAGCTAATGATTATGATTATAATCAGATATTTTCACGTCAAATTGAGTCTATTGGCAAACCAGGAGATATATTTTTTGCAATAACAACATCAGGAAACTCTGGGAACATAATAACAGCTGCAAAAGCTGCAAATAAGATAGGAGTAAAAGTAGTAGGACTCACTGGGGAAGATGGTGGTCAATTGGCTGAATTTTGTGATGTCTTGATTGCGGTGCCTTCAAAGGGAACACCTGAGATACAGGAAATACATATACTTGTTGCTCATATGGTGTGTTCTATTATTGAGTCTGAAATATTTTCTAAAACATAAAACTTGTGAAAATAGTTTTTTTTTCCTATTTTTTTGAGCCAGATCTTTCTGCTGGGGCATTTAGAGCTAAATCACTTACCGAATCTTTGTCAAATATTAAAAATGATATAAATGAGATTCATGTTATAACAACTCATCCTAATCGATATGCATCTTTTAAAGCAGAATCAAATGACACCTCGGTAGAATCTAATGTAGTGATTAGAAGAATAAGTGTAAGGCAGCATGCATCTTCTATCACAGGACAGTTTTACTCATTTTTTACTTATTTTCTAAAAAGTTATCTAATTGTGAGGAAGATAGATCCTGACTTGATGATTTGCACAACCTCAAGACATATGACTGGGTTGATGACTGCTATTTTTTCATTAATGTTTAAAAAAAAATATTTTATTGATATTAGAGATATTTTTTCAGAAACAATCTCGAATATATATTCAAAAAAATCAAGGCTTGCAGGTTTTATATTGAGACATTTTTTGTTATTTATTGAAAAATTAGTAATAAGAAGGGCTCAGGGTGTTAATGTGGTTTCTCATGCATTTAAAGATTATTACAATGAGCAAAACCTAGATACCTCAAGCTGGACTTTTTATCCAAATGGTATTGACTTAGACTTTGATCTTAATATAAATATCAAAAAAAATAATAAAGAGAAGAAAATAATCCTATATGCTGGGAACATAGGGCAAGGGCAAGGACTTGAAAAAATAATTCCAAAAGTTGCTAAATCTTTAGGTAATAAATATCAATTTAGAATTATTGGAGACGGCGCTAGAAGAATAAGACTCGAAAAGTTTATAAAAGATATTGGTATTGAAAATATCGAGCTTTTAGACCCAATACCCAGATCAGAGCTTATAGATGAGTATAAGAAAAGTGACATTTTATTTTTGCATTTAAATGATTTTAAAGCCTTTGAAAGAGTCTTACCTTCAAAATTATTTGAATACGCAGTTCAATGCAAACCTATAATTGGAGGTTTGTCAGGTTATGCTAAAGATTTTTCTTTAAAAAATATTCCTCACATACGAATTTTCCATCCTCTTGATTATAGAGAATGTATTCATTTAATTATGGAATCAGACCTTATCGATATCGACCTTAATAAGATTCAAGATTTCTATCGAAAATATAATAGAGAAAATATTATGAATAGTTATGTAAACTCAATAATTGACAATTACAATTACTCTCGTTGAGAAAAGTCATGTTGATTAAGATTGCTAATTTTTTCGTACTCTCAATATATTTTTTAGTTTTGATAGTTGCTTTAGATGTTGGGCCTTTTAAACCTACTATAGCTTCTCTTATTCTAGGTATTTTGGGTTTATCAGCCTTCCTTACCATTCTATCTTCCATAGCAAAATATATTAATCTAGTAGATAAACCTGATGAGCGAAGAAAGAGTCATTTAGGCGCTATTCCTTTAATTGGTGGCTTAGCTATTTTTATTTCTCTGATATATGGATCAATACTATTAGGCATAGATTATTTCTTTCAAATTCTATTGATATCACTAGTACCTCTAATTTTTATTGGTATTTTGGATGACTTCAAAGGCGTTTCAATAATTCTTAGACTTGTTGTGCAAGTAATATCAAGTTGGATTGTTATTATATTTACGGATATTTATATAAAAGATTTAGGTGACTTATTTGGGCAAGGCGTAATCAACTTAAATGAGTTTGGTATACCTTTTACTATATTTTGCGTTGTTGGTATTTGTAATGCATTTAATATGCTTGATGGTAAAGATGGTTTAACAGGATCAGTATCTCTTCTGGTATTTATGGGACTGCTCATCCTATTATCATTTAATAGTATGGAATACCAATTAGGGATGATATTAATACCAACATTATTAGTATTCTTAGCCTTTAACATGAATTTATTTGGCATTAATAGGAAAATCTTCTTAGGAGATCATGGAGCCCTTGGATTGGGACACCTGATTGCTTGGAATTTAATATATTTTTCCCAGGAAGTTAATGTACTAACACCTGCTTCAGCTTTATGGTTAGTATTCTATCCATTAACAGATACTCTTGTTACATTTATTAGAAGATTAAAATCTGAAAAATCCATTTTTAAACCTGATAGGCATCATCTTCATTTTATATTAACTGACTACGGGTTATCTGATCTTAAAGTTTATTTATTGGTTGTATTTATTAGTATTATTGGCGCAGTTATTTCAATAACTTCAAATATCTTTATATTCCCAGAATATTTGGTTTTCTATACTTATTTAACAGCTCTATTTTTCTTCTTTTTAATCACAAGGAAAAAACTATAACTATTCACTCATAACAGAAAATATTTTTTTTAATACTTCTTTATTCTTAGATACTAAGAAATTTTTTTTAATATATGTTTCACTTTGATTATATTTAATCTTCCCCCCATTCAAATCCCTTACATAACATCCAGCATACTTTGCTATAGCATGACCCGCGGCAATATCCCACTCCGATGTTGGACCAAGCCTGAAATATATATCTGCTTCACCAGCGGCAATAAGGCAAAATTTGAGTGAACTCCCTTTTTTTATAACTTTATAATCATTAAATTTATTAAATAAGACTTTTTCTGCTTCGCTTAAATGTGATCTGCTAGCCAATATTTTCATAGAATCTAGTTCTTTTTCATCAGCATATATTCTCTTTATTTCCTGGCTATCTTTTTGGTAAAAGGAACCATTGATATCTGAACCCCAATAGGTTTCTTTGGTAACTGGAATATTTATGATGCCCAGAGTAGGAGTACTATTTTCAATTAATGCAATATTAATTGTAAATTCACCATTCCTTTTTATGAATTCTCTTGTTCCATCTAAGGGGTCTACTAACCAATAGCGCTTCCATTTTGATCTTAATTCAAAAGGGATATTACTATCTTCTTCAGAAATTATTGGGACTTCAGGTGTTAGGCTCTTTAGGTTTTCTTTAATTATATTATGTGCAGTAATGTCTGCTTCAGTGAGTGGGGTTAAATCATCTTTTAACTGGAAATCTGAATCTGATTTATTATAGATTTCCAATATAATTTCTCCAACATCTTTCGAGATTCTTATTATTTCTTCAATAAGTTTTGGATTTTTAGTTAGAAAGCTCATAATTATCAATTATTATATATATATAAATTGTTGATATTTATAACTATTATTATATTTTTAGCTAAAAATAGCTAAAAAAACTTGCAATGACATACTCTTAAGAGGGAGAATGTACATATTCTTAACCGTAACCACGGAATAAAAATCAACTTTTAATTACAAAAATACTAATATCTATCATTAATACCAATAAATGGGAATAAGCCAGACTACTGACAAAGACTTTGAGCAAGATGTAATCTTGTCGGATTTACCCGTTCTAATAGACTTTTGGGCAGAATGGTGTGGGCCATGCAAAATGATAGGTCCTATATTAGAAGAATTAGCTACTGAGTTAGACGGTAAGATTAAGATTGTAAAGGTTAATGTTGATGATAATAACCAAACTGCAGTTCAATATTCAATTCGATCTATACCAACACTAATGGTGATAAAAAATCGTCAAGTTCAAGGGCAGCACATAGGAGCTGCTTCAAAAACTCAAATACAAGAATTTATTAATCAAAATATATAAAAAGATGCCAGCAAACGGAAAAAATAGAAGAAAGAGAAACTCTAGACATAAAAAGGATTTTCAGCAAGATAGAAAAGCTACCTTTACAAGTGAAGATGTTATTTCTAAGTCAGAGGTCGAAGGTGACGATGTTCTTAGCTTGCCAGAATTAAGAATAAAATCTATTACAGAATTGCAAACAACTGCGGAAGAAATTGGAATAGAGAACATCTCAAGAGCAAGACGTCAAGATATAACTTTTTCCATACTAAAAGCACATGCAGATGAAGATAAAAGAATTTTTGGTGAAGGTGTTTTGGAAATTTTACAAGATGGCTTTGGATTTTTAAGATCATCAGATACTTCATATATAGCTGGACCTGATGATGTATATGTTTCTCCAACCCAGATCAGAAAATTTAACCTAAGAACTGGGGATACTGTTTCTGGTTCAGTTAGGCCTCCTAAAGATAATGAAAGATATTTTGCTCTATTAAAAGTTTCTGAGATTAACTTTGAGGATCCTGAGAATGTAAGGTCAAAGGTTCTATTTGAGAATCTAACGCCATACTTTCCTGAAGAAAGATTTAAGCTTGAGCAAGGAACTGGAAGTCTTGAAGACCTTACAGCAAGAATCATTGATTTAGCTTCTCCTGTTGGTAAAGGCCAGAGGGGGCTGATAGTTTCTCCTCCTAAAGCTGGTAAAACAATATTACTCCAAAATATAGCTTCATCTATTACAACTAATTACCCAGATGCTCATTTGATTGTCCTTTTAATTGATGAAAGACCAGAGGAAGTTACTGATATGATTAGGACTGTAAGGGGAGAAGTAGTATCAAGTACATTTGATGAACCTGCCTCTAGACATGTTCAAGTTGCTGACATGGTAATTGAGAAAGCAAAAAGATTATCAGAGCATAAAAAGGATGTTGTAATCCTTCTAGATTCAATCACGAGATTAGCAAGAGCTTATAATACTGTAGCACCTGCCTCTGGAAAAGTACTTACTGGAGGGGTGGATGCAAATGCCCTACAAAAGCCAAAACGATTCTTTGGTGCTGCAAGAAATATAGAAGAAGGCGGAAGCTTAACAATAATTGCTACAGCACTGGTAGATACTGGTTCAAGGATGGATGAAGTAATTTTTGAAGAATTTAAAGGCACAGGTAATATGGAAATAGCTCTCGATAGGAGAATTGCAGATAAAAGAGTTTATCCGGCTATACATATAAATAAATCTGGTACTAGAAGAGAAGATTTACTAATGGATCCTGAGGAACTCCAGAAAATGTGGGTACTTAGAAAAGTTGTACATGATATGGATGAAATCGCTGCAGTTGAATTCCTAATTAATAAGATGAAAGATACAAAAACTAATAGTGAATTTTTTGAATCAATGAAAAAGTAATTATCTAATTACTCTAAATCCTATATCTTTCCTAAAATAACATCCCTTCCAATTAACTTTTGATACAGCTGAATATGCTAAATCCCTAGATTCTTGGATATTCTGCCCTAGCGCTGAAACACAAAGCACTCTACCACCATTAGTCATAATCTTATTTTTTTCTTTTTTGGTTCCTGAATGGAAAACCTTCAGAATATCATTATTAAGATTATCAAGACCGGAGATCTCAAAACCTGTCTCATATTCTCCAGGGTAACCTCTGCTTGACATCATTACACCTAAGGCGACTTTAGAACTCCACTCAATTGGAAACTTATCTAAGCTACCCTTGAAAGAACTATCAATCAGATCATATAAATCTGATTCCATTCTCATCATAATTGGTTGAGTCTCAGGGTCACCAAACCTACAATTATATTCTAAAACTTTAGCTTCCAGATTCTCATCAATCATCAAACCAGCATATAAAAAACCACGAAAATGAATTCCTTCACTAAGGAGTCCTTTCACAGTTGGTTTTATTACACTATCAAGAATCTTCTCATTTAGTTTCTCATTTACAAAAGGAACTGGAGAATAGGCTCCCATTCCACCTGTATTAAGTCCTTTATCACCTTCTCCAATTGTTTTGTGATCTTGTGATGTTGCTAGAGGTAATATTTCTTCACCATTAACCATAACGATAAAGCTTACTTCTTGGCCTGTCAGAAATTCTTCAATAACAATAGTGTTCCCAGCTTCGCCGAATTTCTTTTGATCCAAAAATTCATCTATATTTTTTGAAGCTGAAGCATAATTTTCTACAATAACAACACCTTTTCCAGCAGCTAGACCATCAGCTTTTATAACTAAAGGGTAAGTTTTATCTTTAGCATAATCTTTAGCTTCTACTACGTTATCAAATGTAGAATAATCCGCTGTTGGTATACCATATTTCTGCATAAACATTTTAGAATATCCTTTTGATCCTTCAAGTTTTGCAGCTTCTGCAGAAGGACCGAAACAGTTTATGCCCTCAATATTGAATTGATCAGTTATACCATTAACTAATGGATCTTCAGGACCAACAACTACGAGGTTTATATTTTCATTTTTAGAGAATCTGATTAGTGAATCAATATCACTTGGCGATATGTCTATATTTGTGGTTTTAATTTCACCTTCTGTACCCGCATTACCTGGAGCCACAAATATTTTCTCGACTTTTTGAGACTGAGATATTTTCCATGCGAACGCATGCTCTCTACCACCACTTCCAACTATTAGAACTCTATTTTTTGATTCCATTTATTTAATGTCTAAAATGCCTCATACCAGTGAAAACCATGGAAATATTTTGTTTATTGGCCTCATCAATCACCTCTTGATCTTTTATTGAGCCTCCAGGTTGAATAATGCATGCAATCTCGTTCTCAGAGGCCATGTGTATACTGTCACTAAATGGGAAAAAGCCATCAGATGCCATCACAGCACCTTTAGTTGAGAGATCACTAGCAGCAGCCTTTAAGGCTGCAATTTTAGCCGAATTTACTCTACTCATTTGTCCTGCGCCAATGCCAATTGTCTGAAGATTTCTAGCAAAAACAATTGCATTTGACTTTATATACTTCACTACTTTCCATGCAAAAATAAGATCTTTTAGTTGTGCTTGATCTGGCTCTTTATTAGTAACAACATTTAGATTATTAGTTGCAATAATTTCATTATCATCCTGTTGGATTAGGAATCCACCATCTATTGCCTGTATTTGAAGATCAATTTGATTCTTTTTATAATTCTCTACTGAGATTACCCTAATACTTTCTTTTTCCTTAAAGGTTTCTATAGCTTCTTCATCATAGGAGGGAGCAATTATGACTTCTACAAACTGATTATTTATCAAATATTTTGCAAAGTTTTTATCTACAACTCTATTAACTGCTATTACACCCCCAAATGCAGATTCTGGGTCAGTCTCAAATGCTTTTTTGTAAGCCTCATGTATGTTTTTTGAAACTGCTACACCACAAGGATTCACGTGTTTTACAATTACACAGCAGGGCGCTTCAAATTCTTGTGAGCATCTCATAGCTGTATTTGTATCTAAGAAATTATTGTAAGAAAGGTCTTTACCTTGGAAAATATTAGCACCAGCGAGTGATTTATTATCTAAATTGTTAAATGAATATAGTCCTGCTTTTTGATGTGGGTTTTCTCCATACCTAAGGTCATTTTTCTTGCTTAATCTTAAGATGATATTTTTTGGTAGTTGATTATTATCTATACTATTTTGAAAATAGTTTTGAATATTAGCATCGTATAAAGAAGTTAAATTAAAAGCTTTTATAGCTAATTCCCTCCTCATTAGATAAGAAATTGAATGACTGTTTTTCTTTAATTCATCGATTAGGCTCTTATAGTCATCTGGATCAGTTACTATTGTTTTGCTATAGAAGTTCTTAGCAGATGCTCTAATCATACTTGGTCCACCAATATCAATATTTTCTATAGCATTTTCTTCATTGACATTATCTTTGATTACTTTTTTTTCAAATGGATAGAGATTCACTATTATTAGATCTATATTTGTTATCCCTAGTTCATTTTGAATCTCATCATCTAACAAAGGTCTATTTAAGAGGCCACCATAAATTAGTGGATTGAGGGTTTTAACTCTTCCATTCATTATTTCAGGAAAATTTGTCAGGTCAGACACTCGATCTACTTTGATGCCTAGATTTTCTATATACTTAGCTGTTCCTCCTGTCGAGATAATTCTTGTGTTATTTTTATTGAGATAGTTCACGAGTGTGTCGAGACCAGTCTTATCGGAAACACTTATGAGTGCAGCTTTAATTTTAACTAACTTGTCCTTAGACATAGGTTCTTGAACTTGATTATATGATTTTGAAATCTTTAAGTTTTTTTCTAAGAGTAGTCCTATTTATACCAAGAATTTTAGCTGCTTCACTCTGATTCCTATCGGTATATTTCATAACTTCCTTCATAAGAGGTCTTTCTACTTCTTTAATTACGAATTTATAGAGATCTACAGGCTTATGTCCGTTCAAAGTCTTAAAATATTTTTTTAATGCGTTCTCAGTTAAGTGGTTTAGGGAGCCATTCAGTTTTTGATTTTTCTTATTGTTTTTCTTTTTCAAAAGAATACTTCCCCTAGCAAATAAATGCGTATTTTTTAAACGGATTCCTTAAATAAATAAGGACATTAACTATAACATGTACTAAAAAAAAATTTGAGTGATTAATTAGTAATTATAGTCCAAGCCTTTTTTCAAGATAGTGTATATCTGTCCCACCTCTTTTAAAGGCGTTATGTTGCATAATCTCAATTTGAAGTTCTAGGTTAGTTTCAATGCCTTCAACAATCATTTCAGATAATGCTATGCCCATTCTTGTAATGGCTGATTCTCTTGTATTTGCTTTAGCGATTACTTTAGCAATCATAGAATCATAATAAGGAGGTACTTCATAGCCTGTGTATAAATGACTATCTATCCTGATTCCAGGACCTCCTGGCGGGTGCCATAGAGTAACTTTTCCAGGTGAAGGCGTGAAAGTTTTTGAATCTTCAGCGTTAATTCTGCATTCAATAGCATGACCACGCTGAATAATATCTTCTTGTTTAATTGAAAGTGGTAAACCCATAGCAACTTTTATCTGTTCTTTTACAATATCAATTCCTGTAATCATCTCTGTGACCGGATGTTCGACCTGTAACCTCGTATTCATTTCAATAAAATAGAACTCATTATTTTCATATAGAAATTCAAGTGTGCCAGCACTTTGATAACCTATGTATTTACAAAATGAGACACATTTTTCAATCATTTCCTTTCTTTTTTCTTCAGGTATCTTTGGCGCAGGAGCTTCTTCAATAATTTTTTGATGATTTCTCTGCATTGAGCAATCTCGATCGCCTAGACAAACTGCGTTACCATGCTGATCAGCTAAAACCTGGAATTCAATGTGTCTTGGTTCTTCCAGTAACTTTTCCATAAAGATAGTGTCGTCTCCAAATGCTGATTTAGATTCTGCTTTGGTTATATCCATAGTGTGTTGAAGGTTGGCTTTAGTATGAGCGATTCTCATTCCTTTTCCACCCCCACCAGCTGCAGCTTTGATCAGGACAGGATAACCAATCTCATCAGCTAACTGATAAATCTTATCAATATCCTCGCCTAATGCACTGTCAGATCCTGGTATGCAATTAATTTCAACTTCTTTGACTGCATCTTTAGCATTTATTTTATTTCCCATTAGCTTAATAGTTTCTGATTTAGGACCTATAAAGCTATACCCACTTTCTTCAACCTGTTCGGCAAAATCGCCATTCTCAGCAAGAAATCCATAACCTGGATGAATAGCCATTGAATCCGTGACTTCTGCAGCACTGATTATTGAAGGCATATTTAAATAACTGTTTGCAGATTCTGGCGGGCCTATACAAACTGACTCATCTGCTAGGAGTACGTGTTTTTGTTTGGCATCAGCTTTGGAATATACCGCTACTGTTTTGATTCCCAATTCCCTGCAGGCTCTTTGGATCCTGAGTGCAATTTCACCTCGGTTAGCTATCAGAATCTTATCTAACATCGATTTATTCTTGGCTAATCAAAAATAGGACTTCATCAAATTCAACAGGATCTCCATTTTGCACTAGAACTCTCTCTATTATCCCATCAGCATCAGACTCAATTTTGTTCATCATCTTCATTGCTTCAATAATGCATAAAGTATCGCCTTGTGAAACTGGATCACCCACTTTAACAAAAGCTTCTGCTCCAGGCTCAGCTGCTTGATAGTAGGTGCCAATCATCGGTGCTTTGACTTCATAAAAGCCATTTCTAGGAATTTGTTTATGATTACTTGAACCATCATTATTTTCTTGCATCTCATTTGAATAAACTACGGTTTCACTAAAGTTGGATTTGGAAGTAGTTTGTTTAGAAATTCTTACCTTATCCTCACCTTCAGTAATCTCAATTTCTGATAATCCAGATTCTTCAAGTAACTCTATAAGTTTTTTTACTTTTCGAATATCCATGACTATTTCTTATTACATAGATTTATAGCCGCATCTAATGCAAGATTATATCCCTCAAATCCAAGGCCTGAGATTATGCCAACTGCAATATCTGAAAAATATGATTTTTTTCTAAATTCTTCTCTCGCAAAAATATTACTGATATGTACCTCTATGAATGGAACCTCAACTGCTAGAAAAGCATCACGGATTGCAATGCTGGTATGAGTATAACCACCAGGGTTAATTATTATGACATCCGTGCTTTGAGATTTTTTCTGGATCAAATCAACGATTTCAGATTCAGAATTACTTTGAAAGCACTCTAAATTGCAATCTAATTTAGACGCCTTATCTACTAGTTCTTGTTCGATGAGCTCTAAATCCTTATCACCATAAATACTAGGTTCTCGTTTCCCTAATAAGTTAAGATTAGGGCCATTAATTAACAGTATATTTGCCATGTTTAATTGCTTATTTATGGAAGTTATCTACATATTCGCAGAATATAGCAGCATATTCAACGAAAATAGTCCTAATTATTTATTTTAAGGTTTCTAATTCTCGTTAGAATTGTAAGCAAGAAACCACTTATTACTGAATAAAAAGCTGAGATTGTAGGAATATTTCATTTAAAGACTTTAGAAAAATAAAGGATACTCAATCCCACACTCATTGGCACTACCCTTTCAACAATATCGCCAGGGGTATCTGGAAGAAAGTGAAATAGAATTGTAAGGGAGAAACCACTTATTACTGAATAAAAAGCTGAGTTGGCAGGAATATTCCATTTAAAGACTTTGGAAAGGACCATTGGAACAAATGCTGCTCCTAAAGCTGTCCAAGCAAAAACAACCCTATTAAAAATAGTATCTGGTGCAAATAAGGAGAACAAAGTCGCTAAAACAACCACTACAATGATTGCCAGCCGAGCTGTTTTTAAAGTTGATTTTTTACCACTGTTCCAGTCATGGCTCACTGATGTTGCTACAGTAAGTAGCTGGCTATCTGCGGTTGACATAATTGCTGAGAGGACAGCAGCGGTAATAATTCCTGCAAAAATTGGTCCAAATAATCGATTACTTACAAAAAACAGAACACTTTCAGGGTCACCAACAGTTGTGTACATAACTTTTGCTGATAAACCTAAGACAATCATTCCAGTAAATATGATAATTGCCCAGATAATGGCAATGATTCGACCTCTTTTTATAGCTTGGAGATCTTTTGCTGCCATAAATCTATTCACCACAAACGGCTGACCTGGATAACCAAAGCCAATAGCAATTGTTCCTAATGCAAAACCGGCTCCCATTAATCCTGTATGCAGTCCAGTAAGATTTTGTTCTTCGTCACTCCAAGTCGCATTTATAGCTAATGATAAATCTGCGAATCCTCCAATTCCAATGAGCAAGAGCATCCAGGGCAATATTATAGCTACGATAACCATTAAGACAGCCTGAATTGAATCAGTCAAACTAACCGCCCAGAATCCACCGATAAAGGTGTAAATAAGAATAACTAGAGCGCCAATGATTATGCTCAGTTCTTGGGAAATTCCTAAAATTGAAGAGAAAGTAGTGCCAGCAGCTTGGAATTGTGCTGCCACATAAAGAATCAAGGTTGAAGTTATAATAATCACGCTTAATCGCATTAGTGATTGTTTTTCATTTTCATCGAAATTATGAAATAAGACACCAGCTAAGCTCACTTCACCCGTTTCCTGGCTTAATTCCATTAATCTAGGGGCAACCCATGTCCAACTGACATAGTAACCAATTAACACTCCCGGTAATAACCACACAGCAGATAAGCCCCATGCGTATGCAGCTCCACTGACTCCTAATAAAGTCCATGCTGATGATGAACTCGCTGAAGCACTTAAGGCTGCTACCCAAGGCCCTAATCCTCTGTTGGCTAGGAAAAAATCATCTTCTGTTTTATTTTTTCTTTTGGTAATTAAGCCAATACAAATAAGTATTAGGTTATAGACAACAATCGTAATTATTACTTCTTGGTTAGCCATTAATGCGTTTAGTGGTTTGGTAAAAGCACAATCTTACCATCTCTTTGATTACCAGACTTATCAATATGTTCATAAGCTGATAAATAATTCTCAATAGAGTAGGTTGCTGCGATTTTTGTTTGTAATGATTTTTTATTAACGAGTGATGCTAGTTCTTGATGGATCTCCTTGACCCTCTTCTTTGTTCTTTTTTCAAATCCATTTAGAGTAGACATTCCACAAAGCTTAATATCTTTTCTAAATAAGGTCCAAAAGGTTATATGGCAAGGCTGCTTTGTCACAGTTCCGTAGTTAATAAGCAAACCTTGATCTGCCAACGATTTAGCTAAATATTCTGTTGCCTCACCTGCTACAGCATCAATCCCAAGCTTTATGTTTTTTTTGAGGATTTCGTTCAAGCAAGCTGATTCTCTGTGCTCGGAATCCATAATTAGTTTTGTCGCTCCAAGCTTTTTTAACTCAGGCATGACTTCTTTTCGACGAACAATATTGAAGGTTTTAACACCATGAATTTTAGCTAAAGCTATCAAATAACGTCCGACATTAGAGTTAGCTGCATTTTGGATCAACCAATCACCTTTTTCTAGGTTCACAAAATCTTTTAATAAAAAGTATGCTGTAAAACCATTAACCGTGATCAATGAGAGCTGTTCATCTGGAGCATAGGGCTGTTTAATTTTAGTAAGGTCTCGAGCCTTGATTTTAAGTTCTTGCCTCATGGATCCTGTGCCCATTGGCAATAGGACTTTATCGCCCTCCTTAAGGATACTCACTTTCTTACCCACTTTTTTTATAGTTCCAACGCCTTCAAAACCAGGTGTCGATGCTAATGGTTTAAGGACTTCTTCACCTCTTACCGCAAGACCATCTGCAATGTGCATACCTACAGCATCAATAGAAACAACAACTTCATTATTTCTTGGTTCCTCAAAAGGTATCTCCAATAATTCAAGAGCCACATCAGGTGGCCCATATTTTTTAATATTTAAGGCGAGATAACCCATATCAGAGCAGGTTAAGTATTTGCTCCAAGTCTTCTGTTTTAATTTCAGTGTTCTTGCTCCAAACAATCATACCTTCTTGATTTACAAGTATTGTGTAAGGTAGAGTGAGTATAGAATTGCCTAAGGATTCCATTAAATCATAGGCTTCACTCTGACCAACCAATATTGGAAAATCAATTCCCAACTCGGCAACGAAGTTATTAACTTGATCAAGCTCATCAATAGCAATTCCTATAACATTTGGATAATCCTCGCTTTTTGTTAAATGATAGTTGTTCAAAAGAGGCATTTCCTTTCTGCATGGCGCACACCATGTTGCCCAGAAGTTAATAATCAAGAACTTACTTTGATGCATTTCAATTAGATCAGATTGATCTCCATTAAGATCTGTTAATACGAACGATTCTATGAAGACAGGCTCAGGTTCAGGCTCAAGGATTGGTAATATTAAATAGATAGCACCTATAGAAATTAGGATTAATAGACCTATAATTTTAAGAGATGGTTTTTTTTGGTTAAATCCTTTCACAGTGATAGTTTCTCTATCTCTCTGATCAATTCATTTGAGCTTACAACACCTACTTTCCTGGATGATTCAATTTCACTGCCAGTTTTACTGATCATCACGATGGTAGGAGGTCCAAAAACATTGAACTCTTTCATTAGTTTTTTATCATCCAGATCATTTTCAGTGACATCCACTTTCATTGCATTGACTGTCCCTAGTAGATTTAAGAAATCTTGATTATTAAATGTGTCTTTTTCCAAAGTTCGACACGAAACACACCAATCTGCTGTGAAATAAAGGAGTGAGATTTGCTCATTATTGCTTGCCACTTTAATAAAATCATCTAGCTCGTCAAGCGATTGCACTGAATCAAAATATTGGTTAGTGATTTTCTTATCTGCTTCAGCATCTGTAAAGCTTAGATAAGAAGGAGAGAAGGTATAAAGTCCGATCAAGCTTCCAATTAGGGTTAATCTTGATATCGAGCTTAATTGATAACCCATAAAGCGTTTTTGTAAACGACCTAAATAGTAAAAAATTGTGACAAAGCCAAGAAGAATCCAAAGTGTAATCAGGGCGTTTTGGCTAATGATCGGATTGATAACCCAGATGGCCAGACCAAACATTACGAAGCCAAAAAGGCTCTTTATAACTTCGAGATATTCTCCTGAGGTTGGCAACCATCTGGATGCAGATAAACCAATAATGATTAAGGGTATTCCTAAGCCAAGACTTAGAGATGACAAGGCTATGACTCCTCTAAGAATGTCTCCACTTTGACCAATCACCATCAATGTGGCTACTAATGGAGGAGCAACACATGCAGTTACAAGCAATGCCGAGAGTGAGCCAATAATGACCACACCTATATAATTGCCTCCAACCTGATTTGATAGAGTTGAGTTGACCTTATTCAATAGATTATTAGGAAGCTGAATGTTAAATGTACCCAGCATACCCAGACCCAAGATCAAGAATAAAACCGATATTGAAATAATAAATCCTGGGAGAGTAAATAAAGCTTGGAGCTGCTGTCCTGCAACTGCTGCAGCTACTCCAGCTGCACAGTAGGTAATTGCCATTCCTAAAACATAACTCATTGATAAACCTAGGCTCTTTAACTTATTATTTCCGGCTTGTCCAATAATTATAGAAGACAGTATAGGTATCGTTGGTAAGTGACAGGGCGTAAATGCTAATGCAAATCCAAGACCTAGAAATATAAGCGAGACAAGAAATATATTAGTTTCAGTAATAATATTCCCCAATCTGGCTTGATCAGATAGCTCAATATTATCTGTGTTCACTGATGCTTCTATGAGTCTTCCGCTTTTGACATTTTTTATCCATTGCTGAGGCGGGTAACACAGGCCGATATCTGCACACCCTTGAGAATTAATTTGGATATCAAAATTATCGATCTCTTCACCTGTCTTGATAGAAATAGGGATGTAGATTGTGAAATCATATCTAAATATCTCGGTTTTACCAAAAAACTCATCTTCGTACTTTATTCCTTCAGGAAGTCTAACTGAGCCTAGTAAGATCCTCTTATCCCGAGTCTCATATGAAATCTTATCCCTATAAAGATAATAGCCTTCTTTGATTTGATGAGAGACTTGAAGAACATTATTTTGATATGCAACTTCAACAGGAAATGCCTCTTGAGGATTTAGTACTTGCTGAGAGAAGCTAGCTTCTGTGGTTGATAAAATTAAAAATAATAGTGCTACAATTTTTTGAGACATTTTGTTCATTTTATTTTTCTAAATGATTGAAAACAAAATCATTTAAATTTTTAAAACAACCATTAATATAACTTTTTTTATTAGATAATTCATAAGAAGGATCTATTAGAAAATATTGATATAAGTTCGCATTTTTCCCAGCCATAAGATCGGTTTCTTTATCACCTATAATAATAGACCGTGAAAGATCTAGACTATATTTTTCGGCTGCAGCTAGGATCATACCTGGCTTAGGTTTACGGTAATTACAATCCATTGATAGTTTTGGAATATTGCCATCTTTATGATGAGGGCAATAGAATGTATCAAGAATTTTTATATCATTTGAGCGCATTCTATCAATCATTTTTTTATTTAACTCTTGGAAATCCTCTTCCGTATAAAATCCTTTGGCAATTCCTCCTTGGTTAGTGACGATGATTAGCTTAATACCAAGTTTTGTTAAATATTTAAGCGCTTCAAGCGTACCTTCTATGAACTCGAATTCTGACCATTTATGAACATAGCCGCTATCTATATTTATTACACCGTCACGGTCTAGAAATATATTATCTATTTTGTTTTTAAGAGGCATCCTAATTTCAAAAATTATTTATAGAGATTTTATTTAAAATTTTTTTAAAAAATTAAAAAAATTAAGTGTTTTAAACTTGAATTTTTTAAAAGCATCCTTATTATTAGCACTCTTCTATTGAGACTGCTAATTCTCAAATAGGATATAAAGTTGATAATAACAAATTAAGGAGATCAGAGATGAATATTCGTCCACTACAAGATCGAGTGATTGTGAGACGCATGGAGGAAGAGACAACTTCTCCAGGTGGAATAGTAATTCCTGATAGCGCTGCTGAGAAACCTAGTAGAGGTGAAGTTGTTGCTGTGGGTAATGGTTTAGTTTTAGACAATGGAGAATTAAGGCCATTGGATCTAAAAGTAGGAGATAAAGTTCTTTTTGGTAAATACAGTGGAACTGAAGTCAAAGTTGATGGCGAAGATCTTCTGGTTATGAAAGAAGACGATGTGATGGCAGTGTTTGGATAAGCCGGTCATCAATAAATATTAATTTTTAAATAAAGAGGAAAAACAAATGGCTGCTAAAGAAGTTAAATTTGGTAATAGTGCACGTCAAAAAATGATAGCGGGTGTCAATATACTCGCTGATGCTGTAAAAGTTACTCTAGGCCCCAAAGGTAGAAATGTCGTTTTAGACAAAAGTTTTGGTGCTCCTACTGTGACTAAGGACGGTGTTTCTGTTGCAAAGGAAATCGAGTTAGAAGATAACTTTGAAAATATGGGTGCACAGATGGTTAAAGAGGTTGCATCGCAAACATCTGACATTGCAGGTGATGGAACCACTACCGCAACTGTTCTCGCACAAGCAATTTTTAGGGAAGGATTAAAATCTGTGTCAGCAGGTTTTAACCCTATGGATCTTAAAAGAGGGATTGATAAAGCGAGCGCTGTGGTTGTGGATCAACTGCAAGCAAGTTCAGTTCCCTGCGGTGATGACACCTCGATAGCTCAGGTTGGAACTATTTCAGCAAATTCAGACTCAGCTGTCGGAGAAGTTATTGCTGAAGCTATGGGAAAAGTAGGTAAAGAGGGAGTTATAACTGTTGAAGAAGCCTCTGGACTTGAAAATGAGTTAGACGTGGTTGAAGGAATGCAGTTTGACCGAGGTTACCTATCGCCTTATTTTATTAACCAAGCTGACAGTCAAAGTGTTGAACTAGAAGATCCTTATATTTTGCTTTTTGATAAAAAAATATCAAACATCAGAGATCTTCTACCACTTCTTGAAGGTGTTGCAAAATCAGGAAGACCACTTCTAGTGATAGCTGAAGATATTGAAGGAGAAGCATTAGCGACTCTAGTTGTTAATAACATCAGAGGTATTGTCAAAGTAGCGGGTGTCAAGGCACCAGGTTTTGGTGATAGACGAAAAGCGATGCTTCAGGACATAGCAATACTAACTGGCGGCCAAGTTATTTCTGAAGAAGTTGGTTTGAGTCTTGAGAAAACAACTTTGGAAGATCTTGGTACAGCGAAAAAAGTACAAATCACTAAAGAAAATTCTACAGTTATTGATGGTGCCGGAACGTCATCTGATATTAAGGCAAGAATAAGTCAGATTAATGCCGAGATTGAAGATTCTTCATCTGATTATGATCGAGAAAAATTGCAAGAACGATTAGCAAAACTCTCTGGAGGTGTTGCAGTTATTAAAGTAGGTGCTGCCACTGAAATTGAGATGAAAGAGAAGAAAGCAAGAGTTGAAGACGCATTGAATGCAACTAAAGCTGCTGTCTTAGAGGGAATCGTTCCTGGTGGAGGAGTAGCACTTGTAAGAGCTAAATCTGCTTTAGATAAACTCAAAGGTGACAACGATGATCAAAATGTTGGTATCAATATTCTAAGACGTGCTCTTGAAGAGCCACTTAGGCAGATTGTTGGTAATGCAGGTAACGATTCTTCAGTGATCTTGAATGAAGTTGCTAATGGTAAAGGTAACTATGGTTACAATGCAGCCACAGGAGAATACGGGGACATGGTTGAAATGGGGATTGTTGATCCAACTAAGGTAACTCGGTATGCACTTCAAAACGCTGCGTCAGTTACCGGACTACTTTTGACCACAGAAGCGATGGTTACAGAAGCTCCACAAGATGATGCGCCAATAGCACCAATGCCAGATATGGGTGGTATGGGTGGCATGGGCGGTATGATGTAAATTTTACCCATCATCGTATAGATATAAAAAGCCCTGCAATGCAGGGCTTTTTTAATGCGTTTGTGTTTATTAGTAGAGAGTTATTCTTGATAGAATAGATAGATATGGCAACAAATGAAGAAAAACTAATACAAATCTCAAAAAATGATTTACCTTTAGCTTGTCCTCTAGAAGAATTTGATGATTGGGACGGTCATCCAAGAGTGTATTTGCAAGTGGACGCAAAAAGAACAATTTGCCCTTATTGCGGCACTACTTATGAAGTAACTGATTTTGATGAATAGCCAAACTTCATCAATCACCCACATTAATTTAGCAAATGGCTTTAGAGGAGGGGAAAGGCAAACTTTTCTTCTGATGCAAGAATTATCTTCCAGAGGTTATGATCAAAGCTTAATAGCAAAAAAAAATTCTCTCTTAGCAACTCAATCAAATTCAATACATAATCTTAATATCGTAGAATCTAGATTAAATGGGTTAGACTGTTTTAAGTCTCTGAAAAGAGATACAATCCTGCATTTTCATGAACCAAGAGCTTTTGTTTTTGCTTGGCTCTTTGGAATTACCAAAGGGCATAAATATTTGGTTACTCGAAGGGTTCAAAGATTACCTAGATCAAATTATATAAACAAAGCCATTTATTTAAATGCAAATTCAATCGTTACATTAAGCAATGCTATTGGAGACTCCATTGAAACAGCACTAGGCTCAGGAATAGATTACGAAGTCATCCCTAGTGCAAAGACAGGATTTACTCCTAATGAATCAGAAGTTAAACGACTAAAATCTGCCTTTGAAGGTAATTTCATTGTGGGCCATATTGGAGAAATTGATGATAGCCACAAAGGCCAGCAACAAATCATTGAATTAGCTAAAAGCATCCAGGTATCTGAGCCGGATATAAATTTTATACTCATCGGTTCTGGAAGAGATTTACAGCAACTTAAGCAACAAAGCGAAGGGTTAGAGAATCTTAAGTTTATTGGACAAATTGATAATGTTGGAGATTACCTAGCGCTGTTCGATGTGTTTATATTTCCTTCGAGACATGAAGGCCTAGGCTCCATCTTATTGGATGCGATGGATTTTGGTTTGCCGATTGTGGGTTCTAATATGGGAGGTATCCAGGAATTAATTGAAGACGGTGTTAACGGTTTCTTAGTCGATGTTAATAATATTGAAGGCTATAAAGATGCCCTTTACAAGATCTATAGTGATAAAGAGTTGAGGGCAAAAATACAAAAAAATAATCTTGAGAAATCAAAAAAATACACGTCTGGGATTATGGCCGATGAATACATAAAGCTTTATGATAGGATAAATAATGGACTCTAATTTCCATAAACATGTTGACGAGGCATTAAGCCGTATTTCCAGCCTAATACGCAAGACTCCACTTCAGTACTCACCATCACTTAGTGTAAAAACAGGATCAGAGGTTTATTTAAAACTGGAGAACTTTCAAGTCACTGGTTCCTTTAAAGCTAGGGGTGCAGCCAATAAGCTGATGATTTTATCTGAAGACAAATCTGAGCGAATTATAACAGCCTCTTCAGGTAATCACGGTTCAGCTGTTGCTAATGCAGCTGCTGAATTAGGACTTGAAGTATTAATATTTCTACCAAAAACAGTTTCTCCAGCCAAGCTAAACAAAATTAAGTTGTTTGGCGCTGAAGTCGTATTAACTGAAGCTGATGGTAGAACAGATGCTGAGACTTCTGCCAGAGCATATGCTGAAGAAAATAATTTCCCTTATTTATCTCCATACAATGATCTCGATGTCATAACAGGGCAAGCTACAACTGCAGCAGAGGTCCTTAAAGAAAATAAAAATTTTGATTCAGTTTTTATTGCAATGGGTGGAGGCGGATTAATTTCTGGTATGGGCGGTTACCTTAAACAAAAAATATCAGACATCAGAATTATTGCGTGTTCGCCAGAAAATTCTGCAGCCATGCATCATGCAATAGAAGCAGGACGAATAGAAACAATAGAACACTTGGACACTCTTTCTGATGGTACTGCTGGAGCTCTAGAGTTTGGAACCATAACCTTTGAATTTTGTAAATCTGTAGTCGATCATTCAATAACTGTTAGCGAGGAAGAAATAGCTTCAGCTATGAAAGACTTTATAGGCGAGCATCAGATGATGATTGAAGGAGCAGCTGGTGTGGCTATAGCTGGCTTACTGAAAGAAAAAGAGAAATACAGAGATAAGAAAGTTTTGATTGTGATCTGCGGTGGCAATATTAGTAATCAAACATTAGTTGAAGTTCTGAAATGAATAATAGTTTCGTCATGGATTGGGATGAGATTTCTTCGTTATTAAATGGAATTAACGTTCATGAAGGAATGAGAAAAGCATTTATAGAATACTCTAAGGGTAATTCAGAGATTCCTCCTGTTGGCGAATTATTATTTGAAGATCCACCTGGAGAAGTACATATCAAATATGGCTATATAAAAGGTGGCTCACACTATGTGGTTAAGATTGCATCTGGTTTCCCAGGAAATCATAGTCTTAATATAAAACCAGGGCAGGGAATGATGCTGCTTTTCGATATTAACAGTGGTCTACCAAGGGCAATTCTTATAGATGATGCAAACCTAACCGATTTAAGAACCGGTATTGCTGGTGCTATTTCATCTGAGCTACTTTCTGTTCAAGGGGTTGATTCTGCATCGATTATCGGCAGTGGTGTTCAAGCACGTTATCAAATTAGATGTCTTGTCGATTTACTCCCACTCCGTGGAATTAAAATATGGGCTAGAAATGCTCAAAAAGCAAAAGAGCTGATCAATGATTTAAAGGATTTAAATCTTGATATAGAGTTCAAAGATGATCTTGAGGTATTGGTTAAAGAATCAAAATTAATCATAACTACAACATCTTCAAGAGAGCCTCTGATTGAGTCAGATTGGGTCCAACCCGGCACACATATTACAGCTGTAGGCTCTGATACTCCTGAAAAGTGTGAGCTTGAACCAAAGCTCCTTTCCAGAGCTTCAGTTATAGTTGCTGATAGTATTTCTCAGAATAAGTTAAGAGGCGAGATTCACCAAGCGCTTAAAGAAAACTATGTCTCAGAGCATGACCTTATTGAGCTTGGAGAATTGCTCGATGATAAAAAGGAAGGAAGAACTGATGATGAGCAGATATCAATAGCGGACTTAACTGGAGTAGCCGTTCAAGATTTGGTTATCGCAGAAGCCGTTTACAATGCTAAGATTGGTGCTTAATTAAACGTTCAACTTTTTCTATAACATCTCTAGTTTCTATCAAATCCATAGCCTCTGGCTGCTTGATTTTTTGCCCGAATTTGACCTCTTTCGGTGATTTATTCATGAATACTTTCAAGGCTTGATCGTACTTATTGATTAACCACTCATCTGAATTATAAGGGCCAGACCTTTTGGGATTACTCATTGCATACAAGCCAATTACTGGTTTACCCATGATCGTTGCAATATGAGCTGGACCAGAGTCTGGACTAATTATCAAATTCGAATGCTTTATTAGTGCTGCCATTTCTCTTATCGAGGTTTTACCGATTAAGTTAAGAATATTATTACCAAACAAAGCATCAAATTCTTTGGAGTAAGCCTTTTCTGGCGGACTATTACCACCGGTCATTATTATTTGAAGGTTCTCTAGTTTGATTAAATATTTAATCAGTGCCGCAAAATTGTTGATAGACCAACTGCGGTTATATTGATCGCCATATCGTTGACTGCTGCATGGACTAATCAAGCATGTGATCTTGTTTGAATGAATATACTCTTTTGCAAAACCTTCTTCTGGCTCCAGTATGAGAGGAGTCCATTTAGCATTACTGTCGAGATTAATATATTTTACAAACTCTAACATTCCATCAACCACATGCTGATTTTTTATGGGTGGAATATATTCATTGCAAAACAAGTTTTGTAGATCCCTAGCTCTATCCTTATCAAAGCCAATCTTCTTTTTTGCTTTAATAGCTAGGCTTATAAGATTCGCTGAGAAAGACGCATGCATATTCAAAAGCACATCGAAATATTTTCCTCGAAGTTCTTTCTTGATCTTGAAGAAGGATTCAAAGAGTTTCTTTTTATCAGCAACAATGAACTCCACACCTTTAATATCCTTAAATAATTGATGTTCCGTCTTTCCAATAATCCAAGTAATTTTAGTCTTTGGGCTTGAACGCTGAATGTTTTCTATTACTGCAAGTGCGTGACAGCAATCCCCAAGTGCTGATAACCTAATTAAACAAATTTGGTTCAAGGGCTGCTTTTTATTAGTCGCCATAAAAATGAATAGTCAATTATTAAAAATTAAACAAAATACAATCATATACGATGATACTTTAATCAGTGAACCTGATGAGAATCTTTTTGACCTTGAATTTTGGGCTAATGATGAAGAGACTCGATTAATAAATAAAGGAAGAGGAAAGGCTTTATTAATAAATTGTCAGGGCCTTCCCTCTGTTTTAAAGCACTACTATAGGGGAGGGTTGGTGAGCAATTTTTTAAGCGAAACATATCTTTGGCAAGGAAAGAGGAATGCACGATCAATCAAGGAATTCATGGTCTTGCAAGAAATGTTTCAGGCTGGATTACCGGTTCCTCGACCGATAGCAGCTAGGGTTAACAGGCAGGGCATCTTTTATACCGCTGATCTTATTACATCAAGAATAGATAATTCATCTTCAATGGGAGATCTTTTAAAGAAGGACTGTATGAGTTCTGATCTTTGGAAAAATATAGGGTCGTGCATTGCATCATTTCACATGAAAGGTTTCTATCATCATGATCTTAATGTAGAAAATATTTTAATCGATTCAGATCAGAAGGTGTTTTTATTGGATTTTGACAAAGCTGTTCAAATGGATCCTAGTAATAGCATGGCTCAGAAGAATATCAATCGTCTTCAACGATCACTCAATAAAAACTTTTCAAATCCCAGCAAGTCATTTCCTAAGCCAGAATGGGAGATTTTGATTACAGAGCACTCCAAGCAATTGAATCAAGATTGATTGTAGGGATCCTTGCTACTTGTCGTGTTCTTGAATCGTCTGTGCACCCAGTAATATTGTTCTGGATGTTGAAGGATATGCTCTTCTAGGACCGTGTAAATATTTTGCATATATTTTTGAGGGTCTGATGTATCAGGATCTACTTCTGGATATATTTGCAACACATAGCCTTTCCCATTCTCCAGTCTCTTAGCAAAATAGGGGAGGACTGGTGAACCAGTCATTTCAACGAATCTGCATATGGCAGAAGTTGTCGATGCTTGATGCCCAAAAAAATCTACTTCAACAGCGTTTTTCCCAGCAAAGCTTTGGTCAGAGGCATACCAAACAATTTTTTTATCCTTTAAAGCTCTAATTAATCCCTTAATCTCGAATTTAGTGACTAAACTTTCAACCGATCTCAATCGCGTTGCCCGAAAGAATCGGTTAATTATAGGATTACTGCCTACTCTATACATGCCAACGAGTGGCGGCAAATTTTCTGTGATACCTTCTCTGGCAATTAATGCAGTGATTTCTAAAAGTGTGAAATGCGCGCTCATTAAGATCACTCCCTTATCTTTTTTTACTGCTTCTTTTAGATACTCAATACCTTCTACCTTAACAATCTTCTTTAAACTCTTGTTAGATTTCCAACGCGCTATACCAACCTCTAAAAAACCAATGCCTAGTGAAGCAAAATGTTTTCTTAATAGACCATCTCGTTCTTTTTCAGAGAGATCTGGGAAGCATAATTCTATATTTCTTTTGGCAATATATTTTCTGCTTGATGGCAATAGATATAGCAATGAACCAAGCATTGAACCCAGTCCAAGAAGAGCCTTAAAAGGGAGAATTGATATGATTCTAGTGAGACCTAATAATAAGAGGATGATCCAGTTCTTTGGTAGAAAATAATCACCAATTGTTACTTTTTTTGGGTCAGGGTTGTTCATATGATGCGGTTTGCATTAAAGTATACTCCATGACATCAGACAAAGACAAAAGATCGATTGATCATTTATCGCCTGATCAAGTTTATGTAACTCAACAAAAAGGTACGGAAGCACCCTTTAGTGGCGATCTCTTGTATAACAAAGACAAGGGTACTTATGTTTGTGTCTGCTGCGACCAAGCTTTGTTTGATTCTGATACTAAATTTGATTCAGGTACTGGGTGGCCGAGTTTTTATGATGTTATTAATTCTGATGCTGTTCATGTTGAGGTGGACAGAAGTCATGGCATGGTTAGAGAGGAAGCTTTATGTGGAAACTGCGACGCCCATCTAGGCCATGTGTTTTCAGACGGACCTCAGCCTACAGGTTTAAGGTATTGTATTAATTCCCTATCTTTGGGTTTTGATTCAGAGTCTGATTAATTAACCCACATCTGGGTTTAGGCTATACAGTCCAGTCAATTCTGTTTCTGCTATAACATGCCCTTCAATGGCTTTGAGCACGTCACTTCCGGTAAAGGCGCCATCAACAGGACATCTTTCTATATCACAAGCAAAAAGCTTGAAGCGATAATGATGTGGGATCTCATCGTTCCAAGGTGGACAAGGACCCTCGTAACCGAAATAATTTCCCTCCATTTCTGGATCACCTGCCATGAAGTTAGTGTAACCATTGATCCCCTGCCTCGATCCTGGAGGACCGTTTGGATTTTGCTTCCCTTTTGGCGTGATGCCATCTGAGCATTCAGCTTCCTCTACACCTCCATCAACCGCTTCAATATCCACCATCACCCAATGCATGAAATCAACCCGTGGAAGATTTGCTGAAATTGTTCTGCCTTCTTTATTAAAATTCTCCAATGAGGATGGAACGTCTGTGTCAACACAAATAAGCACCAATGATTGAGCTTCATCGGGGATATTTGACCAAGTCAGCTCAGGGTTTTTATTTTCTCCCAAAGCCATGCGTGTCTCGTCATCTTTGATACCAAAAGCACATTTTTCAGGGATCCAACCGTTGTGATCAAATGTTTTAGATGTTAGTTGCATAGTTAATTAGCTCTTCCAGTGATACGTTTCATAAAATCAGATTGTATGAATAATATCAAACCCGCGAATAAAATTGCACAAGCCCATTCTGTGCCTGCAATGAAAATAACTTCGTAAGATGTTTCCCATCCTTTGAAGCTATAGACTGTAATTACTAGACCAATAAACAAAGACCATATCAACCATCTCATTTTCTGACTGAGGGGTAATCCATACATTTGAGTAACTACAAATACACCCAAGAAACCAAATAAGAACATTGGCCAATTATCTCCATTCATTAAGGCTACAAGAAGGGCATGAATGACCACCATAACTTCAACAAAGATTGTCCATTTAGGGTTTAGGTGAGCACGCGTGAAAAACAGACTGCCTTGCAGCAACAATAGAAACATGTATAAAAACCCAACAATATGGCCTGAAGTTCCCACCATGGGGTGATACCAAAAGGTGTAGATTGTAGCCCAAGCAAAGTAATACCCGTGATATTTTCTTAATCCACTCGATGCTGCTGTGACAAAATTTAGCTTTTTACCAAAAAACATTCCTCGACGTTGATTTTCCATCATAAGCACAACAAACAATAAGACTATTACCGACCATTGTGCTGATTGTTCTATGACGTCTTGTGCTAGCCCGTCATACCAGATCGCTGTCTGAATTAGATGTAAGGTAATAAAAATAGCGTTGGCTGCTAGTGCAGCGATATTGAACCAATGAAGACCATCGGTGTATTGTGGACGTTCTTTTTGGGCTGCATATATCAACCACCATATAGAAACTTGATGTCCAATGTATAGACCCCAGGCACTTAACCTGGTTATAAAATTTGGTTCATTGAGTTGCCAAAAATACCAAAACGGCACGCCTTCAGGCTTGGGAAGTAATTGTTGTTCTAGAAATAGATACTGCTCTGCCACCCATATAAATGCTGAAAATACCAAACTAAAAGCAACCCCCAGCTTGAGTGCTTTTGATGAATTAATATTTTCGACTGTCGCTGTCATTATTCTTTGGAGCATTCTATGTTATTTAGCAATCATATAAAACTTTTCAAACATAGTTTATTATTAAGCCCTTAATATAATTCGGTAATTAAGCGTATGGTAGATTTCTTTAAGTTCTTTAAATCTAAAAAAGATCAAGTCTCAGAAGAGGAGCCTTTGGATCCTGTCCAAATGGCAACAGCAGTTTTACTGATCGAAATGGCTCGAGCTGATTTTGATCAGGCTGAAAATGAAAATGAGGTGATCAAGCAATTACTCAAGGATCATTTTGATCTTAACAACCAGGGGACTAACAATCTTTTTGAGGAGGCAGAAAACATAGCCGATGATTCTATTTCCTTGCATGAGTTTACTAGAACGCTTCACGAAACTCTTGAACCTGAAGCTAAAGAGGAAATTATCGAGATGTTATGGCGATTGGCAATGTCAGATGACGATCTAGACAAGCACGAGGATTACTTGGTTAGAAAGGTGGCAGATCTGCTCTATGTTTCTAATACTATTGTTCTCAAAATTAGACACAAGGTCACACAAGAATCTTAAGCTCTTTTTCTGTTTGAGTAATAAATAATAAATCCAGAGATCAGCCATAGGATGACTATAAAACCTATGAATGTCATCATCAAGCCACCAAAAGATCCAAAGTAATAGCCGCTATGAATGGGTAGAAGGTATTTTCTAAAACCCTCGCCTTTTTCTAATTTTCCAGCAGGGTAAATACCAATGAGATCTCCGTTCGCCCCATTGATCAATATATCTTGTCTAAACATTTTGTCATCGAAGAAGGCAAACCAATAGTTTGGGCTGTGATCTGAGGCGAAGGAGTAGGCCCCCAGATAGTAGTTATCAGGCAGGACAGATTGTGCAGTTTTCAGTGCCAAATCTGCATTGATATAGTTCATATCCAAAGACCCATGATTTTGATGTGATGACTCCATCAAACTTGAGAACACCGATCGACCAGCATTTTTATCCTCCCAAGCTGTAATACTCATGAGAATCCCTGTTGCGGATGTAGCAATTAGAAAAAAAGCGGCAATAAAGCCTAATGATCTATGCATCCGATTAATAAGGGGTAATTTTTTGGCACTTTGCCTGGTTTTAAAGAATAGATATAAACCTGAGAGAGACATTAATATTGTGGCTAATCCAAGAATACAGACAATATAAACTCCTGCTTTATCGAATAATATCCATCGATGTAACACGGTCAAAGTTCCAATCCAACCAGATCTCATCATAGAATGTTCATTAATGATACGTCGTTCATACTGATCAAAATTAATAATGATGGATGACATATGAGGATTATCTGGATCTCTTCCTCCCATTAAAACTGTGGCTGAATTTGGAGTAGAGGGAGAGGGCAGCATCACATGGGCAATATTAAATCCAGGTTCTTGATCACTGACAGCCTTAAGTAGTTCACTCGGGCTAGCGGCTATGATTCTGGATTCAACCTTATTCGTTTCTGGTGTCAAGAGTTGCATCAGCAAGTACCTCTCTTGTGCAACACTCCCAGATGTAATCTGGAAAACAATGAAAATACCTAAGATAAACGCAAGCCACCTGTGAATTATCTTAATTGCCTTGGCAGAAAAGATATTTTTCACAATAGACTATCTTTGATTGATTCTGAGATAGCCCTGATACTTTCCTTCATTGGGTTCACCACAGGGATCTTAAGTTCATTTTGAAGTTTGAGAGCATCGATCTCTTGTTTTGAGTTGATACAAACTCCCATAACATTCTTACCGTAGGTTTTAATTAGGTTAATTTCGTCCTTAAGGCTTGGTAACACACAGCCAACATCTTCAAAATTATCAAAATATTCTCGATCAAATGGATGAACAAGAATCACACCGTCCACATCGCCTGATAATAGTAATTCTGATCCGCATGGGCCTGATGGGTTTCGAAGAGATGATTGGCCTTCAATTAGAATAATTTCAGGGTTGCTTTCTTTTGCGCATTCTAAGATAGCCTTTTCGAGCTCCCCTGACACAAAATCATTCAAGGTAGAATCAAGAATGAAGCCGTGTTTGAACCCTTGTAAAAATCCGGTTTGTCCTGTGTAGATAACTTCAGTTTTAATATCACTTTCAGTGAGATCTTGAACAAGAAATTGACACACAGTCCTTTTACCGGTCGCACAATCGGTTCCCAAAACCGCAATCTTAGGTGTCTTTAAATCAAGTATTTTCCCACTCCAAAATGAGAGTTCATCAATGGTTTTTGGTTTACGAATATCATAAATGGTTGTTCTCGATGTGGATGCAAGTGCCTTAAATTCCGCATCCTCTGATAACACTTCATGAAGTCCGCTAACAACGTCGATATTATTCTTTATGGAATCTTCTACAATGCCTCGGTGCTCAATGGGTAATTTTCCACCCCCAAAAGCAACACCTATGACGATATAATCAGGTTTGTTATCCATGGTCTCAAGCGAAAGAGCTAGATTTTTGAATATGGGGACATTTTTGGCACAGTGGCTAACAATATCATCGCTCATTTGATTATGATGCTGATGATCAATAACACCTAATATCTCGAATCGATCCGAAAGACGCAACAAACCATGTGCAGTCTTAGCATGTAGATCATCTAACAAGCCTCCACTGTAGACCAAAGCTGTGCCCTTTATGTTATTCATGCTCAACTCCTATGCCTATCTTTTCGTTGGTACGCATAACTCCTGACTCACAAATATAGCCTCCAGATACCAGATCCCATCCCAAATCAAAAAAACCATCCAAATCAATGTAATGAGTATTTTTGCATGATAGGGCTGTATGTAAAGCGGCAGAAATGCTGACTTTACTCTCATCAAAACAACCCCACATGATTTTAATGCCATTCTCTTCGGCTAGCGAAGCAATTTTTCTTGCTGCAAAAATACCGCCACATTTCATCAGTTTTATATTAAAAACCCCAAATGGTTTTGGAGAACGAGCAAGAGAGACGGCATGATCCAAGTTTTGAAGACTTTCATCAGCAACACAAATATTTCTGATTTCTTTTGGGAAATATAGCATTTCTTGATTTTGATCAGTTTCCATTGGCTGCTCAATTAATTCCAAGCCAAGATCCTGAGTTTCTTCATAAAATTTAATCAAATCTTTTTTTGAATAACCCCGATTGGCATCAACCCTTATTTTTATTTTTTCAGGTTTTAAAGCAAAAAGTTCTTTCATCCTTTCAATGTCTTCCTCAAGACAGTCACCAATTTTGATTTTAAGAATTGAGAAGCCATTTTCAATATGCTTTTTTGCCATCTCCAAGGTTTTTTCTGTAGATGAAACACCGATCGTTATCGAGGTATTAAAACTCTCATATTTATTACCCAATGCTTGTGTCAACGACTTTTTCTCACGTTTTGCCCATAAGTCATGAATTGCAATATCCACAGCAGTCAAAGCCTCGGGTGTTGAGGATAACTCTGAACCAATCCACTTGAATATTTCCTCACTAGGGGTGACTTCTTTGTCAATCAATGATGATGAGAATGTGTTTAGCTTATTAAAGCAAGCCCTGGCAGCCTTCTCTGAGTCATCTCTAGTTGCACAGGAGCCTATTCCAGTATTACCATCATCATCTTCAATTCTGATAAAAGTATTTTTGATTGACTCATGAACATGTCCTGCAATTGCATAAGGTTCTTTGAGTTGCATATCATGAGTTTTAACGCTAACTTTTTTAATTTTCATCAATTAGATTTTATAGGATTTGATTTAAATTAATACAAACAACATTATTGGTAAATTCATACAAAGGGATAATCAACTTAATTGATTGAATGACAACTATGGCAATGAATGGAGAAAAATCCATCCCCGCAGGATACGGCAACCTTTTCTGTATTGGATAGAGGATAGGAACGACAAGTTGTCTAATGAAGTCAGAAAAACTATTGTGTTGATTGCTTAGAATCCAGCTGAAAATTGCATGAGCGATGATGGCAAAGAAAAGAATGTTCAAAACAAAATGAATTAAGCTACCAACAGATAGGCCGATAAGTTGAAGAAGATTGGGAGCTACAATACATGAGAATTGCGTCATTACCCAAAGGGCGAAGAATTTTATCAAAAGACAAAGGGCAACAATGAGATAGATAAAGGTTTTGTTATTAATGCTTCCACGTAAGGGTCTCAGGATAGAATCAGTCATTAGAATGACCGATCGGTGAATCTGATTATTAACCGAGACCCAATAGGCAGAAAATACCCTCAGCATTAAAATAAGAATTACAAAATCTATAAGAGTGGTAAAAAGGAATTGGAGTAGATTATTCATCCGCTCTAATATTTAGTCTGTTAATCTTTTCCAAGATCAACTGATCTTTGCCTTGCTGCATCAATAGCTTCATCCCAGATATCGTCTAATTTTTTTTCTTCCAAGAAATCAAACGCAGCTTCTGTTGTTCCGCCAGGAGACATGACTTTCTTTTTTAGGGTTAATAGATCATCAGCACTGTTTAATGCCAGCTGACTCGAGCCAATGGCTGTTTGGATAGAAAGAGTTTCTGCTATTTCTTCTGGAATACCTGCCTTGATTGCAGCACTTTTTAAAATATGCATCATTTGAAAGAAGTAAGCAGGACCACTTCCAGATACTGCTGTCACAGCATGCATCCATTCCTCTTCTTGAATCCAGATGGTTTTTCCAACGGAATTAAATATATAGGTTGCCATAACAATATCCGATTCATTTAAATTTGATTGGATCAATGCGGATACTCCACGACCAACTAGACAGGGTGTATTAGGCATAACTCTGCATATCTTCTTATCCTCGCCAAATAAATTCTTCATGGTCTCCATTTCAATACCAGCAGCAACTGAAATAATCATAGGGCTATTCTCTGACCCTAAATCAAGGCCTTCTGCGACATTGGTAAATATTTGAGGTTTTACGGCCATAATCATTATTTCGACTTGTGATGCGATAGCCTGATTATCTGATTCAACATTTAATTGCTTATTAAGGATAGATAGAACATCACGTCGAGACTCTGAAGGGTCTGAAACAAAAATTTTAGAGGCTTCATGACCATGCAGGATGAGACCTCTAATGATTGCTTCAGCAACCATACCTCCTCCTATAAAGCCAATTTTTTTATTTTCATACATTGTTTTTATTATTAAGTTGATCGTTTACCAAATAATGCGGTACCTATTCTAATCATATTTGAACGATTTTGAATGGCTAAATCATAATCTTCTGACATTCCCATAGAAATGGTATCCAAGTTGAAACCTTGATGGTTGAGGTTGTCAAATGCCTCGGTTAGTTTTTTGAAGTATTTTGAACGCTCATTAACTCGAAGGTCTCCACTGGTCATTCCCATTAAACCTCTTAGCCTGATATTTTTAAGATCTTTGACTTTCTCTGCAAGAGCAGGGAGATCATCAAACACGACACTATCACGTGGATCCTCGTTTTGAAGCTTGACTTGCAAACAAACATTCATAGGTTCTTCTCTATGTTGGCTGATTTTTTGAGCAATCTTAAAACGTGTAATGGTATGAACCCACTGAAAATATTGAGCGATTTGCTTGGTTTTATTCGATTGGATTGAACCAATAAAATGCCAGGTTAAAGAATGTTGGCAGGAATTGATTTTAGATACTGCCTCTTGAAGATAATTTTCCCCAAAATTTCTAAGACCACACTTATAGGCTTCATCTATCTCTTTGAGCGTTCTCGTTTTACTGACTGCAATAATTGTGGGCAAGGCTTCTGCATCACCTTCTGATTGCGAGGATTTAATAACGGATAATAAATTTTTATAATTTTGCTCAATCTTACTCATTGGGGATAGATGGCTTTAGCATCAAAGACAGGGCCATCCACACAGACTCGTTTCATAGCTATCTGTTCATCTACACTAACCTTCACTGTACAACCGGCGCAGCCACCAATGGCACAGGCCATAAACTCTTCGAGAGATAATTGGCAATCCAATTTATGGTTTCTAGCTAATTTTGCTGCAGCTTCAAGCATCACTTCAGGGCCGCAGGCATAGAGGATAATTTTTTCTTTCTCTGAAGGATTGAGTTGGGATAACCAAGTATCCACAAGTTCTGTGACATAACCATTATAACAACCTTTAAAGTTTGCCAGGCTGGCTAGTCGACAAGGAATTTGCTTTTCTTCCATGTCTTTAATTGTTGCAAAATTTGATTGTTCCAACCCTTCAATATTTATCTCAGATTCAGTTGTTTCAAATGGGAACGGAATTTCAGAACCAAAAAAGGCATATGGCGTCATCTCAGGATTATTTTCTTTAAGATATTCTGCAAGGAATAACACTGGAGGAATCCCAACACCGCCACCAACGAACACAGGTGTTTGTTTGGATAAGTCGTGACTAAAACCGTTTCCTATTGGCCCCATCATATTCACAGAATCACCGGCTGTCATTTTACTGAGAGCCTCCAAGCCAGGACCTATAATTTTATACATGAATTCAACCGTGTCATTGTTTGGGTTAGTTCTCAAATAGGACAAAGGTCTTCTTAGTAGTGTTTGTTCTCCACAATCAACAAAAGCAAACTCACCAGGCTTAGCCGTCTTAGAGGCCTTAGGAGCCTTTAATGTAATCACAAATTGGTTTTCTTCAAAGGCTTCTTGATGAATTACCTCTGAAGTTTCCTCAAAGATACTTGCCTTATGCGTACTCACAATTAGCCCTTTCCTCTTTCTATGATGGATAGAATAGCCATTCTAGTGGCTATACCATTGGTGACTTGTTCCGTGATTACTGAATGTTCGCCGTCTGCAACTGTGTTTTCAATCTCGACCCCTCGATTCATTGGTCCAGGGTGCATTACAATCACATCTTTTTTACACAGTTTAAGTCGGTCAGAGGTTAATCCGTAGTCTTTAAAATATTTTGATTGATCCAGGAATTGAGTTTCATCATCCATTCGCTCTTTTTGTACTCTAAGTGTAACTACCACATCGGCATCTGATAGCGCCGATTCAATATTATCCGTATATTCAGCGCCGTTAAATAATTTCATGTCCGGTTTATAGTCAATAGGTGAAACAATAACAATTTCTCCAGTACCCATAATGCTTAAACCTTCTGTCAATGACCGAGCAACACGAGAGTGAGATAGGTCTCCCAGGATGACAGTTTTTATATTTTTGAAATCTTTTTTATGTCGTCTGATGGTCAGAAGATCTAATAAGCCTTGAGTAGGATGAGATATATTAGATTCGCCTGCATTAATTAATCGTGAATTGTGATCAATGTTCTCTAGGATTTCATCAAATATTCCTGAATGCTTATTGCGGATTACAAAGTAATTAACTCCCATTGCCTCTAGGGATTTTAGGGTATCAAAAAGAGTTTCACCTTTAGCTCTTGAAGAATGTTCCTCATCGATATTAATAACATCGGCACCTAATTTTCTAGCGGCTATTTGAAAGGAGCTTCGAGTTCTGGTGCTGGGCTCAAAAAATACGTTTGCTAAGGTTTTATCTTGAAGAATTTTTTCTGAACCGATGGGTTGGTTATCATGATTTAGGAAGTGCTCTGCTGTGTCGAGAATCTCTGTGATTGTCTCTTGGTTTAAATTCTTTAAGTAGAGAAGATGCTTCAATTTATCTCCTCAAAATTCATCCACTCTTGAAGAATGATGCTCGCAGCCATGCTATCAATCTGTCCTTTCTTTAATTGTCGCTGAAGGATACCTTCTTGTCTTTGTTCTTTCAATTGATCTTTTGCGATTTTAGAAGTGAGATGCTCGTTTACGAATTTAATAGAGATACCATACCTTTTTGCTATCCCAGATGAGAAGGCCTTAATATTATCTATTAAAGTCTTGTTACTATTAATGGACTCTTCTGGCACACCAAAAACAGCACAACTTGGCTTGAAGTCTTCAAAAATCATATCTACCTCAGACCAATCTGGTTCTCCATTATCCATGGATAAAGAGGTTAATGGCGAAGCTGTCTTAGTGATGGATTGCCCTATAGCTACCCCTGTTTTCTTTAAACCATAATCAAAGGCAATATAGATTTTATGGTCCATTCTTAAAGCTTATTAATGATGTTAGGCATGACCTATTTCCTCAGAGAGGTTTTGAGCGTTAATTCCTAATGAGCCAATCGATTTTTCCCATCGATCTTGAAAAGGGGTTTTGAATAAAATCTCATCACTAAAGGGAATAGACAACCAAGAGTTTGTTCTGATTTCAGACTCTAGTTGACCTGCCCCCCAGCCAGAATAGCCAAGAACCAACAAGCAATTATCTGGACCCATACCATTGGAGATTGACTCCAAAATATCTTTAGAGGTGGTAATGTTAATCCAATCATTAATTTGGGAGGTGTGTTTCCATGCCCCTTGATTATGAATGACGAAACCACGTTCTGTGCCTACAGGGCCGCCTTGGAGTATCGGTGTTGACTCCAACTGCTCATCAGAAGAAATTTGTAGCTCTTCAAGCAGTTGATTAAGATTGCCTTCTATCGGTCTATTAATAATCAGGCCTAATGACCCAGATTCATTGTGTTCACATATAAGAGTGACTGTTTTAGAAAAGTTAGGATCATTCAGACTTGGAGTGGCTATTAAAAATTGGCCTACGAGATTCTCCGAGAGCGTATCCCAAGTCATTATTTTTTTGACTCCAGAGTCTCGAAAAAGAAACTCGAAACATCCTCGCCACTGTTACGTTTAATTTCCCTCATTCCCGTTGGGCTTGTGATATTGATTTCAGTTAAATAATCACCAATCACATCGATGCCAGCAAAATAGATCCCATTCTCTAAAAGAGTTGGCCCAATGGTTTCACAGATTTTTTGATCTCCAGATGATAGTTCTTGAGTTTCTCCAGTGGCTCCCATTACAAGATTTCCACGGTTATCTTTATCATGGGGTATTCTAGCTAGAACCGTATTGCAATGTTCTCCATAAACAATATGGATTCGTTTATCTCCATGTTTGATTTCTGGAACATAGACCTGGGCCATAATTGTAGTAGCACCAAGATTGGTGATGGTTTCAAAGATTGAATGTGCATTTAGATCATTCTTTTCGACAACAAAAACTGATTTTCCACCCATGCCATCTAGGGGCTTAACGACAATTTTTTCTTCAGCATCTAAAAAAGCCTTAATTTCGTTGAATGAGGAGGTAACCAAAGTTTTTGGTGTAAGAGATGGAAAGAGTGAGATCGAAACTTTTTCATTAAAATTTCTCAATGCTGAGGGATGATTTATCACCTTAACCCCGGTGTTCTCTGCCAGATCTAATACATAAGTAGAGTAGATATATTCCATATTAAACGGAGGGTCTTTTCGCATAAGAATCACATCAAAATCAGCTAATGAATATTCATTCTGATTTGAAAATTCGAACCATTTTTCGTTGTTATCCTTAACCGAAAGTATCTTTCCTTTGGCTAAAGGACGGCCATCAATAATTTTAAGATCCTCTTGTTGGAAATACGTCAGTTCATAATTTCTATCTTGTGCAGCAAGCAATAAATCAAGAGTTCCATCTTTTTCAGGAACAATCTTTTCAATAGGGTCCATGACTACTGCTAATTTCATTTTTCTTCTCTGGATGTCTTTATATCTATTTTAAGCTAATTAGCAAGATCTCCATAGAGGTATTGGAGAATACTGATGGCCATAATTGGAGCGGTTTCAGTTCTTAATAATCTTGGTCCAGTTTTGATAATTTTATAGCCGCTATCTATAGCTGTCTCTTTTTCTGCGTTTGAAAAACCTCCTTCTGGGCCAACAACGAGAGTTGTTTTTGAAATTTGTTTAGAGCTAAAGCTGTCTTCTCCTGTGGTATCGAGAAAATACGATTGATGACTTTTGTAATCATTGAGTAGTTGTTTGCTAAAAACCTGTGGCTCAATAATTTCAGGTAATTTGACACGACCAGATTGTTCTGCTGCGCTAATTATGATCTTTTGCCAATGCCTCATTTTATTTTCAATATTCGATTCATTTAACCTCACAACGGTATTTTGGCTTGTCATTGGGATAATTTTATTTACCCCTAACTCGGTTGCCTTTTGCATGACAAAGTCCATGCGTTGACTTCTTGAAATTGATTGTAACAAGGTGATGTTTAGAGGTGATTCTGATTGTATTGATTTTTTTGATAGCAACTTAACATCGACTTGTCGCTTTGTTGCCTTAAGAATCTGAGCTTCCCATTCTGAGCCTGAATTGTTAAATAAAACTAGATCTTGTCCATTTTTTAACCTTAGAACACGAGTTAAGTAGTGTGCACTTTCTCCTTTGAGGCTTAGAACATCTTTTTTCTCAGGGATTGAGTTATGAAAGAATCTTTGTTTACGTTTTTGCTTCATCTTTGTCTATTATTCAATTCTAAACTATCGTATAAATAGAGTCTTATGAAACACAAAAATATTTTTGGTCGAATTGGGTACACTTCGAAGAAACCAGAACTGATGGACCAGCCTAGAGGTCATGAGACCTTTCACATTACTAAACATGGAGATGGTAAGCTGACCTTGAGAGCGCATTGTGAAATAGAAGAACCTGATCCAAAAGTCATGCGTGATGTTGTTTTATCTATAGATCATAACAATCGACCTATGGATTGTTTTATTCGCTTGACTGTAGGCGACGAATTTATGGGTTCTGGTTGGTTTCGTTTTGATTTAGACGAAACAGGTGACGGTATAATCGAGTGCGAATCTTATGGGCCATCAATTGATCGGATCTCACAAAAACAAAAAACCAATGGAAGATTTCATTCTTTCGGCACTCATCCTATTGTTGGAGATGGATTTAATTGCAAGTCTATTGATATTTCAAACGGCCCTGTCGTAGAGCAGATGAGATGTTTCATGCCATCACTAGATCATAGAGGCGCCACACCACCTATGATTTCAGAATTAACCATAGGCTGCCAATATCACGGTAAGGAAGAAATTACCGTAAAAGCGGGAACTTTCATGTGCCACCATTTTAGTTATATTGATGAAGTGGGATTCAATGAAGGTGTCAAGCATCCGCCCTACGAAATATGGTTGAGTGAAGATGATTTTATTGCCGTCCGTGCTTCAGTTACTGGTTATATGCAGACCTATTATGAGTTGGAAGAATTAATCTACGATTAAATTACAGAATCTGTAATCTGACCAAATGCTGAACTGATCACTTCTAATTTATCTTGGTCGGCTTGAAACCTGATGGCAATGCCTCCTTGCTTTTCCCAAGCATAAATATTATGAGGTCTATCATCAATGAGAATATTCTTTGTTCCTTTGTGCATTGCATAATCTCCTTTGGATCTCTCTATAAAGATTTCAGAAGGGGGTGGTGAGAGATTATTGTTGATCCAGACTCTTTTCCAGTGAGCACAATTTTCTTCATCGCCATCCAGAGGTGAGGAAAGGATAGAATAGCCTCCTGCATAATCTATGGTCATTTTAATCAGTTCGTCACAGCACCATGTTTTGGGAATCGTCCCAAAAAAATCACTTCCGATAATAGCATCTAGTGTTTGTGCTAATTCAGAGGGACCTAAATCCTTCCAATGGTTAACTTTGGCGAAATTGGAGAACGCGCCAAAAAAATCAGCTAGCACGCCGTCCATATCAAGGAAAACAATAGGTCGATTGTCCACAGAGACTATATGCTTAAAATTTTCATTCCAAAAAATCTTGAAAGGGCAATCACTGGGCGCCATTGCCATGGAAGAATATAGGTCTTTTTACCTACTTTGATTGCATTCACCATTTTTTTAGCAGCAACATCAGTATCCATAAGAAACGGCATCTTAAATTCATTAACATCGGTCATTTCACTTTTGATGTAGCCGGGACATATAGTCGTCACCCTGACATTATGTTTTTTGAGCGTTGTCCTCCAGGTATCACCCAATCTTCTGACCGCAACTTTTGAGGCAGCATATCCCCCAAAGTAGGCAGGCGCAGTGAAACTTGCAATTGAGGACATGATGACAATATTACCTGCTTTTTGAGATTTCATCGTCGGCACAAAGGGAACAATGGAGTTTGTTACACCGATGATATTAATGTTTAAATTTTGATTAATTTTTGTAGGATCCCCTGAAGAAAGGTTGTCTGAGGCAGCTACTCCTGCGTTAGCGATAACAATATCAATACCTTCTTTGTCAAAGGCAACAAAATCTTTTGCAACAGAGATAGATTCCTTTGTATCTGAGACATCGAGTGAATAGTTTTTTACATTCTTGGCGCCTAATTCCATACATTTGGCTTTGACCGTCTTAAGTTTTTCTGATCGTCTTGCAGCGAGACCAAGGATTGCACCCTGGCTAGCATATTCGTAGGCAATTGCCTCACCAATACCACTGCTGGAACCGGTGATAAATATTTTTTGATTCGATTTCATAATTCTGTTCCTTATTATTTAGGACATATAATTTATCTTAATTATTTCACTCTTGCATTAATTTGATGGTTTCCTCAATCAACCAAATCCTGTCCTGGCCCCAAACTGTAAGCAGCTGTTCCTCATCAGCATTTAACAGTGTCATTGTAGGGACTCCCCATTTACCCAAAGCGAATAAGTTTTCTCTATTGGCGTCAGTTTCAGATCTCCATTCATCAGTATCTAGAACAGTCTTTGCTTCCTCCCAATTTAATCCTGCCTCTTCAATGATTGCCTCTAATGAGCTATCCATATACCCATGTCTTCCCTCAGCCCAAACCGATTTAGCAAAGGCATGTAAGTATTCCTCTTCTTTATGATTATCTTTGGCATATTCAAACATGGAATAGCATCGTTCAACGGCTTTTCCTACAGGATCAATGATATTTCCAAAAGGGGTATTATCTTCTTCAGCTATCCGTTTGCAGTCTTTAATAATATAAATACCTTTTTCGGGGTTAATTTGCATACCTCTCATTACCATCGGTAGGATGATTTTATATCTAAGTTCAACATTATATTTTTCTCTAAGCTTAGCCAGAGGTTTCATCGCAAGATAGCTATAGGGACTTCTTGCAGACCAAAAAATATCAATACATAGCTTTGATTTTGAATTGTTTTCTATGTTTGGTGACTCCTCTCTATTCACTAACCAACCTTGATTGGTTTTTTTGGCCCCCAAACTATGAAGCCGTTTTTCAAGGTATGGCAGGCGATCAATAGCCCAATAGCATTCACCCTCGTAAGCGAAAACACCTCCAAAATAATGACCCATTTTCTTCCTAGTGGCATCATTCTTTTCTAAGATCTCAGACAATGTATCTTCATTCATGAGATTATCTTTGACACACAAATTTTTTAGAGCATCTAAATTTTTAGACCAAATGAATTCACCCACTTTAACAGCATTGTCTGCGAACAGTTCAATTGGCGTGTTCATTAAAATGCATTGAGCTAATCTTATAGTCTCACTATCAATTTCGTTCGTCAGGGGTTTAAAATCAAGATTAAAATAAGGGGCGATCATTGCTGCATCTTCAACACTATGATGATGATATAGTTGAGGTTCAGGAGTTGATGATTCAGGGGGCTGCCCAACCACGAGAGGCACAAGATTAATATCATACTCATCGTTTAAGGGTTTCAGCATTTGTGCACACAAATGGCTATAAGGGTCATTGACTTGGTGAAAATAATAAACCGTATGAGGTCGCTGTTCTCTTTGACGTTTTTGCTCTCTTTTTAATCGGATCTTTTTTTGGGTGGATGGATTGAGCATATAGCTGATGTATTGATTCCGAAGTTCAAGCCCTAACCACTTAAAAATATTCATCTAATTTATGCTAGTGCTGGAAGGACTTTTTCTCCTATCATTTTCAGGCCTGCCATAGGGTCATCAAATAAACGTATTGATAAATCTGTCATTCCAGCCTTTTTAAATTCATAAAACCTTTCAAGCTCTCTATCAATATCATTTAAATCCCCCGCTGAACTTAGGTCGGCAATCAATTTTGATACCAGTTCTTCAGGAACATTTTCTATAACACCAGATCGACTAATGTAGGCTTTTGCAAATTCATTCTCTGGACCTGCATTATAGTTATCGATAACGATCTGTGCTTCATCTTCATTTAAAAAATGATGCAGCGAGAAAGGTGGCAGCAAAGACCCACGAAAAATCAATTCTCTTCGCGCTTCTTTAAATGATACTTCTCTGTCTTCCTTGATATGCCAGGCCCAGAAATTTCCAATTCTAAAGTCCTCAATTTCATTCTCTCGTTTTGACAGACCTGTTTTAATATCTTTCATGGCGTCTTCAAGCATTGGTAGAGCGACATCACTCATCTGAAGACCATCTGCATACTGACCACCAAGTCTAAGCATTTGCGGTTCAGTGGAGCAGGTATATATTTTTGGGCGATCAGACTGTGCCCAAGTGAATCCTTGCATATAGGGTCTAGTGATTTTAAAAATATCACCTTCAAATTTTAAATTAAATTTCTTTTCAGAAGCACTTGTTAGGATTTCAACTGCTTCTTTAACAGCTCTGATAATCCGGAACGGTTGGAGGCCAGGGCAACTATCTTTTACGCATGAAAACTTCATTGCTCCGAGTGTCCCACCTCCCGCACCAACTGCAATAATTGCTCTTCCATTAGAGAGTTCATTGAGCGTGAGAAGCGCATTAGCCATTTTTAGTGGATGCATTTCAAAGGGGCTTACTGCTAAAGGTCCAAGAAGAATTTTCTTCGTTTGTTGTGCAGCAGGTATTAAGCTCATAAAGGCATCCCATTGCTGATGATAATTAGAAGCCCACAGTGCCCTTACTCCATACTCTTCTGCTTTCACTGCCAGTTCAGCAAGTTCATTTGGATGCAAGTCTGGTTCCAGTATAATTTCTATATCCATAATTTATTTTTCCTGGCGTTGGTGGTCCCAGACAACTTCATTTTCATTTTCATCTCTTGCTAATTTTCTAGCGACAACAAAAAAAGCATCAGATAATCGGTTGAGATATTTCAAAGAGTTTGGATTAACTTCTTTTTCTAAAGCTAGTTTTACTAATTCTCTTTCAGCCCTTCTGCAGATTGCTCTAGCTAGATGAGTTCGAGAGGATTGAAGATTAACGCCTGGAACAACAAATTCTTTCAATGGCGGTAACTGACTGTTAATGCTCTCTATGAAAACTTCAATTTCTTCAACTTTCTCTTCATCGATGGATTTAAACTCTGGAGCCGACAGTTCTCCAGCAATATTGAATAGGTCCTGTTGAGCATTGCATAAAAACGCTTGAATATTTTCGGAAATATCTCCTTCTGCAACTAATATTCCAATAGCAGCACTTAATTCATCAAGGCAACCATAAACTTCAATTTGTTGGTCATATTTAGGTACACGTTGGTTGCCACCGAGGTCAGTGGTTCCATCATCACCTTTTTTTGTATAAATTTTTGTTAAACGATTACCCATTCATTTATCTTAGCGTTTATTTATATTATGAAGCAAAAAGTTTAGCCATTGGGGAAATAAACAAAACCAATATTTATTTTTCTGTCCGGAGTCATATAACCATTTGCGAGTGTGTACTTTTCGTTACCAAGATTTGTTATTGATCCATTAAAGATCCAGTTAGTGTTAAGACGATACTGAATTGAAGTATTGGCTAAAGTGTAAGCCCCAAGAACAACGCCTCCAAAATCGTTTCTTGATGAATTTTTTTCTAAGTTTAGATTAATTGTTAGTTTGTTAAATGTACGCCTTAGACCCATATTCATTGAATTCTTTGGTCGTCGAAGTAACTGGGTTGAAGTTGTTAAGTTTTTAGGATCTTGCAATGTGGCATTAAGGCTTAGAATCCAATTATTTATATCTTTTTCAAAGATAACATCAAACCCAGAAGTCTTTGATTCTTCAATATTGTAAAGTTTGAAATCACTATAGTTAAAGGCAACAAGATCTTTGATCCTATTATCAAAGTAGCGAAGGTCAAAATTGGTAGACGAATTAGGCTGGTAATTAAGACCAACACTTATTTTTTTTGAATATTCAGGACGAAGTAAGGGATTGCCTCCAAAACCATAGAGATCAAAAGATGATGGATTCCTATGTGCTTTACCTGCGCTGAATAATAATCT
>CACPJA010000006.1 GCA_902634075.1 uncultured Gammaproteobacteria bacterium
GCACTCGAGGAATTGGTTATGATGGATGAAAAAATTAAAAAACACACAGATGGTCATACAGTTAAAAAAATTATCATCGTTCCAAAAAAGTTAGTTAATATCGTTATTTAATGAAAACATTAAAACAACTAACCTGTTTGATTGGCTTCTTGATATTAAGCTCATGTGGGTTTGAGCTTCAAAACACGGGCAATCTCAATGAAAAAATTGACTCGGTCTATATTCAGACAGTAGACCCTTATTCATCGTTCTTCAGAAGCATCAAAGATTCTTTGAGGAATAACGGGGTAATAATTTCGGATAAAAGAGATGAGGCATCCTACATCCTGATTATAAAAGAAGACATATCCAGTGACAGAATATTAAGCATTTCCGCTACAAATACTCCTATGGAATATGAAATAGCCTACCAAGTTGTATGGTCTTTATTTAAAGGGAATCAAGAGATCATCTCTGATACAAAACATATTGAAACACAAGATTATAGCTTTGATCAGAACAGGTTATTGGGCAAACGAAAAGAGGCAGAATACTTAAATGATTCTCTTGCTATAAAAATAAGCAATGGTGTTTTGTTAAAGTTGGGTAGTATTTAATTATGGCAACACTTCATTTTACATATTCAACGATGAACGCAGGCAAGTCCACAGCTCTTTTGCAGTCCAATCATGGCTATAAGGAACGAGGGATGAACACCATGATTTTTACCTCCTCAAAAGACGATCGCTATGGGGATTCAGAGATTGTTTCTCGAATTGGTCTTCGAGCTGATGCTGAAACTTTTACAGAATCAGATAATTTATTCAAAATCGTTAAAGCACATCATGCTAAGCAAACCTTAAATTGTGTCTTAATCGATGAAGCCCAATTTCTCACTAAGAACCAGGTTATTGAGCTTGGACAGATTGTCGATCAATTAAAGATTACTGTTATGGCATATGGGATTAGGACAGATTTTCAGGGGGAGTTATTTGATGGTAGTAAATACCTCTTGGCTTGGGCAGATCGATTAAAAGAATTAAGAGCTGTATGCCACTGCGGAAAGAAAGCCACAATGATTGTAAGAGTCAATGACGATGGTGAAATACTCCGAGAGGGTGAACAAATTGATATTGGCGGTAATGAAAAATACCTTTCCTTATGCAGAAAACATTTTTATTCGGGAACAATAGAGTAGCAATCTAAGAGATAACCCCAACAACTAAACCAGTAAAACAAGAAGCCAATGTAGCTCCAATTAGAGCTTTGCCACTAACTGCTATAAGATCATCTTTTCTTTCAGGAATCATCGTTCCTATACCACTTAGCAATATCCCAACACTGGATAAGTTGGCAAATCCACATAATCCATAAAGCATGATGAGACGACTTTTCTCAGAGAGTTGACTGGCATCAATAGCAGCTAAGTTAACATAAGCCACAAATTCATTGAGAATTGTTTTGACCCCTAATAAGGATCCAGCCAACTGAGCTTCTGCCCATGGAATCCCCATGCACCAGGCAATGGGAGCAAAGATCCAACCAGCCATTCTTTCCAAAGTAATAGCCTCTCCGTCAACGAAAGGCAGTGCTGCTAAGCCAAAATTAACAAGGGTAACTAGTGCTATTAAGACCAGTAAAAGGGCTGCAATGTTTAGGGTAATATTTAGACCATCTTGAGTTCCTCGAGTCAATGCATCCATGGTGCTCTTATAAAGACTGGATTCTTCAATTTGACTCTGATCTTCAGTTTTTTGATTGCTCGGCATCATGATATTAGCGTACATAATTGCTGCTGGAACAGAGATAATCGAAGCGGTCAGAAAGTGTCCAATCAAAGATGTTCCATACAGGTCATTAAGCATGGTTGTATACACCACCATAACCCCGCCTGAGATAGTGGACATTCCCACAGTCATGAGTGTCAGTAATTCATGTCTCGACATTTGTTTGAGGTAGGGCTTAATCAGTAAAGGCGCCTCTACTTGTCCGAAAATAATATTTGCTGTTGCACTTAGTCCAACGGGACCACCTACATTTAAAGGTTTTTTGAAAAGACTCGAGATTAACTTAATAACGATAGGCAAAACCCGCCAATGCCAGAAGATTGCTGATAGAGCAGAGACCACGATAATGAGCATCAATCCTGAAAATATAAATATATTTGCACTTGCTGGATTTACAACCTCAAAGGGCTTTGGAGCACCATCCGCTAGATAACCAAAGACAAAACCAGTTCCTTGATCCGTCGCAGATTTAAGAGCCAAAACACCTTGAGACAATGATTCAAAAAAGGAGGCGACTGGAGGAACTTTAATTAAAAGGATAGCCAGCAAGAATTGCAAAACAATTGCATTTGCAAGATAGAATAAATTTATCTTCTTCGTGTTTGATGAGAAGAGAACACCCAAAAGAAGAAGAATAAATCCGCCTAAAACTGTTTGTGCATATTCCATGATGTTATTAAGTTTACAATAGTTTTATTTCATATAGTCGTTGTTGAAGAAAATCATCAGCCATAATCCCTTCTGGATAGAGATCCGGATGATCATCATCTATGCATGAGGGTAGTGTTTCAATGAGCCAATCAGGATTCGGATGTAAAAAGAAAGGGATGGAATATCTTGATGAACCTTTAACAGCATCGGATGGAGTCGTCACCCGGTGTAAAACTGAGGGCAAACGATTGTTAGTGAATCTTTCTAGCATATCACCCACATTACAGACCACCGTGCTCTGAGGTGTATCTATTGGGTACCAGTTGTCATCAACCAAGATTTCTAAACCAGGTTTATTTCCTCCAATAAGCAATGTGATAAGGTTAATATCGCCGTGAGCACCTGATCTTTCTCCTATATCCTCATCTACTGGAGGATAATGTATAGTTCTTAGTACACTATTGCCTTCGTTAATATGCGATTCAAAGTAATCATTCTCTAGCCCTAAATAAATAGCTATTGCTTGCATGAGTTGCTGCCCAAAACTATCAAAAGCATCAAAAAGCTCAGTGATTGTTTTTTTAAATTCAGGAACTTCTTCAGCAACTATATTTTCAAACATATATTTTGTGTAGAGGTGGTCATTTGGGAGATACCTACCTGTTTGCCAAAACTCCTTTAGATCTGCGTGCTTAGCACCTTTTGCCGTTTCAATCCTATAAGGTGTATAACCTCTTGCTCCACCAATATCCTTAATAAAGTATTTCATTTTGATGTCTTGTGATAAGGCAAAGAATTCTTCAAACATATCGATTGAATCAGACACCATTTGCTCAGGTATCGGGTGATCTTGTATCCCACAAAATCCAGTGTTTTTATGATTCTTTCCCAATTGATTTGCAAAGGCTTCTGGATCTTTATCCCAGAGTTCATAACTGATTGTATCGACTATGCTCATTTATAACTTTGTTGGGTTTGGTTCTTCGCCATAAACAGCCTCTGGGTCAAATACTTTATCTGTGTCTGTAAATAATAAACCAGCCTTGCCGTCTGAGTATTCTATTTTTCTATAAAAACAGCTTCTATACCCCACATGACAACTCGCACCTCCAAGCACTTGGACCTTAGCCCATAATGCATCTTGGTCATCATCGATCAATAGTTCTTTGACATTTTGGAAAAATCCACTTGTTGCTCCCTTGTGCCACAAAACCTGTCTGCTTCTACTGAAATAATGCATTTGTCCTGTTGCCAGAGTCTTCTTCAATGCTTCCACGTTCATGTAACCGTGCATGAGAAGTTCTCCAGTATCAATATCAGTTGTTACCACTGGAATTAATCCTGAGGAATCAAATTTAGGTGCTAATTCGAATCCTTCTTCAACCTGTTCTATGCTTGTTCTTTTAGAAAACATGTTTTTTATATTTACGATGAACCTCGGAATCTTATTGAAACATTAGGTATTATAACTTTCATAAATGCAATAAAAACAATAAATGAAGATCAGGCTTTATAATTCAAAGACTAAAAAGAAGGAGTTGTTTGTTCCAATCGACTCTAACAAGGTAACCATGTATGTTTGTGGGATCACAGCATATAGTTTTCCCCATATTGGTAATGCCAGAGGGCCAGTTGTTTTTGATGTTCTTGCTAAACTCTTGAGAAGAGAATATGAGCTGACATATGTAAGAAATATTACCGATCTTGATGACAAAATTTATGAGGCGGCGCAAAAAGAGGATGTCAAGATATCCGAGATTACTCAGCGGTATACAAAAATTTATCAAGAAGATATGACAACACTTGGTGTTGAAGAACCGGATCTAGAGCCATTGGCAACACAGCATATTCAGGAAATGATCGAGATGGTCACTGTGTTAACAGATAAAGGTCATGCCTATGAGAATCAAGGACATGTTTTTTTTAATATAGATACGTTCCCAGATTATGGTTTCTTATCAAATCGAACAGAAGAGGAGCAGATTTCTGGAGCCCGAGTGCAGCCCTCTGAAATCAAAAAAAATCAAAGAGACTTTGTCCTATGGAAGCCTTCCTCTGGAGATATTCCTGGTTGGGATAGTCCATGGGGCTTTGGAAGACCTGGATGGCATCTTGAATGTTCTGCAATGGCTAAAAAATATCTGGGGGAGACTCTAGATATCCATGGGGGCGGGAGTGATCTTTTATTCCCTCATCATGAAAATGAGTGTGCTCAGAGCATCTGTTCACATTCTGGCCAACCCTTAGCAAACTATTGGGTTCATAACGGTATGATTGATTTTGATAATGTAAAGATGTCCAAATCAGAGGGAAATCTTTTGCTTATTCGTGACCTATTACAAAAGGTTAGACCTGAGGTCATTCGAATAGCATTCTTAACAACACATTATCGTAAACCCATCAATTGGAACGATGCACTAATTGGTGATTCAGAGAAAAAGCTTGATCGACTATATGGATCAATCAGAAAGTTGGGACAAATATTACCAGGCGACCCTTCTCAAGACGTTATCAATGCGATTTCAGATGATCTCAATACACCTAAGGCCTTGAGTGAACTCTTTGCTCTTGTAAAAAGCATCAACAACGCAAAAACTGATAAAGAAGCTAAGGATCTTGGCTCAGTTCTCATTGGTTCTGCAAATTTATTAGGCTTGATGAATCAAGATGCTGAAAAGTGGTTTGATTCAGACGCTGATGTGGATGGAGTATTAATTGAACAAATGTTAAAGGATAGAGAAGCAGCTAGATTGAATAAAGATTTTGAGAAGGCAGATGAGATCAGGAAGAAGATAGAATCACTTGGGGTATCTATTGAGGACGCACCTGAAGGTCCTCTTTGGAAAAAATTATAAAAAGATGGAATCACTTGAAAAAATTCAGCATTCAATATCTGGTGAATTTGAGATCTTTGATACTTGGATGGAAAAATATGAGCACATCATTGATCTAGGTAAACAGTTGGAAGTTTTTCCAGAAGAACAGATGATCGAAGATAATAAAGTTCATGGTTGTCAATCAAGCGTTTGGTTTGTGACATCGTTAGAAGATGGTTTGTTCCGATGTAAGGCAACTAGCGACTCAGCAATCGTTTCGGGACTCATCGCGCTATTAATGAGAATATATAATAATCAAAAGCCATCGGAAATTCTTGCGACAGAACCAGAGTTCATTTCAATGATTGGTTTGGATGAGCATCTAAGCCCAACAAGAAATAATGGTTTGAATGTAATGATTCAGAGGATTAAAAAAGATGCTGCGTCAATGCTTTAACAGGACAATAGAGGGATAATTCTTTATGAAATTTTTGATAGGCTTATATCGTAGATATATCTCTCCCTTACTAAAGCCAAATTGTCGATTCCAACCCACTTGTTCTGAATATGCCTTAGAATGCATTGATCGCTTTGGCTCTGTTAAAGGCACTTACCTCACCATATTGAGGATCTTGAGATGTAATCCTTTGTTCAAGCATGGGTATGACCCAGTTCCAAAAGAGTTTAATTTTTTTCACTACCCGAAGGACCTTTGATCAATGAATGATAAATTTATTCAACTTCTTCGTTGTCCAAACACTGGTGAGGAATTAAAATTGTATGTGGTTAACGATACTTTTAATGAGGAAAAAGAAACAACTGATAAAGGCCTGCAAATGATCAAAGAAGAGTGCTTGAAAAATGATTTAACTGAGGTCCTATTCAATACCAGTATTAGTTTTATCTACCCCATCATTGATGAAATTCCAATGTTGGATCCCTCTAAAGCTTATTCAATAAAGGCTACTAATTAATGCAACTGGATAATGGCGAATTAGACAGGCATCTTAAGGCAGGACTAGGTCAAATCTATTTTATTCATGGTGCTGAGGATCTACTGATTATAGAGAGCCTTGATAAACTTAGAGTTGCAGCTCATAAAAACGGTTATGAGGATAAGTCCAGATTTAATATAAGCGGTCGATTTAATTGGGATCATGTGTTTAGCGATATAAAAACCCAATCACTGTTTGCCGAAAAAAAGTTAATAGAACTCCATATTCCTAAGTCGAGACCTGGCAAACAAGGCTCGGACGCTTTGATTGGGCTTTTAGATGATATTTCTGATGATCATCTCTTAATAGTTATATGTGGGAAATTGGAAAAAGATATCAAACGCACAAAATGGGTTCAGAGTTTAAGTAAAAAGGCAGTGAGTATTGAATGTAAAAAGATTTATCCATCCCAAATGCCGACTTGGATTAAATCTAGGTTAAGAGACATAGGCTTATCCATTGATCGAGAAGCATTGGAAATGTTTGTTGCACTTACAGAAGGTAATCTTTTTGTTGCCATGCAGTCTATCGATCGCCTTGGCTTAATGGAAGTTACTAATAATGTGAGCATGCAAGATATTAATGATTGCGTTGCAGATGGCGCTCATTTCGATCTTTTTCAACTCACGGATGCAGCCATTATGAGGAAACCGTCTCGTGTCTTGAGAATTTATAACCGATTGCAAAAAGAGGGGATGTTACCCTATGAATTAATGAGAGTTGTAAATTGGGAAATCAAGAATCTCAGTGATTTAATGGTGGATATTGGAGATGGTATTCCAATCAATAAGGCAATGAAGAACGCTAGGATTTGGTCCAGTAAGCAAAAGATTATAGGTTCTTTTTTGCAGTCAACAAGCCCAAATCAGATGGAGGGTATTTTGGAACAGGCCTGCGAGGTAGATAAGGTTATCAAAGGAATCAACAAAGGTAACCCCTGGGATGAAATCGGACAATTGTTATTTATGTTTTCCACTGAGGCAACTAGTTAATGATTAGCCCTGACTTATTAGCCATGTCTATTGGAGTTCTTGAAGACATGAAAGCTAAAGCAATTAACAAAATTAATGTTTCTGAGTTAACCTCAATTAGTGATCATATGATCTTTTGTACAGGGACATCGAGCCGACATGCTCGATCAATTGTCGATAAATTAAGTGAAAAGGTCAAAGAGGAAAACCATCAAGTATTAGGCATCGAGGGTTACGATTCCGGGCAATGGATTCTGATTGATCTTGGAGTTATTATCGTCCATGTTATGCTTGCTGATGTCAGATCGTTTTATAAATTAGATGATCTTTGGAGTGTCGGCACCAGTGAATAACTTATGAACATTAAGATTATTTCGATTGCTTCAAAAAAAACAGAATATGAATCTATAATTTCTGATTATCTTGGAAGGCTACCCAAACAAATTACAAGCGAACATATAAAAATTCCTATTGTTAGAAGAACAAAAAAACAATCGATTAATCAAATCATAGAAGCAGAGGGTAAAAACTTCTTAGAAAAGATAGCAGACAGGGAAACTTTAATAGTTCTAGATCAGAGAGGAAGGTCAATTTCGACGAATGAATTCTCAAACTGGATGCAAGATTGGCTTGATAACGCAATTGATCCTATTTTTGGTATTGGTGGTCCAGATGGGTTTTCAGAATCGGTTTTAAATAGAGCTAACAAAATTCTTTCGTTGTCATCGATGACCCTTCCACACAGCCTTGTGCCAGTTATTCTTGCTGAGCAGTTATATCGGTCCTGGAGCATATTAAACCATTTACCCTATCATCGATCCTGAATTCATCATAGATTCACATTTATTGACTACAATTAGACTCTAAAATAGATATTATTTGATATTGATGAAAAAAATACTGACATTATTTTTATTGCTAATGATTACATGGCTTGGTTTTGTTTATTTCTCAGAACCTTTGATCAATCGAGTTATTAGCAAAGAGAGAGAATTAATCAGATCCGGTATGCAGGACCTTTTAGGTCTAGAGATAGAATTTGAAGGTGTTAGAACCAATTATATAATCGATAATTACATCAATATGAGACCCAGTTTGGTCTTCGATAAGATGTCTTTAAAGCAAGGAACTGAGGATCTTTCACCTCTTCTCATCGAGCAATTCAGTGTAGAGGTTGATCTATGGAAAACACTTATAAATCAGAGCATTGCAGTTATTTCGATAGTTGTCGATGGCAGTAATTTAGATTTTAGCCATCAAGAAGAGAATGGGTTCTTATTAAATAATATTCCTATTAAGCAACTCTTTATCTTTCGTAAGCCTGGAGGAAAGAGACCGTCCTTAGAAATAAAGAATATTTCCTCTAGAGCTATTGATATAGAGAGGATTCAAACAAAAATTGGATTAGCGAATATTATTGATAGCAGTAAGGTTAATTTTAAAACCAGCTATGCCTGGGATGAAATTCCACGAAAGAGTGATATTACCTCAGGTAACGGTGTTTTGACCATTGATGTTAAAGACGGGAAAATTAATAGTGAAGAAAGGGTCCCTGGTAAGGTTCTTTCTCTTTTTAGCTTCTCTGAACTTCCAAAACGATTAGTTCTAGATTTCAGAGATGTTTTTGGGGAAGGCTTCCCCTTTGATCGTTTGCAGGCAGAGGTTACCTTTACGGATAATATTGCTTACACATGCAACCTCTCAATTAGCTCCACAACTGCAGATGTTATTATTCTTGGGGCAACTGATATTTCTAAACGTAGCTACAATCAAATGGTTATCGTGCAGCCACTGGTCTCCGATCTATTACCTGGAGGTGCCGCCATAGTTGCAGGCCCAGCTGCCGCCGCTTCAATGTTTCTTTTGACAAAAATTCTGAGAAGACCACTCAAAGATGCAGGTGTTGCTTATTATTCAGTGAATGGAAGCTGGGACAATCCTGATATCAAGCAATTGAGTGAAAACGAGATTGATTTTAGCTTAATAGAAAACTGCAATAATTTTCTTCCTGATGTTGATCAGGAAATGCAATCTCTTACTAATTAAATAGAAATCTATTACTATTACCATCATGAAATTTGCTGCTGTTCAGATGAATTCAAACGACAGTGTTGACGATAACTTATTATTGTCAGGATCATTAATCAAACAAGCTAAAGAACAGGGTGCAGATATTGTCTTATTGCCTGAAAATTTTGCTTTTATGGGCTATCCAAAGCAATTGGTTGAGGAGATTATGGAAGATTTTGAAGACGGACCCATACAAAGATCCATCTCAGAGTTAGCCAAAGAATTAGAGATTTGGATTATTGCTGGCTCAGTTCCTGTTGTAAGCCCAAATGCTGATCGGAGCTTTGCTCGTTCTATTGTTTATGATGACCAAGGAAAGGTGGTCAATTATTACGACAAGATTCATCTTTTTGACGTGGAAGTTGAAGGCAAACAATACAACGAATCTTTTTCAATTGTTCCAGGAAAACAACCGGTTGCTGTAAAAACTCCATGGTGCACTATAGGGCTATCTATTTGTTATGACGTCAGATTTCCTGAACTCTATAGAAGCTATTCTGATATGGGAATTGATGTGTTAACAATTCCATCAGCGTTCACAGAGGAGACAGGCTTGGCTCACTGGGAAACTTTATTGTCATCAAGGGCTATTGAAAATCTCTCTTATGTAGTGGCGTCAGCTCAATGGGGAAAGCACTATGGAAGCAGACGAACGTATGGGCATAGCATGATTATAAATGCATGGGGTAAAATTATAGATCAACTTGATACTGGAGATGGTATTGTTATCTGTGATATTGATTTGGAAGAATTGCGATCTATTCGACAATCGTTTCCATCGCTTAAACATAAGGTTTTAAATAATGATTAATAATCAGGAATCTATCTTCACACAAGTAAAGGCAAGTCTCCTCGACCCTTATAATGTTTCAATACAAGATTTAGATCTTATGATGAGTGAAATGCTCTCTAAGGGTATTGATATGGGTGATATATATTTTCAAAATATTCATCAAGAATCTTGGACATTAGAAGACGGCCTGGTCAAAAAATCATCATATTCTAGTCGACAAGGAGTGGGTTTTCGATCAATTGTTAATGAACAGTCAGGGTTGGCCTACTCAGAATCATTAGAAAAAGATTCATTATTTAAAGCAGCCAGAGCTTCCTCATCAATTGCAAAGTCAGGGAAAACAGTAACCTCTAAGATAGAGGAACCGTCAAGTCTTCAGAACTATTATTCTTTTGTAAATCCCATCTCTTCATTAGAAGACAAGGCAAAAATTGAATTGTTGCAAGATATCGACACTCTGGCTAGATCTAAAGATCATCGAGTAAAAGAAGTTATAGCTTCATTAGCAGGCAACTTTCAGAATATTTTAATTGTCAATGATCTAGGTCGAATAGTCTCTGATATCAGACCAATGGTGAGACTTAGTCTTAGTGTTATTGTGGAGGAGGGAGATAGAAAAGAAAGAGGCACCAGTGGTGGCGGTGGCAGGGTTGACTACGCTTTTTTTAATCAATCAAAAATTAAAACTTATGTTGCAGAGGCAGTTGATCAGGCTCTAATTAACCTAGAGGCAGTTGAGGCACCAGCTGGAGAAATGACTGTTGTTCTTGGCTCAGGTTGGCCAGGTGTGCTTGTCCACGAAGCAATTGGACATGGACTCGAAGGAGACTTTAACCGAAAAAAAACCTCTGCATTCTCAGGCCTTATGGGTGAAAAAGTTGCTTCTTCTATTTGTACCATAATTGATGACGGCACTATAAAGGATGCAAGGGGTTCACTAAATGTTGATGATGAGGGGGAACCTACTGAGAGGACTGTACTTATTGAAGATGGCAAACTCTGTAATTACATGCAAGACCAATTAAATGCGAGACTCATGAATACAAAATCAACAGGCAATGGTAGAAGAGAGTCTTATTCGACTCAAACTATTCCACGTATGACCAATACCTTCATGTTGGGTGGAAGTCATAAGCATGAAGAAATTATAGAATCAGTTGATGAGGGCATTTATGCAAAGAATTTTGGTGGCGGCCAAGTTGATATCACTTCAGGTAAGTTTGTGTTTTCAGCCAATGAAGCTTACTTGATTAAAAATGGCAAAATAGATCGCCCCATCAAAGGGGCTATGTTAATCGGAGACGGCCCATCTGCTCTTAATAAAGTAAGCATGATAGCAGATGATCTGGCCCTTGATCCCGGAATTGGCAACTGTGGAAAAGATGGCCAGACAGTACCTGTTAATGTTGGTCAGCCAACCATGAAAATTGAGAATCTAACCGTAGGCGGGACGGCCTAGTCAAGCTTTGCTGAAAGCACCTTTTCTGCTTGTGTTTTCCGATAAGCTTTTAATTGTTTAGCAATTGAGTCATCCTTCAATGCCAGTATCCCTATCGCGTAGAGAGCAGCATTAATAGCACCAGGTTTTCCTATTGCTACTGTTCCTACAGGGATTCCAGGAGGCATTTGAACTATCGCCATTAGGGCATCCATACCATCGAGTGAGCCAGCAATTAAAGGCACACCAATGACTGGAATTGTTGTTTGTGCAGCAACAACCCCTGGGAGCGCAGCAGCCAGCCCAGCTCCTGCTATAAAAACTTGAACACCATCTACTTCTGCTTGGCTAATAAAAGCTTCCAATTCTTTTGGTGTTCTATGAGCAGACAAAACTTTAGCTTCATGAGAGACGTCAAAATCTTTTAACATCTTAGAACAATGTGACATGACATCCCAATCAGATGCGGAGCCCATTACAATAGCTACTTGAATACTCATAGCGTAATTCTACAATGTCTTATTTACTGTGTCTAAGTAAGTTAGAATAAACATATAAAAAATTAAAGGATCATAGAATTGGAGCAACATCAGGATAAAGCAGAGAAGGCATTAAAATACGCCAAATCGCTTGGTGCAAATGAAGCCAGTGTAGGTTTTGCTGACGGCGAAGGGTTCTCAGTTACAGCCAGAAATCGTGCTATAGAAACGGTCCAAGATTATAAGGATCAGAGTTTTAATATCACGGTCTATCTTGATAAATCGGTTGGTTCCGCCAGCTCAAATAATTTATCTGAATCAGCAATTAAAGCCACCATAGATAAGGCATTTAGTCTGTCTAGCCTGACAGCTACAGATGATTGTAATGGCCTAGCTGATAAAGAGAGGATGGCACCGGGCGCTAAGGATCTTGATCTTTATTTCCCATGGAATCTGGATATTAAAGAGGCTGAAACTATGGCTATTGAATGTGAGGCTTCAGCTCTAGAATATGATGACAAAGTCATCAATTCTGAAGGCGCAACGGTAGGAAGTTACGTGAATCAAAGCTTATACGCAAACTCGCATGGGTTTTCGGGTGAAACGAAATCCACAGGCCACTCAATCAGTTGTACTGCTATTGCATCAGATAATGGCCTTATGGAGATGGATTATGACTATACGAGTGCTCGACATTATAAAGACCTTCAAGATCATAAAGAAATAGGTAGTTTGGCTGCAAAACAAGCGCTTGATCATTTAGGATCCAAAAAGATTAAAACCACAAAGGCACCAGTTGTATTTTCTCCCAGAGTTTCAAGCAGTTTAATCAGTCACCTCATGACCGCCATCAGTGGGTCAAGTTTATACCGAAATGCCTCTTTCTTAGTTGATTCAAAAGATAAAAAGATCTGTCCTGAATTTATCAGCATACGTGAAGAACCTCATTTAAAAAGAGGCTTTTCTAGTTGCTACTTTGACGCTGAAGGAGTTGAGACCGTACCTAGATGTATTGTCGAAAATGGCGTGCTTAAAGGTTATCTGTTATCCAGTTATTCAGCCAGACGTTTAGGTCTAGATACAACTGGTAATGCGGGAGGTCACCATAATCTAATTGTTGAACCAACAGCAGATGAGAATTTGGAATCTATGATTAAAAATATAGACTCTGGTTTTCTGGTAACTGGTTTAATTGGTTATGGGGTAAATATTGTCAATGGAGATTATTCAAGAGGGGCTAATGGTTTCTGGATAGAAAACGGTGAGATTGCTTATCCTGTTAGCGAGGTAACAGTAGCTGGAAATCTGAAAGATATGCTCATGCGAATTATCACAATAGGTAATGATCCTGAAAAGAAAGGTTCTATTTTTTCGGGTTCGGTATTAATAGACGATTTAATGATTGCAGGAGAATAAATGACTAAGAGGATAATAAGTTTGCTTGCTGTATTAGCAGTAATTTCACCCGATTATGGACTGACCCATGGAGGCGTGACGCGTGCCTCACTGTTAAAAGATACTGATATCAGACTCTTTATTGCCGATAATATGGACAGTACAGTCGTAACTGTTGATTTTCCGAGTGGTGAGATTATAAACCGAGTTACGGTTCCACCTTCCATTATGATTTTGGCAGAAAGCAACACCAAAAAATACATTTATGCGATGAGAGGCAGAGATACTGATCAAGATTCAGTAAGTATTCTCTCAACAGGGTTTGATTCTAAAACCAATAGTTTTAGACCTCCTCATTTGATTAGAACGATCCCTTTTGATACGCCGGGAGGACCGAGAAAAAATAAAATGGCCACAGTTAATGGTTATGACACAGTTATTACTGAAGGCGATGGAAAGATTGTTGTTCTGCAAACCGATGTTATCGATGGACTTTCAGAGATTCCAACAAGAACTTATGATTTGGCAGCGCCAGATCATTATCATTACATGGAGGGGGAAAAGAATTTATATATTGGGCATTTGTTCAAGGGTTTTGTCCAAGTTCTGAATCGAAGGACCGGGAGAGAAGTCAAAAAGATTGAAAACTGCCCTTCACTGCATGGAATGACCAAAGACAAGAAGACGGGGAGGATATTTTACTCATGTCGAACTGGATTGTTGGTTATTGGTACTCGAGGCAAAGAAAGGGCTGAAGAAGTCTATAGGATTCCATACCCAGATCGTGGCCGATCATGCGCTGCGTTTTTACCTGGAAGAAATAACATCAAATGGTGTTACACCGAAGGTATCATTCCTCAACTTTATCGATTGGATCTAAATAATATGGACTACCGGTTTGAAAAACTATCAGTAAAACCATCTATTAGGCAAAACGTTACTGAGGACGGCAAATATTTACTTGTCCTTACCAAGCAAGGTGAACTAAGTGTTTATGATGGGTATAGCGGTGATTTTATAAAAGATATTGAGGTGTCTGACCCTTTTTATGGTCAATGGAATGAAGATGTTGGTAAAGCTATATTGCCTGAAATTACTTCTTATAAGGGGCTAACATATATCTCTTTAACCCATGAGGGAAGATTAGCTGAGATTGATATAGAGGCAGGGAAAGTTAACCGTTATATTGATATTGGAGGTTTTCCAACAAGAATGATTCTTCTTCCTAAAGCTGATCTCACGACATAATTATTTTTTGAGAGGTATTAAATGAATAATAAAACGATAACTAAATTTTTAATTCTAGGGGTCATAATAGTAACTATCAGCCCAGCTGCTATGTCGCATAGTAATCATGGAAATGATGCAAACGTAAGAGCAATGGCTTCAATGCTGGCAAGTATGCAGCATTTTCCCTCGGAGGAAGATAAAGTTAAACTCCAAGAGATTCTCGATCAAGATTCATCAACCGATAATGAGAAAACACTGGCGTCTGCAATTATGCGTATTGAACATCAGTCTAATGCGGAGGATGCTCTTTCACTTGATAGTATTATAGAATCTGAGACTGCTTCAGGTTCAATTATAAATATTGCAATTGTGATTAAAAATTTCTCACACGGTGTTAGCGATGCCGATAAACGCAAACTACAGTTGATCAATTTTAAAGGTTAGCCCTCGCCTTGAGTTATGGTTCGGTAGGCGCTTCTGTATTTCTCTGTTGTGTTTGCGATCACATCCTCTGGCAGCTCAGGACCCGGTGCAGTCTTATCCCAGTCCAGAGTTTCTAGGTAATCCCGAAGATACTGCTTGTCAAAGCTTGGCGGACTAATGCCAACCTTATATTCCTCAATTGACCAGAAGCGTGATGAATCCGGTGTTAAGACTTCATCTATGAGAAACAAGTTTCCATCATTATCAAGTCCGAACTCAAATTTTGTATCTGCAATGATAATGCCTCGCTCTTTGGCATGATTTACTCCAAAGTTATAGATTTCTATGGCTGTGTCTCTAACTTTGCTGGATAACTCTTCGCCGATTAAATTAATGGTTTCCTCATAGGAAATATTTTCATCATGCTCACCAAACTCAGCCTTAGTCGCAGGGGTATAAATTGGTTCTGGTAATTGCGAAGCCATTTCAAGACCTTGTTGCAACTCAATTCCACAAACTGCCCCAGTAGCTTGATAGTCTTTCCAGCCTGATCCAATCAGGTAGCCTCTAACCACAGCCTCTATTGGCAATGGGTTTAGACGCTTAACGATCATGCTTCTCTTTTGAAAATAATCAAGCTGATCAGCGCTATCCAAGAGATCAACTAGATTAAGATCATCGGTAAGGTGATTGTCAACTATGGCTGCAGTCTTGCTAAACCAGAACTCTGAGAGCTCTGTAAGCACTTCTCCTTTTCCCGGTATTGGATTAGGTAGGACCACATCAAATGCAGACATTCGATCAGTGGTAACTATAAGAAGATGATCATTATCAACGGAATAAATATCCCTGACCTTGCCTTGTCCGATCAATTCTAGGTTTTGAAGTACGGGTGAATTCATCGTATTATTTTATTGATAGAAGAGAGATTTAGCAATTAGGATTTTTTTCTTTAACTAAACTAAAACTTAGGGATAATAGTCAAAAGTTCATCAAAAATATGCAAAGAGATTTCAAAATAGCGCCATCTATACTTTCAGCTGATTTTGCGAGGTTAGGTGAAGAGGTTGAGAGCGTCATTCAATGCGGTGCTGACTTTGTTCACTTTGACGTCATGGACAATCATTATGTTCCCAATCTAACCTTCGGTCCTGTCATTTGTGAGTCATTGAGGAATTATGGAATAGAAGCTCCAATTGATGTGCACCTAATGGTTGAACCTGTGGATCGATTAATTTCTGATTTTGCAAAAGCTGGAGCAACTTATATAAGTTTTCACCCAGAAGCCACTGAAGATATATCAACCACTCTTAATTTAATTAAAGAGGAGGGTTGTAAGTGTGGTTTAGCAATAAATCCAGATACGCCACTGTCCTTTATTGAGGATCATCTTGAATCTATAGACATTATTACGATGATGTCTGTTTTTCCAGGGTTTGCAGGCCAAAGCTTTATTCCCGAAGTCCTCGATAAGTTGACGTCTACAAGACAAATGATTGACGACTCCAATCGAGATATTTATCTCGAGATTGATGGCGGTGTCAAGGCTGATAATATTGGAGATATTGCCAAGTATGGCGCTGATGTTTTCGTTTCTGGTTCAGGAATATTTGGAACTGAAGACTATCAGAAAACCATCGATTCAATGAGAGATAACTTGAGCGCAGCATAAAGTTTAATAATCGAAGATTTCATTGAAAAAACAGACTCAGATGAGTAGACTAGCTTCCTTTTATAACGATTAAAGAACTAGTAAATGAAGACTATTTCAGCAAAAACAGAAGATGTAGTGAGAGATTGGTATTTGGTTGATGCTAAGGATAAAACTCTAGGCAGATTGTCTACTGAGATCGCTACAAGGCTAAGGGGCAAGCATAAGCCAATATATACTCCTCATGTGGATACAGGGGATTATATTGTGGTTATTAATGCCTCAAAAATTACTGTTACCGGGAATAAGATGGAAGACAAAATGTATTACAAGCACACTGGCTATATCGGTAATATGAAATCTTCAAATTTAGCAACAATGATGAAAAAGAGTCCAGAAACTGTTCTGATGAAATCAGTTAGAGGGATGTTGCCTAAGACAAAGTTAGGTAATGCAATGATAAAAAAATTAAGAGTATTTTCGGGACCTGATCATACTCATGAAGCACAGGCCCCAAAGCCTTTGGAGATTTAACTAAATTATGGCAACAGAAGTACATTATGGAACCGGCAGAAGAAAGACATCTACAGCTAGAGTCTTCATTAAAAAAGGTAAGGGGAGCATTACTGTAAATAAGAAACCCATCGATGAATTCTTCGATCGAGAGACGGCACGAATGATCGTTAGACAACCCTTAGAACACACAGAATTGATTGGAAAGATTGACGTTACTGCAACTGTAAAAGGTGGAGGTGGAAGCGGCCAAGCTGGCGCAATCAGGCATGGCTTGAGCAGAGCCTTGCTAAGTTATGATGAAAATTTACGTTCTGCACTGAGAGAAAAAGGCTTTTTGACTCGGGACGCACGAAAAGTTGAACGAAAAAAGGTGGGCTTAAAGAAAGCCAGAAAAGCGACCCAGTTTTCTAAAAGATAGACCTATAGCATCTCCAGCATTCTTTTTTGAATTTTAAGATCAGTTACCCTTCCCATACCTGCAATACTGTTGTCGAGCATGTTCTTTGATTTAGACGTTGCCGGAATAATATTAGTTACCGCTGGGTTTGCAATAATATATTTTAGGAAGAATTGCCCCCAACTATTGATGTCGTAATCTTTGCACCAATCAGGCAGTGTTTGATTTTTAAATGAACGAAATAATTTTCCCCTCATAAATGGTCTATTGATAATTGTTGCAACACCATACTCTTGACAGATTGGTAATAGCCTTTCCTCTGCATCTCGCTCACCTATTGAGTAATTGAATTGTGCAAAATCAATAGGTTCTTTTTTTATGATGTCTTCCATTTCTTTAAAAGCGCTGGATTTGTAATGCGTTATTCCTATATAACTGATTTCACCAGATTCTTTCATTTGTCTGAGAGTTTTAATTTGTGTTTTCCAATCAACTAAATTGTGGATTTGAATCAACTCCATTTTGGTTGTATTCATTTTCTTAAATGATTCGGAGATTTGTTGCTCGCCTTCTGGTTTCCCTTTAATCCATACTTTAGTGGCTAAGAACAATTCATTTCTTCTTGGGTAATCATCAAGGATCTGACCCAGCAGTTCTTCAGACTGTCCATACATTGGCGAGGTATCGACTAAGCTGCCTCCATTATTGAGTAAAACTTCAATGATTTCTTTCCTAATCTTTAGTTCTTCTCTATCTTCTGGATCTACATCAAAAACTCTGGATGTGCCTAAACCAATAATAGGCAGAGATTCACCACTCGAAGGGATAGTTCTTCTTAGCATTTGATTTTCGGCTAAAACAGACCCAAATTTTAGGCCCGATAATAAAAACGAGGTACTGATTAGTTTCAATAAGTTTCGTTTTGTATGTTTCACGTGTTTGAAATAACTTCGGTCGTTTCAGCGTTTCCAATGATAATTTCATTAGCCGGTCTTAAGGCAAAAATCCCATTAGTAACAACACCAGGTATGTTGTTAATTTCTTTTTCTAGAGAAGGAGGGTCAATGATTTTAAGATTATGAACATCAAGGATTAGATTACCATTATCTGTTTGGAAATCATGTCTTAATTCTGGCTGGCCTCCCAATTTAGCAATTTCTCTAGAGACCATTGATTTGGCCATAGGAATAACTTCAATAGGTAAAGGAAACTTGCCCAGTACATCAACAATCTTTGAGTTATCCACTATGCAAATAAATTTTTTAGAAGCATGAGCAATAATCTTTTCTCGCGTCAGGGCGCCACCGCCACCTTTGATCATATGAAAATTTTTGGTGATTTCATCAGCTCCATCTATATATAAATCTGGACTTCCAGTCGATGAGAGATCCTCAACCATAAAGCCTTCATCTGAGAGAAGTTTAGTGCTGGCCTCTGAGCTCGAAGCAATAGATTTTATCTTGTGCCTAACTTGATGCAATTCTGAGATTAAGAAATTGACAGTTGATCCAGTGCCGACACCTAAAACACAATCGTCTTCTATGTATTCCAAGGATTTGATTGCTGCATGTCGTTTTTCATTTGTATCAGCCATAATCTTTTTCTAACATCCCCTTTTATGCTTTGTAGGTTTTATCCTCCGTGATAATAGCATCCATTGGTATGTCCCAAGCATTTTTTTCTATACAGTCAATTTTTTGGAATTCGTAAGCAAGGCCGACTAGTAGGGTTTTATTTTTGAATTTACCCCCTTTTTTGAAAGCTAATGTTTTGTCATAGTAGCCGCCACCCATACCTATCCGATTGCACTTAGAGTCAAAGGCCACTATAGGTATAAACATAAGATCACATTGTGCTGCTTCGATTAAATTTTCATCTATATGGTCAGGCTCAGGAATGCCATAATTATTTAAAGACAGTTTTTGATCTTTGTTGTAGCCTGAGAACACTAAGATATCTTGTTTAATTTTTGGAAGAAATACATCTTTGTTTATACTCCATAGATAATTATTCAAATCGGAGGTATCTACTTCATTATTCACAGAGAAATAAGTGCTTATTTTTTGATGATCTTCAAATGAAATTGATGCTTGGATGTTCTTTAGAATATCATTTCCTATAAGCTTTAGACTTTCATCGGAAAGTTGCTTCCTTTTTTCTTTGATTCTAGCTCTTAGGTTGTTCATTGTTGATTGATGAAGATACCCACAATGACGTTTCTCATTTGTTGCTCTCAGGCCAGAGCAGTAAGGTGGGTTCTGACGTATTGGCGCAGGCTTCCCTATTTGGTAATGCACAAAACCAATACAGACATTGATCCCTAAACTAATAATTAAGGGCCGAGAGTCCTTTAATGATCTTCGTTCATCGCAGGCAATCTTCTTAACTATTGTAGCTTTAAATCTTTATCAGAGTTAAGTGAATTTTCAACTTGGTTATGGATCTTTTCGAGCTTTTTTTGGACTTCAGATAGATCTAATTCAGAGTCATATTCAGTTCTAATCTTAGTGGCCATTTCAGAGCTACCAGTTATCGCATCATTAGCAATATTGAGAGCAGCCATAACTGCTATTCTATTCAAACCAAAAGCTGTCCCTTGCTGATCTATCTTTTTCATTGTTTCATGGACCAATGAGGCAGCTTTAATTAGATTTGCTTTTTGCTCTGGAGAGCATTGGATGGTGAATTGTTCGCCCATTATTTCAATGGTGACCGGTTCGCTCATGCGCTTGTCTCAATTTGATTAAGTCGTTCAAGAACATCTTCGACTTTGTCTTTGGCTCTTTGTTTTTGTGTCTCAAGGTTATCTAATTGTGATTCCAATGATTTTTTATCTTCTTTAAGTGATTGATATTGAAGGTAAAGGCGATCTTTTTCCTCAATTAAACTTTTTATTCTGGACTCGAGTGACTCGACGGATTCTAAGACTTGTTTTTCAGATACTTTAGACACAATACACACTATAATTTGTCATTAGCAATCGGTCAAATCGGTATAATAATTTGTAAACTGTATATCATTCAATTGAACTACTCAGATTTAGAAAAATTAAGAATATCAGCATCACTAACAACCAATGTTGCTGAATATCATGGTCTCATTAGCTCTCGACTCTGTTTTGGAATCGAACACTTTGAAGATTTAACTTCGGAGGATAGCTCTGATGATAAATCTGTAACCTCAATCCAAATTCAGGAATTCAATAATGCCTTTTTAAATATGATTAAGGATGCTAAAGATCAGTTTAAAAAAGGCGGATTTAATTTTGATCCATTATTACCGAGTGACTCAGAGCCTATTGAGTATCGTGCGCTAGGGCTCGCATCATGGTGCCAGGGTTTTGTTGATGGATATGGAATGTCTGTTGCTGAATTAGAGATTGAGATCGATAGGCTTGGAGATGGGGAAGCTGCTGAAATCATTGAAGATTTTGCTCAAATCTCTACACTGGATTCTAATTCTATCTCAGACGAGCAAGATGAAGAAATTGCTTTTATGGAGTTAGTTGAATATGTGCGTGTAAGTGTGCAATTGTTATATGAGGACTATAGAGGTTACAAGAATGAGTCTTGAGTACAAAAAGAGGCGGAGTAAATTAGGGAGATTGATCGGTAAAGATAGCATAGCTATTTTACCCACATCTTCTATTAAAATGAGAAGCAGGGATACCGACTATCCTTTTAGAGCAAACTCCGATTTTTATTACTTTACAGGTTTTTCCGAACCAGAAGCTCTTATGATTCTGGCACCTGGCAGACCTGAAGGCGAATTTGTTCTTTTGGTTAGACCCAAGGATCCTTTAAAGGAAATCTGGGACGGGTATATGGAGGGTATCTCTGGAACTAAAAGAAATTATTTAGCCGATGAGGCTTTCAAAATAGAGGATATTGATTCGATCCTATCTACTATGTTCCATAATCGTCAAAAAGTTTTCTATACACTCGGTAACGATGAAAAATATGATAAAAGCGTCGTTAATGCATTTAATCAGGTTAGAGCCAATCAGAGGAGGGGAGGCGTTGTTCCTACAGAAATTGTTTCGCTAGAACCTCTGGTACACGAAATGAGGTTAATTAAATCCAGAGAAGAGATTCGATTAATGAAGAAGTCTGCTCAAATTAGTGTTGAGGCTCATTATCGAGTGATGGATGAATGCAATGATGGTGTTTTTGAATATCAGATTGATGCTGCAATTAAGCATCAATTTGGGAAATACGGAGCTGTCCCTGCGTATCATAGCATCGTAGCTTCTGGAGCAAATGCTTGTACTCTACATTACATTGAAAACAAGGATAAATTAAAAGCTGGCGATCTTCTTCTCACTGATGCTGGTTGTGAACATCAGATGTATGCAGCAGATATCACTCGCACTATTCCTGTATCAGGTTCTTACTCAGATGAACAAAAAGCTGTTTATTCAATTGTTTTAGATGCTCAAAAAGAAGCTATTAATGCAGTAAAACCAGGGCAAACGTTTGAAAACTTGCAAAATCAAGCTATTGAAAGCATTACCAAGGGATTGAGAAAACTAGGTCTTTTGAAAGGCACTGTTAAGTCATTAATCGAGAAAGAGGCTTACAAGGATTTCTATATGCATGGCATTGGCCACTGGTTAGGAATGGATGTACACGATGTGGGCTCTTATATGAATGAGATTGGAAAGTCTAAGAAGTTTGAAGTTGGAATGGTTCTTACCATAGAGCCAGGAATCTATATTTCAAAGAAAAATAAGAATGTCGATAAAATTTGGCGCGGTATAGGGGTAAGAATAGAAGACGATGTCTTGGTTACAAAAAGTGGCTGTGATGTTCTGTCTGGAAGCTTGCCGAAAGAAATTAAAGACATTGAAAAACGAATGTCTTTGAATTAAGAAAGGTACAAATTATGTCAGTAATTGTTTGTGGCTCAGTCGCCTATGACTATTTAATGGAATTTGATGGTGAATTCGGAGATTTTATCCTACCCGATCAGATTCATATCTTGAGTGTTGCTTTTAATGTGCCAAGGCTAAGAAAAGAATTTGGTGGTTGTGCAGGGAATATTGGATTCAATATGAAGAAGTTAGGAATGGACCCGATCATATGTGCCACTGTGGGTAAAGATTTTGGAGATTATCGAGCATGGCTGGAGTCCAACGATATTTCAATTACTGGAATTAAGGTGATTGAGGATATGTACACAGCACAGTGTTTTATAACCACAGATCAAAAAAACAATCAGTTGACTTCATTTCACCCTGGAGCAATGGAAGAAGGGCATAACAATCCAATTCCCAATGTCGAAGGCATAGAGATGGTTATTCTTTCACCGGATGGGAAAGAGAGCACCATTCTGCATGCGAATGAGATGCACAATAAAGGAATACCTATTATGTATGATCCTGGACAAGGACTTCCAATGTTTGATAAGTCAGAAATCTTAAATTTCATTGATCAGGCCAAGTGGATCATTCTCAATGAGTATGAGGCAAACCTTCTCTCAGAGATCACAGGACTCGATCAAAATGATATCAAAGCAAAAGTTTCAGCTATGATCGTAACCAAAGGCGGACAGGGTTCAGATATTTATGTTGAAGACCAAGTGATTTCTATTGATCCTATTCCAGTTGAAAATGAGGCAGATCCTACTGGTTGTGGCGATGCATATCGTGCTGGTTTGATCTATGGAATGATCAATGATCTGGGATGGGAAAAATCTGGAAAAATTGGGTCGATCTTGGGTTCAATTAAAGTTCAATCTCATGGAACCCAGAATCATGTATTCGAACTGGAAGCGCTTCTTTCAAGATTATAAAGTCGTTTTCTGAGCTTTCTCTTCTCTGCTGAGGAATAAATAATTGGTACGATCACCAATGAAAGAAAAGTTGAACTGATCATGCCACCTACAATCGCAATAGCCAGCGGTTGACTCAATTCAACTCCAGGCCCAATTCCTAAGGCAGGCATCATCATGGCGAGTATTAATGTCAGAGAAGTCATTAAAATAGGTCTGAGCCTTCTTGGGCATGCACTGAGTAGGGCTTCGTCAATTTCCATTCCTTTTTGTCTTTCTTGATTTGTTCGATCGATCAATAAGATCGAATTTTTTGCTACGAGACCAGTCAGTAAGACCAATCCAGTCATTGAAAATATATTGAGATCCGAACCAACTATCCAGATTCCAAGTGTTCCTCCAATGACCGCCAATGGCTGAGAGATCATCACAATCAAAGGTTGTCTGAATGAATTGAATTGACTAGCAAGAACCATATAAACCAAGATTAAGCCTGTGAGGAATGCAAAAAGCATTTGATTACTGGTTCTCTTAAACTCTTTTGCTCTTGCAAAGAAACCAACTTCGTAACCTAAAGGGAGTGTTTCTGCAGCAGCATCCTCAATCAGCTGGATCGCATTACTCAGAGACGTTGTTGGATCACTATAAAAATAAGCACTGTACATTCTATCCAGTCTGGTTATTTCTGATGGACCAACTGTCTCTTTAAATTTTGCAACCGTATCAAGGCGGACCAGTTCTTTGGACGGTGTTCTAAGGTATATTTTGTCCAAATCATCAACAGACATATCGTATTCACCCTTTAATCTGACTTTATATCTCTCACCATCTCCTACTGCATCATTGAAGCGTGCGACATCGATACCGCCAGCAAATATATTTGCCGCTTCAGCAATAAGTCTTGTTGATAAGCCCATTTCTGATGCAAGCTCTCTGTTAATTTCTAAGCTCACTTGGGGGAGATTCAGTTCAATGCTTGAGTCTACATCTCCTAGTTCTGGTGTTTCAGCAAGCTTACTGAGAAAAGCATTGATAGATTTATTCAGGATATTGAGATCTGGTCCTGAAACGGTAAATTGCATGGCTTCACCTCTGGTTCCAGAGGCGAATGACATCGGTGCAGGAAATGCTTTTATACCAGGAATCTTATTCAGCCTCTCTCTTAGAATAGGAATAAGTTCATACTGCTTGTAGCTACGAATATTACTGGGTGTGAGCCTTACATAGATCACACCAATGTTCACTGCCTGACTTTCAATGCCTGAACCCATGAGGGTAAAATAAGATTCGATGTCTTTATATTCCTCCAATAGGCCTTCCACCATTGATAAGCGATCATTCGTATAGTCAATACCTGTTCCAACAGGTGTTTTCACAGTGATTGTAAATTGACCCTCATCTTCTTCTGGAAAGAATCCACCACTTAATTGGGTAAAGCCAAAAAAAGATAGTGCAACAAAGAGCCCAGCGTATGACAAAACTTTTTTCTTTTCACTCAAAGACCACTCGATCATTTCTCGGTAACGATTTTCAATGATAGTAAATCTCCGATTAAAGCCTTCAAATATTCGATTTGATTCTTTCTTTGTTTTAAGAAATTTTGATGCAAGTGTAGGGGTGAGGGTTAAAGCAACAAAAGTTGAAACGAGAACACCAGTGGAAACGACAACACCAAATGAGCTGAAAAATCTTGCTGCAATGCCTTCCATAAAAAATACAACCGTAAACAAAGCGACGAGTACTAGTGTCGATGAAACTATGGGTAAAAAGACTTCGTTGGCACCAATGATGCTTGCCCTTATACGTTCTTCGGGCGTGTCCTCATTGAGATTTCTCTGAGCATTTTCAAGAACAACAATGGCATCATCTACAACAATCCCAATCAGTAAGAGGAGTGCAAGCATGGTCATGGTATTCAGTGTGAGTCCAAATGCATACATTATGAAAATCGCACCAAAAAGTGAGACTGGTATAGTGATGCTCACAATTGCCATACTTGAATAGCTCCTTAAAAAAAGGAGAACAATCAACGATGCAACAATAAATCCAATGAATATATTTTGCCCAAGTCCACTGATTAATTCATAGATATAACTACTATCATCTGTACCAATATCAAGTGTTATACCAGCTGGCAATGTTGGCTCAATGTCTGATTTGATTTTGGCTTTTACCTTCTCAATGATTTCAACCGTATTCTCTCCACGGATTTTGGTTACACCAATTCCAATTGATGGGTCGCCATTGAATCGACCCATGGTTCTTAGGTCCCTAACATCGTCTTTGACCTCAGCAATGTCTTTTAGCTTGATCGCACGATTTAGATCATAGGTGACAATGATGTTTTCAATTTCTTCAACATTGTGTGATTCAAGATCAAGCTTCAATAAATCCTCTTTGCTGTTATCAATCAGGAATCCACCGGGTAGTTTGATATGCTCGTTTCTAAATGCAGTTACAATATCTTGAACAGTGAGACCAAACGCACTCATTCGATCAAAATCAAGGTTGACTCGAATATTTCGTTCCTGCTCACCACCAATGACAACACTTCCGACACCATTGATGGTTTCTAGTTTTCTTTTGACAACATTTTTTGCATAAACGCTTAAATCTTGAAGCGTCCGATTGCCTCTCAAAGCCAGCCAGATAATTGGTATTTCGCCTGTTTCAATCTTACTGATGATTGGCGTTTCCGCATCATCGGGTAATTGAGAATTAATTTGCCCAACTTTTGATTGAACTTCATTGAAGGCGATATCGAGATCTTTCTCCAGCAAAAACTGTATGAAAACATTAGATACACCTGGAGCTGATCTTGATCGAACATCGTCAATTCCAGGAATGCTATTGACCGCACCCTCAATAATATTGGTCACACTAGAGTCGACTACATCGGGATTGGCGCCTGGCAAGACTGTTGTGACTGAGATGAGTGAAAAGTCTATATCCGGTGAACGATCTATCGATATTCGATTAACAGATATCAAGCCGAAAAGAACAATGACCAAGTTGATCATCACTGCGAAAACAAAGCGTCTAACGGATACCTCAGGTAAGCTCATATTAATTTACGATTTCTATAATCGAAGAGTCAGTGAGAAAGCCTGCACCATCTTTGACAATTTCATCATTCAGTGTAATACCTTCTAATATTTGAATGTATCCTTCTTTTCGAAGTCCAGTTTTCACGGGTGTTTCTTTGGCAGTATTTCCTTTCACAACATATATCACTTCACCAATGGATCTTCTCACTACACTGATCTGAGGGACGACAATTGCATTCTCAAATTTAGAGAAAACAACTGTGGCTCTTGAACTGGCTCCTGGTAACCAAGTACCTGGGTTTTCAAAATCAATAATCGTCGTCAATGATTTATTTCGAGAATCAATATTTGGTTTAATATCTCTGATTTTTGATATAACAATTTCATCCGGATTGGTTGGTGAAGTGATTCGAACCTCAAGGCCCTTTTTTAACTTGGGGCTCAAGTATTCAGGAAAAGACAAATCAACTTTCAAGTTTTTGGTGTCTACGAGTTCATATACAACCATCCCTGGCTGGACATAATCACCCGCATCAATATGTTTAATGGCAACCTCTGACTTAATTGGTGCCTTTATGTTCGTTTCTTCGATCAATCTCATCGTATTTCTAAGTTGAGCATCTGCGGCATTCATTTGTTCTTTAAGTGCATTAAAATCGGCCTTGGTCCTATCCATCATTTCTTCAGATACAAGATTATCTTTAAAAAGTTTTTCAGCTCGCTTGAGATCCAATTCTTGGTTAACAAGTAATGCACTGAGTCTTGCAATTTCTGCTTTTGCTTGAGAGAACTGGAGATTATATTTTTCAGAATCAATCTTGGCCAAAATATCACCAGCTTTTACTTCATCTCCAACATCGGCAATAATCTCAACCACACGTCCAGATACCTCCACTGCCAAGCTTGGAGAAGATTTACTGTAAATGAGACCCATTAAGTTTTCTTCTTCATTTATTTCTTGTTTATTTGGAAAGGTTGTACTGACAACTATCTGTGAGTTGATTTCAAGCGCCCATAGAGCAAATGGCAATATCAAAGAAATGATGTTCTTTTGCAAACTAGTCATTTCGCCTTACCCCTCTTAGTAGATTAGTGGTCAGTGTTTTTGAAAAGTGCTTATTTGAAGATGGACCAAGACCCTCAAATACAGAATCAAACAAGTTCTGGTGAGTGATATAAGTTAAGTTTGGTGAGAGTAATTGATAAGCAAGCAATTTACTGTCAGTTGTTTCAATAATTTCTTTGCTCTTTTTTGCTTGATCTATCAGATCGACAATCTGTGATAAATTTTTCTCCATTAGTCCAACGCTTGGCATTGCACGAGAGGTGAGACCAAGATCAGAAAATTCCCTTGCTAGCAGCTTATATTTCATTGGGTCTTTAAGCATTTGATTCAAGTGTTCATTAATAAAAAACTCAATCTTTTCGATGTACGTTCCAGTGATTTTTTTTGTTTTTTCTAGAATATTCTGTGTGTTTTTTTGTGCTCTGATGAGAATTTGTGTGTAGAGATCTTCTTTGGATGAGAAATGATGATAAAGATTCGCCTTACTCATATTGCAAGCATTGGCAATATTAGTCATTGAGACTGAGCCAAAACCTGAGTCTGCAAACAGTTTTTCTGCTTTATTTAATATGATTTCAGTGCTTTCCATAGTTCCCTACTAACCGATCGGTCGGTAAGTATATACTTCAAAAAAAAACTTTACAAGATTAATAATTAAGCTGGGTTAAATTTGCTTCAAAATTTGTTTTTCCATTTTCAGTTTGAGTTAACTTTATAGGAATAAAGTTTAATTCTGGTGCAAGCCATAAGGAATTTATTCGCTCGGAATCTTTGGTTTGATGACTGATCTTTATGGCTTTGTATTTGCCATAAGGAACATTAGCTTCTTTAATATTCTCCTCTTTGATAATGATTATATTTTTTAGTTCGTCTCTATCTAAAACACTAAAGCTATTCATTTCTATTTGCCTTTCTTTAGCGTGCATGATTTGTAGCTGAAGAATGATTCTACTGAGTGTGTTTTTATCCAGGTCAATTTTAAATTCCCTGTCTTTGTAAAATCCAGAAACATTATTTGTAGACCATGAAAATATTGCTTTTGATTCTCTGGGTTTTCTCCTTATGTTATCAATTAAATAGTACTCTTCAGTCTTTAGGATGCTGTCTTCAATTTTAAATGTGCTTCTTTCTATAACGGAGCCGCTACTGATAACTTTCCATATTCCAGTGGCTTGAGTGATCATTTCATAGCTATATAGTTCACCTTGTTTAGATAGTTTTGTAGTCAATAATCCATCTGCCTGTTTTAATTTGACGCTATAGGTTGCAGAGTATTCAGTAGGAATTGACCATGATGAACAGCTGAAAAATAAACAGACAAATATAAAGTTTAATTTTAATTTCATAATTTAATTAAAATGACAACCCTTGCTAAATTCTATTGGAATCAATCTTTAGTTTTTGATAAAGATTTCTTGCAGCAACAAAAACAATCATCGCAAAAGGAAGGCCAGTTACAATAACAGATGTCTGCAATGCTGATAATCCTCCTCCCATCAATAGAATAATGGCTATTATTCCAAGGGTTAGTGCCCAAACTACCCTATTAATTATTGCAGGATCATTTTGCTTGGAATCTATTTGATTTGAAGAAGTCATCATAGAGGTTACTAGTGCACCTGAATCAGAGGAAGTTACAAAAAATGTAAGAATATTGATTAAAGACAGACCCATTAAAAGGGTTGAACCAGGATACTTTTCTAAAAAAATGAAAAGTGATACTGAAATATTTTCATTGATAGCATTTGCTAGTGATCCAGCTGCCATAAATTCTTGATATATAGCGGCATTTCCAAACACGCTCAACCATATGAAAACAATCAAGGAGGGTAAGAATACAACCCCAAGGATGAATTCTTTGATGGTTCTACCGTAAGAAATTCGTGCTATAAAAAGACCTACAAAAGGTGACCATGCAAACCACCAACAGTAATAGAATAATGTCCATGCATTTTGCCAGTCAGAGTTATTGTAGGTGTTTACATTAGTTGACAAACTAATAAAATTTTGAACATAAGATCCAACATTTTCCACAAATCCATCGAGAATATATCCGGTAGGTCCAAATAAAAATATAGCTATCATAAAACAAGCACACAAAATCATATTTAATTGCGAGAGTCTTTTTATGCCAGCATTCAGACCCAAAACAACACTAATAAGCCCTAAAATAGTAATGATTGCTATGACTATAAACTTACCAGGAGAAGCTTCAGGGCTTAATCCCTCTATGGGTTTCCACAAACTATTTGCAATATCAAGATATTCAAGCCCTGCGCTTATCTGACTTGCTCCCAAGCCCAATGATGTGGCTATACCAAAGACCGTTGCAAGAATAGCAAACACATCAACTGTTACTCTACTCCATGTGCTTTCCATTCCGGTATCTAAAAAGAATGAACTGACTCTGAAAGGTCTTCCTAGATTAAATGCAAAATATGCAAAGCATAATCCTACGACACCATATATAGCCCAAGCATGAAAACCCCAATGTAAAAATGTTAGGTTCATTGATAATGTAGCCCGTTCATTGAAAGAAGCCCCTTCTTCAAAGAGTGTTGATGAACTGAGATGCGAAACAGGTTCTGCAACCGAATAAAATATTACCCCAATACCTAATCCGGCACTAAATAACATGGCGATCCAGTTTATAAACTTAAATTCTGGTTTTGCATCAGTTCCACCCAGTCTAATGTTTCCAAAACGACTAATAGCCATCCATATACAAAAGACTAGAAAACCGTTTGCACATAAAACAATTAGCCATCCAAAGTTGTTAGCTATGAATGCTTGTGTGCTATTAAAAAGATTGCTGGCAGTATCAATGTTAACCAGGGTAACCCCTACAAAAGTAGAGATAAGGAAAAAAGAAATGAAGAACCTCTTATAATCTATACTTTTAAACATAATGTAATACTAAAATAGCCTATTTTTTAGGCCTGAAAGCCTTAATTTTTAACCCTATAAGTCTTAATCTTAATGAGTTCTATAAATTTAAGATAAAATATACTACACTTTAGCTAGTATTTTTGGATATTAACTCATCTTATGGGGGATAAACGATGACGAGAAAACAACATAAGGCCTTAATTAGATCTAAGGCTATTAAAAAGAAGCAAAATATAGCTAGGATTAAAAACAGAGCTAAATCCGCTGCTACATTAGCTGTTGCAGGAGCTGTTCTTGCTACTCCTAATATATATGCTCAAGGAACCATAGAAGAAATTGTTGTAACATCAAGAAAGAAAGAAGAGACTCTTCAAGATGTTCCTTTACAAGTTCAAACATTAACAGAGCAGTCACTGGAACAAAATGGAATCAATACTTTTGAGGACTATCTCTTGCAATTACCAGGAGTTACTGCAGGCGGCTCAGGTCCTGGTCAAAATACAATATACATTCGAGGCCTTGCATCGACTACGCCAAACCTTACAACCGCAGGTGTTGCTGGTCTAGCACCTAACGTGTCTTTCTATCTTGATGAGCAACCGTTAGCTCAACCAGGAAGAAACTTAGACGTTTATGCAGCAGATATTTCTCGAATTGAGGTTCTTTCAGGGCCACAAGGAACACTCTTTGGAGCGAGTTCACAAGCAGGCGTTGTAAGAATGATTACTAACAAACCCGAACTGGGAGTTTCTGAAAGCAACGTTGAACTTGAAACTAGATTCATGCCAGATGGCGATACAGGAACAAAAATTGAATTTGTAACTAATGTTCCTATCAGTGATACCGCTGCATGGAGATTTGTTGCTTACAGTGACGAAAGAGGTGGTTATATCGATCAAGTTGCTGGTCAAATTGATGCTAGTGGATCAGCACGTTTTAGACCTGCTGGCACTGTTAGACAAAATGGTCTTCCTGTTAACTCATCAAGAGGTGGTTTTCAAGCTGGAGCTGATTTATCTGGAGCAACTCTACTCAAAGCAGATGCATTAGTAGAAGAAAATGCAAATGATGTGGAGTATCAGGGTTTTAGATCTACTCTATCAGCTGCGCTTGGCGATAATTGGGATGCTACATTGGTTTATGCACAGCAAACAATTGATGCTGATGGTGTTTTCTTTGCAGACCCTACATTAGAGGATCTGCAAATTCAAAGATATACCCAAGATGAGATCAAAGATGAATTTGATAATATGAGCTTAACTCTTGAAGGCACAATTGGTGACTTGGAAGTTATCTATGCTGGTGCCTATACAGATAGGGATACAAATCAAATGGTCGATTACACTGACTATCTTTTTGTCGGTCAATATCTTCCGTATTATATCTGTGATTATTACGTAACTTATACAACGTATGCTCCAGGTAATGTTCCTACAGGGACTTGTGGTGCTCCAAACTTACTTGTTGACTCATATACAAATACTGAAGTTGAAAGTCATGAGATTCGTATAAATACAGACCTCAGTGACACTATGTCACTTACAGCTGGTTATTTCATGAGTGACACTACACTTACTGAATTAAACCAATTTAATTATCCAGGTTCGGTCGGTAATGATATAACTTATGCTTGTAACCATGCTCTCACAGATATTTCTGTATCAGGCATAATCAATAACGCATCACCAGGGTGGTTTTCAGCTGGACCTTTTTGTGAACCAGTTATCTTTTTTAATGATATTAAGAGAACTGACGAACAGAAAGGGTTTTTTGGTGAACTAAGTATTGCAACGAGTGACACATCAGAACTTACTCTAGGCCTTCGCTGGTATGATATTGAAGTTGATTTTGAAGGTAGCGCTAACTCATCATTTTATAATGGGTTTGGTTCTCCAGATACTCAACAATTTGGATCTAACTTATCAGCCCAATATGCACCAGGTAACCCAAATGGTTATCCAGATAAAGCTAAAACAGATGGTACTATTGGAAAGGTAACCTATTCATGGAATCCAAGTGATGATGTTATGTATTATCTAACATGGTCTGAAGGGTTTAGGCCTGGTCTTTTAAACAGACCTGTTGGCAGAACAAGTCCAGATGGATCATACACTGTTCCACCAGAAATTAAGTCGGATGAAATCACAAACACAGAGTTTGGTTGGAAAACCATTCTACAAGATGGAAGACTTAGATTTAACGGAAGTGTTTTCATGGTAGATGTTGAAGGACTTCAATCAACGATCTTTGATCCAAGTATTGTTAACTTATTCTTCTCTGATAATGCTGCAGATGGCGATATTAAAGGTGTAGAGGGTGACTTTACTTACTTCACCAACAGAGAAGGATTCACAGTTTCCGGTGCATTCTCACTGCTAGATACTGAACTTACTAAGAAATTAGTGCCTACCAATGATGTAACTGTTGGAGGTGATATGGCATTCGCCCCTGGTATGCAATTTAATCTAAGATTCAGACAGGAATGGGAAATGTCAAACGGAAATCTTGGACATGCTCAACTTGCAATCACGCATTCTGATGACAGTTACTCAGATATCATGGAGCCAAATAAAGCTCGACAAGATAGCTTCAGCTATATGGATGTTCGTGTGGGTGTGAGCAATGATACTATGACTGCTGAGCTGTACATTGACAACCTCAATGACGAAAGAGCTGAAATTAGTAATACCTTTGTATTTGATAGACAGCGAGTGTCTTACATAAGACCAACAACTATCGGAATAAGGTATAAGCATAACTTTTAGTTTATAAAAGTAAGCTATAATTTAAGAAGGGAGTCTAGGCTCCCTTTTTAATTTCATAAAAAAAATTACTATTTTTTTTATTATCATCATAAATGACAGAAAATAAATTAGACATCTCCAAGGCTACTGAAGCAATAAAGGATGCTAGATTTGTTGACGCGCTTAGCTTATTAGAATTAAATCTTGAAAAGGATCCAAACCATATTGATAGCCTATATTTAGCTGCAGTTTCATCGAGGTATTTAAAGAATTATGATGAAGCAAAAAAATATATTGAGAGTTTGTTAAGTCAAGCTCCTGACATGGGGAGAGCCTATCAAGAGTTAGGCCATTTGAATAGAGATATTGGCAATCAAGAAAATTCAATTGCACATTATAGACAGGCCTGTGAATTAAACCCTGCTTTATTATCCTCTTGGAAAGCCCTATATGATTACTTTAGAGCTGGTAACAATAAACCTGCTGCAGATCATGCATTTATGCAAATGAACACTCTTCAATCTATACCAAGTATTTTGCTTTACATTAGTCAGATTCTTAACGAAGGGAAATTAGGAATTGCAGAAGAAAAATGTAGAGAATTTCTTAAAAAGAATCCAACCAATACATTTGCAATGTCATTATTAGCTCAAATTGCTGATCGAATGGGATATTTTGATGATGCAGAATTTTTACTTGAAAGTGCGGTTAAATTTAACCCCGATGATGGCGAGCTTAGAATGAGGTATGCAATGATTCTTCGCAAAAAACAAAAATTTGAAAAGACTATGGAACAAGTCAATATATTGTGTGAGAAATTTCCTGAAAATCTTTCATATCAAGCTCAAAAAGCAAGTGAGATTATGCAAAACGGCGATCATGGAGGAGCAATTAATTTATTTGATGATATCCTTGAAAAGAATCCTTTCAATTTTAGTGTTCTTACATCCAAAGGCCATGCACAAAAAACCTTAGGTAAGACAGATCGAGCAATTGAAAGTTATCAATCCGCATATAAAGTCAAGCAAGATCATGGCGAAGCTTTTTTTTCCTTATCTAACTTAAAAACATATAGCTTCACTAAGAATGAATTAAATATCATGAGGCAACAACTCAAAAGAGTTGATCTGACATTACAAGATAAAACTTATTTTCACTTCGCATTAGCTCAGGGGTGTGAAGCAATAGGGGAATACGATGAAGCTTTTTTAAATCTTGATAGTGGAAACAAGATTAAGAACAAGCAAAGTAAATATTCTACTGAAAGAATGGATAAAGAGTTGCAGGCTCAAATCGATGTTTGTAATAAATCATTTTTTGAACAACATGGTAATGGTGGATATGAAACAAAAGACCCAATATTTATTCTGGGTCTGCCAAGGGCGGGCTCAACATTAATTGAGCAAATCTTGGCTTCTCATTCAATGATTGATGGAACCCTTGAGCTTCCTAATATTCTTTCTATGGCTCAGAGTCTTAGAGGTGATGATATTTATGGCAAGGAGGGTAACTACCCTAAAAGCATGGAAGATTTATCCCTAGAGAGAAGAACAGAAATGGGAAAAATGTTTATCGATGATACAAGAATGCATAGAAAAGATGCACCAAGATTTACTGATAAAATGCCTAATAACTTTCGTCATATTGGATTAATTCACTTGATCATGCCAAATGCAAAAATTATTGACGCAAGAAGATATTCTTTGGATTGCTGCTTTAGTATGTTTAAACAGTTGTTTGCCCAAGGACAAGAGTTTACATATGGATTGTCTGAAGCAGGAAGCTACTATAAGAGTTATGTTAACTTGATGAATCACTGGAATGAAGTTCTGCCTAATAAAATATTGAGAGTTAATAATGAGGACATAATTGATGATCTAGAAGGTCAAGTTGCAAGAATGCTAGAGTTTCTAGAGTTACCTTTTGAGGACTCATGCATAACTTTTTATGAAACTGATAGATCAGTTAGAACAGCAAGCTCCGAACAGGTAAGAAAACCAATCAATAAGTCTGGTATGGATCGATGGAAGCCGTATGCGAAACATCTTAAACCTTTGTTGGATGGACTTGGATCAGACCTTGTAAAGCCAGATGATCAGGAGTTTATTAGATCAATTTGATGGCTTTAAGATATTGATATTTGATAAACTATACTGCTTATGAACACATCCTCTAAATTCCCTTCAGATGCAGAAATAGTCATAGTTGGCGTAGGTGGAATTGTTGGATCTATGCTTGCATATTGGTTCACAGAGCTTGGACAGAAAAACATCGTTGGATTGGAAAAATCTAGCGTCATTCCTTCAGATTTTGCATCCACTGCACATGCTTCAGACTTTGTCTACAACACAACTCACGACAAACTAAGCAACTGGACAACCGCTTATAGCCGAGATTTTTATGAAGAGAATGGCTTTTTCCTAAAAAAAGGAGGCCTAGAAATTTGTCGTAAAGACGACGACGTACTCTGGGAAGAACTCAAACGAAAGGTTGCATCAGGAAAAGCTTTTGGAACTAATGTTAGTTTAATTTCTGCCTCCGAAGCCAAAGAAAAGTTTCCTTTGTTAGATGAGGAATCTATTCGTGGGGCAATGTGGGATCCGGATGCAGGTCTGGTAGTGCCCCGATCACAGGATGTGGTTAACTTTGCCGTAGAAAACGCTAAAGAAAAGGGTGCACTGACGACTTTCACTGACACACCAGCTGTAGGCTTTGAGATTGAAAACGGACGTCTTACAGGAGTAAAAACTCATAAAGGAACAATCAAGACTGAAAAAGTTGTAATTGCATCGGGAATCTGGGGGTCATTAGTCGGAGATATGGCTGGCGTCTCAGTCCCACTTATGCCAGTTGAACACCCATTATTATTCTTTGGCCCACTTCCTGAAGCACAGGAAACAGAGGATTTTCTTGTTTACCCATTGCTTCGAGATCAAGGTAATTCAGCTTATGTTAGGGATACAGGTAAGCTGCATGGGGGAATGCTTGAGTGGGGATTTTACGAGGATAAAGAACCTCGAATTGTTGATCCTGAGGATATTGGTAATCCAGAAAAGACTATGATGTCTGATTCAATGAGGCATCTGGATCTTGAAGAAGTTGCTGAACCTTTAGAAAGAGCCTTAGAAACAACGCCTATACTTAATGAATTAGGCTGGGATGAAAGAAGTTCTTTTAATGGCTTACTATCGGTAACTGCTGATGGAGGTTCTTTGATTGGTGAAAGCCCGGAAGTCAGAGGCTTTTGGTTGTGCGAAGCAGTATGGGTTAAAGACGGTCCGGGTTGTGCGAGACTGTGTGCAGAATGGATGACCAATGGCAAAACTCAAATGGACATGCACTCATTTGACATTGCTAGATTTTATCCAGAGCAAAAAGAAAAAGCGTTTGTTAAAGCTCGATCGTTTGAAAATGCACAAACCATTTATACTCCGCCTGTTCACCCAAAAGAGCCCTATATTAGCCAAAGAGAACTATTCGTCAGTCCTTTTTATTTAAGAGAAAAAGAACTTGGTGGTTACTTTGAAAATGAAATAGGCGGGTGGGAACGTGCCTTTGCCTACGAAAGCAATCAACAAAAACTAGATAATTATATAAAGGAGGTCCCAGTTAGAGAAAACGAATGGGATCGACGTCACGTCCCTTATGAGATTGCTAACGCAGAACATTTAGCCATGAGTGATTCAGCTGGGATGATCAATCTATCGCATTTTGCGATCATGGACATCGAGGGCACAGATGCAGAACGTATGTTGGAGCATCTTTCCGTGGCTAAAATAGGCGGCGATACCCCTGAAGATAGAATCATCTATACGAATTTCTTGGACGAGGATGGCGGTGTTCATGCAGACCTGACTATCTCCCGCTTAGGGAAAGATCGTTATCGTGTTGTTACCGGTGGTGCTGATGGTAATCGTGACTGGGTTACCTTGCGTAATTATCGCGATGATATGGGGTTTGAAGCAGACATTAATATTCGCACTCACGATATGGCAACGCTAGGATTATGGGGACCTACAGCAAAAGATGCCTTGGGTCATTTTATTGACCCTAATGAGATCAGCATTGAGAATTTCCCCTTTGTTGCAGCAAAATATCTGACTCTTAATTTATCTGGCGCAAAAACCATTGATGTTTGGGCAGCACGAATTTCTTATGTTGGTGAGAGTGGCTGGGAAATCTATTTGAACAATGACAGTGAAGAAGGTCTGGCACTTTATGATTCTCTTCTCGAGGTTGGAGTTGTACCGGTTGGTATTGAAACTTATGCCAATAGCCGACGACTTGAAAAGAGTTTTCGACTTCAAGGTGCTGATCTATTGACTGAATATAATGCTTGTGAATCAGCTGTTGAAAGACCTAAGGTCAAAGAAGCAGACTTCCATGGTAAGAAAGCACACCTTGCTCACCGAGAAGAAGAACCTAGTGCTATTCTATGTACCATGACGCTGGACGACCTAAATGTATCGGACAACGGTTCTCGTTATCCAGTGGGTATTTCTCCAATTATTGATCCTAATACTGGTGAAGTGCCGGTTGATAGTAAAGGCCGCAGGTCATATAGCACCAGTATGTCTTACTGCCCATCCATCAAGAAACACGTGGTAATGGGTTATCTGCCTAAAGATATAGCTATACCAGGGAAATCTCTGTCTCTGGAGTACTTTAACGAAAACAACGAAGGGGTTTATCCTATGACCGTCCAGATAGTTGGTAAGGGGTCTCTTTATGATCCTAATAATGAAAGAGTTCGCTCTTAACTGGAGGAGGATATAGCTATGCCAGAAAGGAAAAGACGACGACAAGCTGGCGGAAGAAGGAAGAAGATAGCAGCTAGACAGCAAGGCGCAAGTAAATATCGCCCATTCATTGAGCGCAATATTCCGTATTTTGAAATCTTAAATGAGGAAGAACTGGCTTTAATAGAAAAGAATGCCGATATTCTGCTAGAGGAAATAGGAATTGAGTTCCGCGATTTCCCCAAAGCCTTGGATTTATTTAAGAATGCTGGTGCCGATATTGATGGTGAGTGTGTTCGTTTTCCACCAGGTTTTTGTCGGGAAATTATTCAATCACATGCCCCAAGTGAATATATACAGCATGCAAGAAATCCAGCCAATAACGTTGTTATTGGCGGGCGAAGAACAGTTCTTGTTCCAGCTTATGGCCCACCATTTGTTAGAGATTTAGATAAAGGTCGGCGATATGGGACAATTGAGGATTTTAGAAATTTTGTAAAATTAGCCTACATGAGTCCATATCTTCACCACTCTGGCGGTACTATATGTGAACCAGTTGATCTCCCTGTTAATAAGCGTCACTTCGATATGATATACAGTCATATCAAATACAGCGATAAGCCTTTTATGGGATCGGTAACGCATCCTGAAAGAGCTGAAGATACTGTGGAAATGGCGAAGTTGGTTTTTGGCGAAACCTTTCTTGAAGAAAATACTGTTTTAACCAGTTTGATTAATGCTAATTCGCCTTTAACCTTTGATGCAACAATGCTTGGTTCAGCCACTGTGTATGCTGAGCATAATCAAGCAACAATCATCTCACCTTTTATTTTGGCAGGAGCAATGTCACCGGTTAGCATAACAGGTACAGTTACACAGATTCTTGCCGAAGCACTCGCAGGCATGGCTTATATTCAACTTGTAAAACCAGGAGCACCGGTAATATTTGGGTCGTTTGCAAGCGCAGTTTCTATGCAATCTGGCGCCCCCACTTTTGGCACTCCGGAGCCTGGCCATATCATGACGATTGTCGGTGCACTTGCTAGGCGATTAGGCGTGCCCTTTAGGAGTGGCGGGGGATTATGCGCTTCAAAAATTCCAGACGCTCAAGCTGCTTATGAGTCAGCTAATACAATGCAAGCTTCGGCCTTAGCGGGAGTCAATTTTATGCTGCACACAGCTGGGTGGCTTGAAGGAGGACTTTCCATGGGGTATGAGAAATTCATAATGGATGCAGATCAAGCTGGAATGCTTGCTGTCTTACTTGAAGGTGTCGAGTTATCTGAGAACGCTCAAGCCATGGATGCTTTCAGGGAGGTTGGACCAGGCGGCCACTTTTTAGGTGCGGCACATACTCAGGCTAATTTTGAATCCGCTTTTTATCGCTCCGAAATTGCTGATAACAATCCTTTTGAGCAATGGGAAGCTGAAGGCAGTTTGGACTCTGCAAAACGGGCGAATTTAAAATGGAAAGAAATGTTAAAAGAATACGAAGCTCCAAAATTAGATCCTGCAATTGATGAAGCTTTACTTGAGTTTATAGCTAAGAGAAAATCTGAATTTGAAGATAGAGATTATTGATATAAATCACTAAGAAGTGTTTTCGAAACCGCACTGTTAAAACTTCCGAATAAATTAAATAGATTAAAAAAAAGATAGTACCCTTTGATATATATTCAGCCCGATAGGAGAAAATTATTAACATAAACACGCCTAAAGAATCAGTGAATCAGCGAATGCGAGAGGATCTGGAAAAAGCTTATATGGAAATTATTCCAGTTCCAGGCATAGAAGAAAGGTTAGAGTCTCTTCAGGAAAACTCTCACGTCGCTGTTACATGTTCACCAACCAAGGGTGTAGATGAAACCATAGATCTAAGTGAAAAACTTATCAAACAAGGTTTCCAGGTTATACCGCATATTGCAGCGAAATGTGTAAGTGGAAAAAAACACCTTGAGACTATTGTCAAAAGACTAGATACATTGAATATCAAAAGTATTTTTGTCCCTGGGGGCGATCTACCTCAACCAACAGGTGAATTTAATAATGCCTATGATCTTCTTAAAGCTTTGCATAAATGCGGCCATAATATAGAGAATATTGGAATTGCCGCACATCCCGAGGGTCACCCAGATGTTAGTGAGGAAACCTTGATGGAAGCACTTCATATGAAAAAAGAATTAGCAGATTACATTGTTACTCAAATGTGTTTTGATGCAGATATATTAGGTGACTGGTTGGTTCGGATTAATCAGCAAGGCATCCGTCTCCCTGTTTGGGTTGGATTGCCTGGCGCCATTGAGCGAGGGCGACTTCTAAAGACTTCTCTACGTATAGGTGTCGGAGACTCCATGCGCTTTTTGCGAAAAAAATCTCAAGTCGCTGCAGAGTTAATGAGATCTAGCATTTATAATCCAGATAAATTAGTAAAAAGTATTTCTGAGTATAAAGATATCGATAACTCGAATCTTGCTGGATACCATATATTTTGTTTCAACCAGATTGAGATAACTGAAAAATGGCGTACTGAGACAATTTCAAAATTATCTTATTGAGTCTCATTTAAATTAGATTGAAAGGTCTCAGTTAATGCTATTACCGAGAGCAAAGTTAGCAATGCTGAAAATGCCATATAAACTGAAACCCAAAAAACATCTATTTCTGTCCACAATTTAACAGCTATAGTTGGAGCAAAAGCTCCGCCAATAATTGCTCCAAACTGATAACCTAAGGTTGCTCCTGAATATCTAACTTCAGTACTAAATAATTCTGTAAAGAAGGCAGCTTGAGGTCCATACATCATTGCCAAAAAAACCAGTCCTCCTGATACCGCTAAAGTTATAAACCAAAAATTCCCTGTATCAACTAATGGAAAAACAGCAAAAGCCCATAGACCCGATAAAACGGCACCCACCATAAAGATACCTCTTCTGCCGTGTCTGTCAGAATACGAGGAGAATACAAACTGCATAGGTACCATAATTGCTGAAGCGATTAAAACTGCAGCCAGCATGTCATCCCTTGCCATCTGTGCACTTTCAACTCCATAGGCTAGTAAGAATGCTATTAAAATATAAAAAGTGACTTGAATGTTAAGAAAAGCTCCAGCAGCTAGAATTATCCTTTTAGGGTATTTTCTTATTGCCTCAATAATTGGTGATTTTTGGATGACAGTTTCAACATCGCTTTGTTCTTCATTTCTGTGAACTTCTAATTCTTTAAACGCTTTAGTATCTTCAAGGTTTAATTGAATATACATACTAATAATAATTAAAACAGCACTAGCCAGAAAAGGAATTCTCCAACCCCAAGTATTAAAAAATTCTTCTGAAACCAAAGCACTTGTAATAATAAGAGCTAAGTTGGCTAGTATTACTCCAATTGGAGCACCAGCCTGAGCAAAAGCTCCATAAAATCCTCTTTGATTTGATGGAGCACTTTCAGTGACTAAAAGCATTGCTCCACCCCACTGACCGCCTATAGCTAATCCTTGAGCAAACCTTAATAAAGTAAGAAGAATAGGTGCTACAACACCAATCATGGCATAGGTTGGCAACAGGCCTATTAATGTAGAAGAGATACCCATTAACATTAAAGCAATAATAAGTGTTTTCTTTCTGCCTATCTTATCCCCAAAATGTCCAAAGATAATCCCACCAATTGGCCTAGCTATAAAACCAGCTGCAAATGTCAATAAAGATAAAATTAAGGCTGTTGTAGGAGGAACTTCTCCAAAAAAAGCGGTGGGAAAAATAAGAGCCGCTGCCGCTCCATAAAGAAAAAAATCATACCATTCTATACTGGTACCCGCTAAAGCTGTAAGAGCAACTTTTCGCATATTTGAATTAATATGATTATTTTTTAAGCTTTCTTTATCCATGTTTTATATTATAAATAAATGACTAGAGGTTAAGAAATGGATTTTGTAGCTAATGAAAACGCATTAAAAATCTTAATAAATAAAGAATTAGAGTATGAACTGCCGTATCTGTGGATACGAGATAATTGTCCTTGCAATGAATGCAGAGTAGAGGAGACACAAGAAAAGAGGTTTATGCTCAATTCTGTACCAGTAGATTTAAGACCCAGAAATATAGATGTGAATGAAAAGAACATTCAAATACTTTGGCCCGATGGCCATGAAACATCTATAAGTTTCCAAGATATAAAAACTTTAGGAAAACCGAGAAAGCCTGGAAAAGATCTATGGAGTAATAATTTCATCCCTAGTTATTATGATTGGGATGATTTTCTTCAGAACAATGATATTGCCATAGGTGCCATTTCAGACTTTAGCGCTAAAGGTGCGATAGTTATCAAAGAAGCTCCTTGTGTTCCAAATTCATTAGAAGAACTTGCTCCAAGACTGGGTCCTATTAGAGAGGTATTATTTGAGCGCATTCACAACGTACCGATGAAAGGTCATGTCTATAATATTGCACACACTTCACTGGAGCTTCCTCCTCACAATGATTTTGCTAGTTATACATGGCCACCAAGTGTGCAGGCTCTTCATATGCTTGAGAATGAATGCGAAGGTGGAAAATCAATAATAGTTGATGGATATGCAGTGCTTAGGGATTTAAGAGATGATTGCTCAGAATATTTTGATATTTTGAGTACTTTTTCAGTTCCTTTTAGAGAGTTTGATGAAGAAAATGAGACTTATGCAAATGAACCAATGATCAGATTAAATTCGGAAAACGAAATTACTGGATTCAGATTCTCAAATCAATTAATGCAAATGATAGATCCTCAAAAGAAAAATGTTAGCTCATTTTATGAGGCCTATCATGAACTATGTAACAGAGTTAATAGTGAAAAATATAAATCAAGATTTAGACTTGAAGCAGGGCATATTCTCCTAGTTCATGGCCATAGAATTCTTCACGGAAGGGATGAATTTAAGCCAGATGGTAAGCGTCATCTTCAAGATGCATACTATGAAATGGACAATATAGAAAATAATTTATTTCTTTTAAAAAATTTAGGGAATTAATTAAGTTGGATCAAAAAGTTAAATTTACATCAATGGATCATGGAACTAAGGAAGATTATGATCTTATTGCAATACATGATTCAGAAAATCAAAGGAGCTTGGCAAAAAGAGTCATAGAATGGCTTAGAATGATGGATGGAGACTCTCCATATCAAATCAGCAGGCTTCAGCATTGTCTTCAGACGGCTACAAGAGCAGAAAAAGATGGAGTTGATACAGAAACAATAGTTTGTGCGCTACTTCATGATATAGGTGATGTAATATCACCAGTCAATCACTCTCAAGCTTCTGCAGCTATTTTAAGACCGTATGTTAGTGAAAAAAATTATTGGATAGTCCTTAATCATGGATTGTTTCAAGGATACTATTGGATGCATCATTACGATGAGGATAAAAATTTAAGGGATCAATATAAAGATCATCCTCACTATCAGGACTGCATAGATTTTTGTTCAAAATGGGATCAAAAATCGTTTGACCCAAATTATAAAGAAAAATCTCTAGATTATTTTATACCTATGATTGAAGAAATATTTTCGAGAGAGCCTCAATCATTCGTTTAATATCTTTATATAATGGTGGTTCTAATGCCTTTAGATAAAATCAATGCAGTCGGCGGAACATTTGTACTCATTTGTGGCGTTCTATTATATTTGTCACCTGATAACTTAAATGCCAATAGTATCATTATTCAGTCACTAGGAATTATAGGTGCTAGTTATCTTGTCTCTGTGCTTATCCATTTATTCATTACAAAACAAATGGGTAAGAGTGTTGAGCTAGTTACCGTATATGCTTGGTATTCCAGTCTTGTAGGTTTATCAATAGTTATTACTGAAATATCTAGCCTAGTGTAGTAAGAACTGAAAAATAATTGTGAACCTCATTGAAAGTATATTTAAGCCAGATTCAATTCAGAATTTTTTACTGCATAACCCAGAATATGCTTGGCTTGCAATATTTATACTCGCCTTTCTTGAATCGATGGTTATTACTGGGAGCATAGTTCCCAGTATCGTGCTCTTTTCAATTTGTGTGTATTTATTCGATCAACAAATTCTCACTCTTTATTTGATTGCACCCATAGCAATGAGCGGGGCACACCTTGGAGATCTTGGAGGTTTTTTAGTAGGTAAATATTCTGGTGATAAGGTTCTTTCCTTAACTTTTTTTCAAAAAAGGACTGTGCTGATCAATAAGGCTACATCTGCAGCTGATAGATTTGGGCCTTTAGCAGTGGTTATTGGAAGATTTACGCCGGCAATTCGAGCCATCATGCCGTTTTTTTTAGGGTTAACAAGATTGGAATTAAAGCGTTTTTATTTTGCTGATCTTCTCGCTTGCTTTGCCTGGGGGATTGCTTTAATTTTAATGCTAAAAGGAGTTCAGGCTCTTGGTTTTATTAATACTATTTTGATTGCCTTGGTTGGGGTATTGTCATTTATCTATATTAGCAATAAGGCTACAAAGAAATGAATAAAGATCTTCTCTATTTAACAAACCAAAACCTCCTAAAAATGGTGGGCCCGGGAGGACTCGAACCTCCGACCAATGGATTATGAGTCCACTGCTCTAACCAACTGAGCTACAGGCCCAAAGATTTTATTTTAGCATTAAAATTAGTTTTAGGAGATGCAGCTTCTAGCTGTCATTCATAAAGCTTTTCAGTTTCTCACTTCTTGAAGGATGCCTTAATTTCCTTAAAGCTTTAGCTTCAATTTGCCTTATTCTTTCTCTAGTTACATCAAATTGTTTTCCAACTTCTTCTAGAGTGTGATCAGTGTTCATATGAATTCCAAAACGCATTCTTAATACCTTAGCTTCTCTTGGGGTAAGGCTTTCGAGAATGCTTACCGTGCTTTCTTTTAAGCCTGTCTTAGTGGCCGCACCATCAGGTTGATCTATAGTAGTGTCTTCAATGAAATCTCCTAAATATGAATCATCATCATCACCAATCGGTGTTTCCATAGATATTGGCTCTCTAGATATTTTAAGAACCTTTCTGATTCTAGAGATTGGCATTTCCATTTTTTCCGACAGCTCTTCTACACTAGGCTCTCTACCCTTTTCTTGAATCATTTGTCTTTGAATTCGATTTAACTTGTTGATGGTTTCGATCATATGTACTGGAATTCTTATGGTTCTGGCCTGATCTGCTATAGACCTAGTAATTGCCTGTCTGATCCACCAAGTGGCATAGGTTGAGAATTTATAACCTCTCCTATACTCAAATTTATCCACTGCTTTCATTAACCCAATATTGCCTTCTTGGATGAGATCCAAAAATTGCAATCCTCTATTTGTGTACTTTTTAGCTATTGAGATAACTAACCTTAGGTTGGCTTCAACCATTTCTTTTTTTGCTCGATCAGAGCGAATTCTACCCATATTTAGTCGACGGTTAATGTCTTTAATTCCCTGTATGTCAATATGAGAGGATGCTTCTAATTTAGCCAGCTTCTTTTGGTTGGCTATAATTTTTGACTTATTTCTATTAAGAATTGATGAGTACTTTCTTTTAGCTCTGATGTATTTTTCAATCCATGTTAGTTTTGTTTCATTTCCTATAAATGTCTTTCTAAATTCATCTATAGATACACCAGCAGTTTCTACTACTAATTCTCTGATTTCTCCTTCTAGACGTTTAATTTCATCCATATAAGCAATGATGATTTTTTGAAGTATGTCAAAAAGTTTTGGAGAAATCTTTACTCCCATAACAGTATCTGTAATGTTGTTTCTTTGTTTCTCGATGGCCTCAATTTTAGCGCCTTCATCAATAAGTTTGACTAATCTATTTGTTTGCCTAATTAATTTTTTTATTTCTTTATTAATCTCTGAAACATCAATGGCTACTTCTTCAGCTTGATTATCTGAGTTGATTTCTATTATCTCATCGTTGAGATAAGCAAAATCTGAGAAAATATCTAGAATTTTGCTTTGGTCACTCTCTTCTTGAGATTCTATTTCATCAAGAACGGTTTTATATCTTTCGTGTATAAATTCAAGAACAGGAATGAATGCTGACAATGTTTCCTGTATTTTCTTATTTCCATCCTCAATTTTTTTAGCTATTACAATCTCACCTTCTCGATCAAGCAACTCAATTGTTCCCATTTCCCTCATGTACATTCTTACGGGGTCTGTGGTCTTACCTATTTCATTTTCTATAGGGTTTGTGACATCTTCTTGATTATTTTGATTAGATGCAATTTCTTCTGATTTAGGGGCATGCTCTTGAACAACTATGCCTAAATCACTGATCATTTCGACTATTTCCTCCAATCTGTCAGCTTCAATAATCCCTTCAGGTAAATTCTCGTTTAATTCAGCATATGTTATAAAGCCTTCAGATTTACCTTTTTCGAGAAGAATTTGGAATGGAGTTTTTTCTTTTTCAGAAGGCTCGATAGTTTCCTCTTTATCTTCACCAAGAACTAATTCAATCTCTTCAACATCAATGAGTTCCTCAACATCTACTGATTGTTTGAGAGATTCATCTTCCATTAAATTATCTTTTTTATCTTTCACTTATTTTTTTTGATTAAAAATTGGTGGACCATTATATATCTATTTGTTCTTTATGGTTATTTTATTTTTCTAGATAACTCTTTTAATCTTCCCTGATCAGTGCTATTCAAGCTGCTTTTTTTAGCCTTTGAAATAAGATTTGTTAACTCTTTTTTCTGATCCTGTATATCAAGCCTCTTGATAATATCATCAAATTCACTTGCCAATTCATTATCATTTATAAGGTTTTGTTCAGTTGCTAGCTTACTGAGATATTCTTGCAGTTTCGGATCTGGAAAATGCTCAATTATCGTTGCTAACTTAACTTTATCTTTTTCATTTATCAAGCTGACAATCTTTCTAAAGACATCAATACCTTTTTCATCTATGAACTTAAATTGATGGCTAATATCAATGTTTCTCGCACACTCAGGTTTATGTAATAAAATTTGAATTGCCTGTTTGATAAGGCTCGGTCTTTTTTTTGTTTTAAAACTTACTTTTTTAGATGTAGAACCAGAAAAGCTTTTTTTGGATGTATTTTTTTTATTACTGACATGATACTTCATTAGCTTTTCTTCAGGCAGATCGTATTCCTGAGCTATCCTCTTTATTAAAAGGTCTTTATATATTCCATCTCTGATTTTATTAGCTAGGGTCATAGCATTTTCAGCAGCGTTAGCTTTGCCTTTAATTGAGTTAATATCAGACTCTTGATTGCATAGGTTAATTAGAAATTCATCCATTGAATGAGCCTCTTTTATAAGCTTTTCAAAAGCTTCAGCCCCTTTTTTTCTGATGAACTCATCCGGGTCATCATCTTCAAGTAATAGGAAGCGCGCTTCTTTATTTTTTCTCACCAGAGGTAGGCAGAGTTCCATCGCTTTTTTGGCAGCCTTCTTTCCTGCATTGTCACCATCAAAGCAGAATATTATCTGATCTGAGATTCTGAATATTTTGTTGATGTGAATTTCCGTTGTTGCTGTGCCTAAAGTGGCTAAAGAGTTACCTATCTTATTTTGATACAAGCCTATTACATCAGTATAACCTTCAACAATAATGGCTTTTCTTTGATCGGCAATGGATTTTTTTGATTCATACAAACCATAAAGTAGCTCTCCCTTTTTAAATAAAGATGTTTCAGGAGAGTTTAGGTATTTTGGTTCCTCATCATCAATTATTCGTCCACCAAAACCGACAATTTCTCCTTTATTATTTTTTATAGGGAACATCAGTCTGTTCCTAAATCGATCGTAAAATCCACCATCATCTTTTTCAATCAATAATCCGCATGCTAAAAGTTTCTTTTTATCTTCTTGTGTTACTCCAAACTTGTGGGTGATGTCATCCCAAGAATCTATAGAGAAACCTAGGGCGTAATGTTTAGCTGTTTTTCCATCAATACCTCGACTTTTTAGATATTTGATGGCCTTATCAGAGCCTTTTAGGTTTTGTTCATAATAGTTTGAAATATTCTGTAATAAATCCTTTAAGCTATTCCTTTCTTTAGACTTAGCTATATTTTCTTTTGTCTTAGGTACTGTGACCCCAAGCATTTTGGCAACTTCTTCTATAGCTTCAATAAAGGTAAGTCGTTCGTAGTCCATTAAAAAACCCAAAGCTGTGCCATGAGCGCCACAACCAAAACAATGATAAAACCCCTTCTCTGGGCTTATTGTAAACGATGGTGTTTTTTCATTGTGAAAGGGGCAACACGCTTTAAATTCTTTACCCGCTTTCTTTATCTCAACCCGTCTTCCTATGACCTCACCGATATCGGCTCTCTCTATAAGGTCATCAATAAAATCTTGAGGAATTCTTTCGGACATAAACTGAAATTTATTATAATTCTTTACTTTGGGGTTGATAATTTAGTCTATTCAGAAAACTCAGAAAAGTAAAAGAACTTATCTACATGCGAAAAATTATTTAGATAGGGATTCTTTAACAATATCACTGGCAAGTTTCATGTCAATCTTACCATCTGCTTGCAGTTTAAGTTCTCCCATTACTGCTCCCATGTCTTTGAGAGAGTCTGCTCCAGTTTCATTGATAATTTCTGAGATTATTTGTCTTACTTCTTCTGCGTCTAATTTTTCAGGTAAATAAGCCCTTAAAATCTCAGCTTCAGCCATTTCTTTATCAAACAATTCCTTTCTTTGACCTTGCTGATACTGTTCTGCTGCTTCAAGCCTAAGCTGAACCTGTTTTTCGACAATTGATAAGCACTCTGAATCAGAGAGATCAGCTCTTGTATCAATTTCTTTTTGTTGAATAGCAGCCATCAACATCCTTAATGTACTTAATCTAAGGCGATCACCGTCTTTGAGTGATTGTTTAATTTGCTGATGGATTTGCTCTTGAAAACTCAAGTTGTTTTAGTAGAGTCTTCTTGAGCGATTATGCTCTCTAGACACTCGCTTCTTCTCTCTTTTGACTGCAGCAGCTTTCTTTCGCTTCTTCTCTTGTGTGGGTTTCTCATAGAATTCTCTTTTTCTATATTCATTAATGATACCGGCTTTCTCACAAGTGCGTTTAAAGCGTCTTAGTGCATAATCAAAATATTCATTGTCTTTTACTTTAACTAATGGCAAAACATATCCTTTTAGTTGAGTTAAATAAATATATACTTAATCCATAAATAGACCGTGAAATATACAGTTTAAGCCTAAAAAAAGCAAAGAAAATGAAGTCACTTTTAATCTTAGGGATAGAATCAAGTTGCGATGAGACTGCAACTGCGATCTACGATTCTGAAAAAGGCTTAATTGGCCATCAGGTTTTTAGCCAAATTGATTTACATAAAAAATACGGTGGGGTGGTTCCCGAGCTGGCTTCTCGGGATCATATTAGAAAATTATTGCCTATGATCGATAATTTACTAAAGGAAACTGAGAAATCCCTTCAGGATATTAATGCAATAGCTTATACAGCCGGTCCTGGTTTATCAGGAGCGTTATTAGTTGGTTCAGTTATGTCTAATGGATTGGCATTTTCCCTCGGAATTCCCTCTGTCCCGATCCATCACATGGAGGCACATTTGTTAGCGCCTCTATTAGAACAAGAATCTGCTGAAATGCCGTTTATTGCACTTTTGGTTTCTGGTGGCCACACCTTACTTGTTTTAGTCAAATCCAAAGGAGAATATGAACTAGTGGGACAGACTTTAGATGATGCAGCTGGCGAAGCCTTTGATAAGGCAGCAAAGCTATTAGGACTAAGTTATCCAGGTGGCCCTGAAATCGCTAAGCTCGCTGAAATGGGCAAACCTGATATTTTTGATTTTCCAAGACCCTTATCAAGGGATAAAGAATCTCTAGATTTCAGCTTCAGTGGACTCAAGACTTCACTCATGTATCGTGTTAAACAGTTGAGAAATGATGATGCATTGGACGATCAATGCAGAGCCGACTTATCCTATGCTTATCAGGAAGCTATAGTGGATAGCTTGGTTGGGAAGACTGAACTTGCGGTAGTAAAATATGATATTAATTCTGTTATTGTCGCAGGTGGTGTTGGCGCTAATAAACAACTAAGAACAAAAATGGTAGATGTATTTAGCAAAAAAGGTGTTGAGGTTATATATCCTAGTCTCGAGTTTTGCACTGACAATGCAGCCATGATTGCTCTGACAGGTCTTTACCGATTTCAGCAAGGCATTATTAATGAGAATTATCAAATAACTGTTAATCCGAGGTGGTCCATTGATAAAATCTATGAAGGGAAAAATGCTTATGGATAAAATCAAACTCACTGAATTAACTGTTAATACGGTTATAGGAATTTGGGACTGGGAGAAAAGAAACCCTCAAAAGGTTGTCTTTGACATTGAAATGTCCACTGATATCAACAAGGCCTCAAAATCGGATTCAATTAAAGATGCCCTAGACTATAAGGCTGTCTCTAAACGAGTAAAGCAATACGCTCTAGAAAACCAGTTTGACTTGATTGAGGCTCTTGCGGATAAAGTTGCAGAAATCATCCTTAATGAATTTGAGGTCTCTTGGGTCAAGCTAACCATTTCAAAACCATACGCAATAAGGGATTCAAAGAATGTAAGCTTGATGATTGAGCGTTCTAAAGGATGACTCCAAAGGGCCCAATATTTGATATTTTTTTGAGCCTAGGAAGCAATATTGAACCCGAAAAGAACATTGATTTTGCTAAAGAGCAACTACAAATAAAGTACGGCAAGCTATTAATTTCCTCGATTTACAAAACTAAAGCAGTTGGTTTTAAAGGAGATGATTTCCTTAATCTTGTCATAAAAGCATCCACCAGCGATTCTCCAGAAACAGTAATCAATTATCTTCACTATATTGAAAGACAAACTGGAAGAGAGACTGGAACAGGACAATTCAACTCAAGAACTTTAGATATTGATCTTTTATTATATGGCGATTTAATTGACAAGAGTTTGAATTTGCCCAGAGATGAGATATTGGAATATGACTTTGTTCTCGATCCTTTGGCAGAAATATTTCCCGAAGGGATTCACCCTACAGAAAATAAGTCTTACGAAGAGATATTCATAGATTTAAAGACTTGTTGAAGTTGAAAATAATCAATTGATTCCTCGGCCGCCGTCAACGGATATAATTTGACCAGTAATATAGTTTGCTTGTGTGATGAGGAATAAAACTGTATTAGCTATATCTTCTGGCTCCCCTGAACGCTTCAATGGGATTTGATCTATCACTTTTTCCTTTATTTCATCAGAGGGTTCGTTTTCAGGCCAAAGAATCATGCCAGGCGCTATACCATTGACTCTAACATCAGGAGCTAAATCTCTAGCTAGTGATCTTGTTAACATAACTAAGCCTGATTTTGCGGGACCGTAAATTGGGTGGTTTCTTAATGGTTTGGAAGCATGAATATCGACCATATTGACTATACAACCTTTTGATTTTTTTAAATATGGAGTCGCATATTTGCATAAAAAAAGAGGGGCTTTTAAGTTAGTTCCCATAAGGTTATTCCAATCATCATAAGTTATATCTTCAATAGGCGTGGGATAAAACGTAGAAGCATTATTAATCAATACATCAATTTGACCTGTTTGTTTAATAACCTCTGGAATTAAACT